>QCNQ01000033.1 GCA_003213155.1 Pelagibacteraceae bacterium AG-426-G02 | reverse complement strand
ATTTTATCTGAAAGCACAAATTTACAATTTGATAGCGAAGGAAGAATTTCACTTACTTCAAAATTATTAAAACATGCAAAAATTAAAAATAGCATGGTCTTTGTTGGTCAAGGTAAAACATTCCAAATTTGGGAACCAACAATATTCGAAAAATTTAAGGTTAATGCAAGAAAGAAAGCTAATTTAAATCGAGCCAGCCTTAAATGGGAGCATCAACTTAACAAATAACGGGGGATAACAAAATGACAATTAATTTTAAGGTACCAGAAATAAAAGAGCTTCAACCAAGATTATTGGTTATGGGAATAGGTGGAGCAGGTGGAAATGCAATCAATGAAATGATTGATAATGGAATGCAAGGTGTTGAATTTATTGCAGTTAATACTGATGCTCAAGATTTAAAACATAGCAAAGCAAAATCTAAAATCCAAATTGGTTTGAATTTAACAAAAGGTTTAGGAGCTGGAGCAAAGCTTGATATTGGTCAAGCTGCTGCTGACGAATCTTTAAATGATATAGTAAATATTCTACAAGGTGCAAATATGGTTTTCATAGCTGCTGGAATGGGCGGTGGAACAGGTACGGGTGCTGCACATGTTATTGCAAGAGCTGCCAAAGAATTAAACATTTTAACAGTTGGAGTAGTTACGTTACCATTCTTATATGAGGGTCCTTCAAGAATGAGAAGAGCTCAACAAGGTTTAGAGGAATTAAGAAGACATGTTGATACAATTATAGTTATTCCAAACCAGAATTTGTTCAAGATAGCTAATGAACAAACTACATTTGAAGAGTCGTTCAATCTTTCAAATAACGTATTGATGCATGGTGTCCAGAGTATTACTGATTTAATGGTAAGACCTGGATTGATCAATCTTGATTTTGCTGACGTGGAGTCAGTTATGGCTTCAATGGGTAAAGCTATGATGGGTACCGGTGAAGCTGAGGGAGAAGGTAGATCAATGAAAGCTGCTGAGATGGCTATCAGTAATCCATTAATTGATGATTATACATTAAAAGGAGCAAAAGGATTATTAGTCAATATTACTGGTGGTAAAGATCTTAAATTATTTGAAGTTGATGAGGCAGTCAATAAGGTTAGAGCAGAAGTAGATCCTGAAGCTGAATTAATTATTGGCGCCATAACAGATCCAGAACTTGATGGAAAAATGAGAGTTTCAATTGTAGCCACATCTTTAGATGGTCAACAACCAGAAACAAAATCAGTTATTAATATGGTGCATCGTATTCAAAATCGAAATCCTGGCTATTCTGATTTTGGTACAACTGCAGGTACAACCTCTTTTAATTTCCAGAACGCTAATTCCAACCCAATTTCTGATGGTGCAACAGCACTTAAACTTGAAAATGAAATAGTGTCAGAAGGTATTCAGAGTCAGTCAGTTGATGAAGTAAACAATCAGTATCATGAAGAATTGTTAAAAAATCAAGAAGCTGAAAATATTGTTGAAAATATCTCAGAGGACAATGATACTTCTTTTTCACAAGAAGCATTAAGCTCATCTAATAATGAGGAGTCTTCAAATGATTTAAAGGAATTTGGTGTGGATACAGATGAACCAGATCTATTTAATACAGAAAATCAAGCTTCAACATCTGAAGATTTGCTTGGAACATCAGATGAAGATCAAGAAGAGGATGATTTAGAAATACCTGCATTTTTACGAAGACAAAAAAATTAATCGTCTTCGAAAAAATAAATGGAAGCCACCATGGTATCGGATGCTCCAAAACATTATCCGGTATTGCTTAATGAAATAATTAGCATTATTACCCCTCAACATGGTGGCACATTTATTGATTGTACTTTTGGTCAAGGCGGTTACACCAAAAAAATTCTAAGTTATAAAGATACCCGAGTAATTGCACTTGATAGAGATATAGAAAGTAAAAAAATTGCAGATAAAATTTCTGAAAAGTTCCCAAACAGATTTATTTTCAAGCATAAAAAGTTTAGTCAATTAGACAACCTCAAACTTAAAAATGAAAAAATCAGAGGGATACTCTTAGATTTGGGTTATTCTTTTACTCAA
>QCNQ01000032.1 GCA_003213155.1 Pelagibacteraceae bacterium AG-426-G02 | reverse complement strand
GAACGAGGAGCCTTTGATATCATATTTTTTAATTTTTTTATTTAGTTCTAAATTTACAAATTTTTTTTTATCATTTTGAAGGGTCTTAGAGTTATATGATATCAACTGATCTTTAATATACTTTTCTTCACCATATGACTCAACCTGAAAAATTGTAGTTCCTAATAGATCAACAGAAAATTTAAATTGATTTGTAATAATAGTTTCTTCACCATTTCTTTCAAAAAAATAATAATTGTATCCAATTAGTTCACCATTTCTAAAAATCTCCATTTCAATTTTGTTATATTTATTGTAGTGACCCATATGTGCCATGGAAATAATTGGAAAAATTACAATAAACAAAATGGCTATAAATTTTCTCATTTAGCAATTACATTAGTGGACTTTATCTATAATAGAAATAACTTATTAAAATGTTTTTAAAAATAAAGAAAATACCAAAAGTTAATTGGAGTTCTGACAAACCATATAATTTTAAACCAAAATTTTCCACTTTCTTTTTTTTATGCTTTGGTCTGACGATGTTTGGTCTTGGTGAAGGGTTATTAATTGTTTCCTTTACAGGTGCTTCTCCGTGGAGTGTTTTAGCTCAAGGTATTTCCTTAAATGTTAATTTAAGTATTGGAACAATTACTCTCATAATAAGTATTGCTGTTTTAATTTTGTGGATACCTCTGGGCCAAAAACCAGGAATGGGCACAATATTTAATGCCTTAATAATAGCCTTTATGATTGATCTTTGTATTAAGTTTGTACCAACCCCATCAAATTATTTTAATCAATTAATCCTAGCGGTAATTTCTGTAATGATGGTTGGAATAGGTGGGGGCATTTATTTAGTTTCTAATCTTGGTGCAGGACCAAGAGATGGATTAATGATTGGTTTACAAAAAGTAACTAACTTACCAGTCGCAGCCGTTAGAGCTTTTTTAGAAATTTCTGTTGTAAGTATTGGTTGGTATTTAGGTGGAACAGTAGGCGTTGGAACTCTTTTATTTGCTTTTGGTATTGGTCCGTGCGTTGCTCTAGGTTTATTTTTAATTGATAAAATTTTTGATTAGGCAGCAGCGCCTGATTTTTCACTTCTTTTTCTTTCATGAGGATCAAGAATAGCTTTTCTTAGTCTACAAGACTCAGGAGTAATTTCTAAAGCCTCATCAGTATTTAACATACTTAATTGTTCAGCAATTGACATTTTTCTAACTGGAGTTAATACAACATTTTCATCAGTACCTTGCGTTCTCATATTTGTTAATTTTTTACCCTTCATAACATTAATAATCATATCTCCTGGCTTAGGGGATAGACCCACAATCATTCCTGGATAAACAGGATCGTTATGAGTTACAAACATTTCTCCTCTAGCCTGTAAATTAAAGATTGCAAAAGCAACTGCTTTTCCTTGTTCCATAGAAATTAGAGCACCATTTCTTCTGCCTTCCATTTCACCTTCAAATGGGCCGTATTCATGAAAAATTCTATTGATGACACCATTTCCTTTTGTCAGCGTTAAAAATCTACTTGTATATCCCATCAAACCTCTTGTTGGTGCATGAAATATAAGCCTCTTTTTATTTTTACCAGTGTCTTTTAATTCTATTAATTTACCTTTTCTTCTATTCATTGAATCAATTATTTTTGATGAATGTTCTTCATCAAGATCCATTGTAATTTCTTCTATTGGCTCAAGTTTGTTTCCATTTTCATCTTTCTTATAAAGAACTTTTGGAGGGCTAACAGTCATTTCAAAACCTTCTCTTCTCATTTGAGTAAGTAAAATTTCCAACATTAATTCACCACGTCCACTAACCACAAAAGAATCATTTCCCTCATTTTCAGTAAATGTAATTCCAACATTATTTTGTGCCTCTTGAACTAATCGATCTCTAATCTGTGTACTTGTAAGTTTTTTACCTTCTGTGCCAGCCAAAGGTGATGTATTTACAGTGATGGTAATTGACATCGTTGGGGGATCTATAGGAGTAGCTTCTATGGGTTCGTTAACTTCAAGATCACAAATAGTATCTGCAACATTAGCTTTTTCTAAACCCGCAACAACTACAATATCTCCAGCTTCACCAACTTCAATTGGAACTTTTTTGGTTCCTTCGTATCTAAAAATTTTAGTCAATCTTCCTTCATCAACTTTTTCTCCATTTAAGTTGATCGCTTTAATTGCTTGATTAGCTTTTGCTGTTCCTTGAGAGATTCTACCTACTAAACTTCTACCTAAAAAACTGTCGGCATAAAGAAGTGTAGACAGCATAGCAAAAGGTTTTGACTTGTCTAATTCTGCTGGCTTAACATGCTCTATAATTTTATCTAAAAGTGGATTAAGATTTTCTCTAGGACCATCAACTTCATAATCAGCCCATCCAGATCTTCCACTTGCATATAAAACTGGGAAATCTAGTTGTTCTTCATTAGCATCTAAACTTACAAATAAGTCGAATGTTTCATCTAGAACTTCATTAGCTCTTTGATCTGATTTATCTAATTTATTTATAACCACAATTGGCTTTAAACCTTGTTTTAATGCTTTTGCTAAAACAAATTTTGTTTGAGGCATCACACCTTCAGCAGAGTCTATTAATAATAATGCTCCATCAGCCATACTAAGCACTCTTTCAACTTCAGCAGCAAAATCTCTGTGGCCAGGGGTATCAATTATATTTATTCTAGAATCTTTCCAATTAATCGAGGCAGGTTTAGCTAATATTGTAATTCCTCTCTCTTTTTCTAATTCACCAGAGTCCATCAGCCTTTCATCAACAACCTCATTTTCTCTAAATGAACCACTTTGCTTCATTAGAT
>QCNQ01000031.1 GCA_003213155.1 Pelagibacteraceae bacterium AG-426-G02 | reverse complement strand
ACTTTAACAATTTTACAATCAAATTTATTAGTTTTAAATTTTCTCGCAATTAGTACGTCATCACTTTTAACAAATGCTAAACAACTTTTAGATTGAGAATCTAAAAGTTTAAATTTTGCATCAACATAATTTTGAAGAGTTTTATGTCTTTCAAGATGATCAGGTTTAATATTCAAGATTATTGAATACTTTGAACTAAATAACTGACTGTAATCTAGCTGGTAAGAAGATGCCTCTATCACAAAGATTGTATTTTTTGATATTTTTTTTTCATTCAATGGAGGGTTGCCAATGTTTCCAATAAGTCTCACATCTTTTTTTTGATCTTTTAAAACTTCATATAAAATTTTAGCAGTAGTAGATTTTCCATTGGTGCCTGTGATAGTAATGCATTTATTTTTATAAAAAGTAAAAAATACATCTAAATCTGTATAAATTTTTTTTTTATTAAGTTTAAGAAATTTAGATAATTTACAATTAAAAATATTGATACCCGGGCTTATAATAATTATGTCAAATTTTATTTTTGATAATTCTAATTTAGAAATTTGTTTTGGATGTGTGTTTTTAAAATCATCAAATAAATATATATCAGCTTTATTTCTTAAAAATTTAAAAGATGATATTCCACTTTTTCCGAGGCCATAGATTAATATTTTTTTTTTCAAAAAAATATTTTCAATTTTTTTTTTCATCTCAGTTTTAAAGTAGCTAATCCTATCATTGCAAGAATTATAGAAATGATCCAAAACCTTATTACAACAGTCGACTCTGGCCAACCTTTTTTCTCAAAGTGATGATGGATAGGAGCCATCTTAAAAATTCTTTTTCCAGTAAGTTTAAATGAAATAACTTGAACCATTACAGAAACCGCTTCCAATACAAAAAGGCCTCCGGTGATTGCTAAAACTATTTCATGTTTTGTTATTATTCCAACAGCTCCTAAAGACCCACCTAAAGACAATGAACCAGTATCGCCCATAAAAATTTTAGCTGGAGGTGCATTAAACCATAAAAATCCAAGGCATGAACCTATTATAGCTCCACAAAATATTGCTACCTCTCCAGTTCCCTCTATGTAAGGAATTTGTAGATAATCTGAAAATACAATATTACCAGTTACATAACTAATAAATGCAAAGCATGCTGCCACTAAAATTACTGGAACAGTTGCCAAACCATCTAAACCATCTGTCAAATTAACGGCATTAGATGAACCAATAATTACAAATATTGCAAAAGGAATAAAAAACCAGCCAAGATTAATGATTAAGTTTTTAAAAAATGGAAAATATAAATTAGTTATATTTTGGTAATCTATAAAATTTACATAAATAACAACACCAATAATTGATAATACAATTTGTAAAATTATTTTAAATTTAGATGAAATTCCTGAAGAGTTGCTATACTTTATCTTTCTATAATCATCAAATGCTCCTAAAAGTCCAAATGAAACAGCAACGTACACACAAAACAAAATATTAATATTTGATAAGTCTGCCCACAAAATTACTGATGTGAGTAAACCTAATAGAATAATTAATCCACCCATGGTTGGTGTACCAATTTTTTTAATTATATGATCTTCAGGTCCGTCATCTCTTATAGGATTTAAAATTTTTTGATTAGAGAAGAATTTTATAAACGGCCCTCCAATTATTAAAACTATTATGAGTGATGTAAAAACAGATAAACCAGTTCTGAAAGTTAAGTATTTAAAAACATTCAAAAATCCAAACGTATCTACATAGTTTAATAAAAATTGATAAAGCATCTACTTAATTCCTTTTAAATCATTTATCATCTTATTAAAACCTGTCGCATTTGAGGCTTTAACCATTAAATAATCGTTATTATTCAAATCATTTTTAATAAATTTAATCATTTGAGAGTTGGTTTTAAAAACTTTACCTCTTTTTGATTTTGCAATCTTTTTGAATATTTGACTTATATAGTTTCCCTTTAAGAAAATTTTATCAATTTTTGTTTTATTAATTATTGGAACAATTGACTGGTGAAGTTTTTTAGAATGAGTTCCAAGTTCTAACATATCACCAAGTAAAAGATGCTTTTTGAATTTTTTGCTCTTTACTTTATCATAATTTAATATCGCAGATTTGAGGGATAAAGGATTTGAATTATAACTTTCATCTATTAGGTTTATGTTTTTTTTATTTATTTTTACTCTTGATAAATCTCCTCTCCCTTGGGGAGTTGTAAAATTGAAAAAAACTTTTTTATCTAATTTTGTAATATCGATATTAATACTCATTACCGCTAAAGCAGCTAAAATATTATAAATATTATTTTGAAAATTATTAGAAATCACAAAACTTTTATTAAAATCTTTAGCTTTGATATTTATTTTAAAATTATTATTAATTTTAATAATACTAATTAACTTCACATCAGATTTATGATTTTTGATCCCAAATGAAATTGTATTAATATTATTTTTGGTAGCTATTTTTTGATGTAATCTAAAAAAATTATCATCTGCATTTAAAATCACAAAACCATTTGGTTTCGTGTTTGAAATTATTTCAGATTTTGCAAGTGCAATATCTTTTATATTCTTAAAATTTTTGGCATGAGCGTAATTTATATTAGTTATCACGCTTATGTCTGGTTTGATAATTTTTGATAAATAATCAATTTCCCCTTTTTTATCCATGCCGACTTCCAAAACTCCATAATTATCGTTCTTACTCAAATTAAAAAGGCTTAATGGAACCCCATATTTGTTATTATAAGATTTTGGAGAAATAGTTGTTTTAGAAATTTTTTTTAAAGTTTTGCCTAATAATTCCTTAAGTGTAGTTTTTCCACAGCTCCCTGTTATTGCAATTATCTTTGCATCAATATTCTCTCTGAGAATAGTTGATGTTTCGGTCAAAAATTTCAATGAATCTTTTACTTTTATTTGTTTTTTATAATCTAATTTTTTTTTAATTTTATTTACAACTACTATGGAAGCTTTTTTCTTCAGAGCCTCTTCTACAAACCTATTTCCATCATTTTTCCTGCCTCGTATAGCGAAAAAAATGTCATTTTTTTT
>QCNQ01000030.1 GCA_003213155.1 Pelagibacteraceae bacterium AG-426-G02 | reverse complement strand
ATTATCCTATTATTAATAGGGTCATCTAAACAAATAAATGATTTTCCAAAAGAAGGAACTTTTTTTATAAAATCAATAAAATATTTCTTTAAGTCATCCATAGATTTGTAAAAATCCATATGCTCTCTGTCTATATTTGTTATAATTGAATATGTAGGAGGTATATGAAGGAAACTTCCATCGGACTCATCTGCTTCCAAAACTGTCCAATCACTCTTTCCTAACTTAGCAGTATTTTTGATAGAATTTATTACCCCTCCATTAATAATTGTTGGGTCTAATTTAGTTTTTTGCAGTATTGAGGTAATTAAAGAAGTTGTTGTGGTCTTGCCATGTGAACCAACTACAACAATATTTTTCATAAGAGAAACAATATGAGCTAACATCCTTCCTCTGGTTATAATTGGAAGTTTTTTTCTTCTAGCTTCAATGTATTCTGAATTATTTTTTTTTATTGCTGAGGAAATGACTGCTATTGTTGCATTCTTTAAATTTTGTTTTTTTTGACCAATAAAAACTTTTATTTTTTCTTTTTTCAATCTTTCTATATTTTTATTTGATGATAGGTCACTACCTTGCACTTTAAATCCTTTTCCTTTCATAATTAAAGAAAGTCCACTCATACCAATACCACCAATGCCAATGAAGTGAATAACCTCAGTTTTTGCTAATTCAATTTTCATTAATTATATTTAATATTTTTTGATGTACATTAGTCCAAGTATTTTTGTAATTTAATTTTTTTAAATTTTCCTTTTTCTCTAAAAATTCAGAATTATTAGATAATATATTGGTTAAAAGTTGCTCTATATTATCCTCAAATATCTCTTGTTTAAGCATCCAACAACATTCTTTTTCTTTGTAAAATAAAGCATTCTCAAATTGATGATTGTCCTTTGAATGTGGTAAAGGCACTGCAATAAATGGTATGTTTAATAAAGATAATTCAGCCAAGGTTGAGGCACCTGCCCTAGTTATACACATATCTGAATTATTAATTATTTCTTCAAAATTTTTATTGAAACTGAAGATAAAAGACTCAATATTATTTTCATCATAGAAATTTTTCAAATTGAGGATATTTTTTTCATTTGTTTGTTGCAAAATTCTAATTGAGTGTTTTTTTGAAATATTAACAATTTTATTTTTGAGATTAATATCAAAAATATTCGCTCCCTGACTTCCTCCAACAATTAGTAAATCTAATTTTTGATGGTTAAAATTTTTTTGTTTTAAACTATAAAATTTTTCTCTAACTAAGGGAAATATAGTTTCAATTTTACTTTGATATTTTGGTGGAAAATTTTTTATTTTTTTTTTGTAACAAATTATTTTTTCACATGAACTCAAAAAAAATTTATTTGCTCTACCCAAAACTTGATTGGGTTCTAGCAGGTAAATCTTTAATCTTAAGAATTTTGCTGCTAGCAATAATGGAAAAGACATATAACCCCCGGTAGAGAACAATTTTTTAATATTATTTTTTTTTAATAATAAGTATGATTTTATTATCAGTACAATCACTAATATTAAATTGATTGGAAATAAAAATATATTGTTTAACCTTGGGGTATTAATAATTCTTAATTGATAATTTTCATCATTTAAATATTTTAAGCCTCTCTTATCAGTTGTGATTATTACTTTTGCATCTCTAGACAAATGTTCATAAAGTATTAATGCAGGAATTACATGTCCCCCTGATCCTCCTGTAGTTATCAAATAATTTTTATTCATTCTAATCTAGATTTCTTTTTGTAAAGTTCAAAATTATTCCAGATAAAATTGAAATACTAATTATAGAGGAACCACCATAACTTATAAATGGTAATGTCATACCAGTTGTAGGAAATAATCTTATATTTACCCCAATATGAATTATAGTTTGCATTAATATAAGGCTTATAGATCCAACTAAAATTAATTTAACAGTTTCATCATTTTGAAAATTTACTTTTTTAAACACTGAATAAATAAATACTAAAAACAATAAAAAGATTAAAATTATGGCAATTACACCAAACTCTTCAGAAATTACTGAAATAATATAATCTGTATGTGCCTCTGGAACTCTATTTTTTAAAGTCCCCTCTCCTATACCTTTCCCAAAAAAGCCCCCACTCGTAATGGACTCTATAGCTTTGTCTGATTGAAAATTGTAAGTTCCAGTTTCAGAGTCTAAAAAAGATATTAATCTATTTTTAATGTAAGAAAATTTTGAAACAAAAAAAATTAAGTAAAAAAATATCAAAATAATTGATGAAAATAAAAAAAACAGTAAAAATATACTTATACCTGAAGTAAATATTAAAACTGACCAACTAAAAAAAACTAAAAGAGTTTGTCCTATATCTGGCTGTAATGATAATAATAAAGCAATACCTAAAGTTATTATAAAAGAAAATAAATACTTTATATAAATATTGCTAAATTTCTGGCTACACAATATCAAGCTAATAAAAATGATAAGAAATGGCTTAACTAATTCTATCGGTTGAAATCTAGGTAGAAAGTATAAATCTATCCATCTTTTTGAACCCTTAACCTCTACTCCAATTATGGGCACTAAAATTAAAAATATTAATGATAAGAAAAAGAATAGAGAAGAATATTTGAGAAGATGTTCTTTTTTAATTGAAGATAATAAAAAAATTATAATTATCCCTAACAAAATAAAAACTAAATGTTTAAAAAAAAATTGGTAATCATTTGTATCTAATTTATCAGAGGCAATTAATGATGTGGAAACTAAGGAAAAAAATAAACCTGTTAAAAATAATAAAACAATCAGTGAAAAAAGAAACTTATCAATATTTTTCCACCAATCATAATAAATACCAAATAAAGTATTCTTATTTTCCATACATAAATCTTTTTACTAATCGATTGAAATATAAACCTCTTTCTTCAAAGTTTTTAAAACTATCAAAAGATGCTGCGCATGGGCTAAATAAAATCGTATATTTAATAGATTTTTTGGTTTTGATTATAGAAAAAACATTTTTCACTGCGTCTTCTAAATTTTTATAATTTTTAAGTTTCACTTTACTTTTAAGCTGTTTGTTAAAAAAATTTTTATTTTGTCCATAAATAAAAGCTGTAACATTACTTAAATCTTTTTTTTTTAATTCTAATTTGTCACCTTTTTTATAGATACCACCTAATAACCATAATATGTTGGAGTTCTTTTTTAAAATTCCAACAGAA
>QCNQ01000029.1 GCA_003213155.1 Pelagibacteraceae bacterium AG-426-G02 | reverse complement strand
AGATAGTATAGCAAAAATTTCAAATATTGATTTACAATCAGGAGATCTAATATGGTCGGAAAAAAGTGAATATCCATTCAATTCAGAAATTAAAATTCATAAGGATAAATTTTTTGTAGTTGATTTTAAAAATACTTTAAGATGTTTTTATTTAAAAGATGGTTCAGAGTGTTGGAATATAAAAACTGAGGAGTCTTTCACTGTTTCGAATTCAAAATTTTCAATATTAATCAGAGATAATTTGGTAATATATAATAATTCTTTAGGGGACATTACAGCAATTGATATTTCATCAGGTTTAATTGAATGGCAACTCCCCACACAAAAAAGCAGTATTGTTAACGAAACATATGGTTTTAATTTCTCAAAACTAGTTAGTGACGGAAACTCAATTTATTTTTCCAATAATAAAAACCAATTTTACTCTGTGGATTTAATATCAGGCACAACAAATTGGATAAGTGAAATTAATTCTATTCTAACACCAATTATAGTTGGGAACCTAATTTTTACAGTATCTGAAAAAGGATATCTTTTTACAATTCAAAAAAATGGGGGAAACATTGTTAGAATTAATGATGTTTATAAAAATTTTAATTTAAAAAAAAGAAAAAGAATTAAACCTACGGGTTTTACAATAGGTAATAACAACCTTTATTTAACTAATTCTGATGGAAGTCTAATTGTTGTTAACTTAAGTGCTGGAAATGTGTTAAAAATTGAAAAAGTTGCGAGAGATTTAATATCTAAACCTTTAATATATAATGAAAATTTATTTATTGTTAAAAATGGCTCAATAACTCAATATGATTGATAATGATTTTAAAATTTTTAGAGAGAATAGGAAGAAAAAAAGTTGTTTTAGATAGGGGGCCTTCACACCCCAAATATCATGAAGCTAAACCATGGATGAACAGATATTATGTTCTCTTTAGACATAGACCTAGATGGTTTCCATTTAATATTTTAATACATGAAATGTTAGCTGATGATCATGGTGAAGGTGTGCACAACCACACATTTCCATACATAACTATAATTTTAAGAGGAGGATATTGGGAGACATTAAGCACAGGAAAATTCTGGCGACCGCCTGGTTATATAGGATTTAGATCTGCAAATAATTTACATAGAGTAGACTTAAAACCTGGCACTAAGCCTTTAACATTATTTATATCTGGTCCGTTTGGACTAAGGAAAGGACCAAGATCTGAATACGGAATTGATTTTAAAAGTAAAAAAAATTAATGTCTTTAAATCTTGAGGAAAAATTTAAAACTCATTGTAATACACAAAATCTAGAGTTAAATCCAAATCAAATAACTTTAGTAAAACAATTAGATAATTTTTATAAAGAAAATTTTAAAACTTCCTTGTTAAATTTTTTTTTCAAACAATCCTCAAAAAAAGGTTTTTATCTCTATGGTAGTGTTGGTGTTGGAAAAACTATGATTTTAGATTTTTTTTTTAATCTAGTTAATCAAAAAAAACAACGTCTTCACTTTAATGAATTTATGTTAAACTTTCATGATTTTGTTCATGATAATAAAGATCAAAATGAGGAAAATATAATTACTATATTTGTCAAAGATTTAAAATCAAAATTTTCGCTCATCTTCTTTGATGAATTTCAAGTTACCAACATTGTCGATGCTATGATATTAGGCAAACTATTTCAGGAAATATTTAATCAAAATATTAAGGTTATTGTGACCTCAAACACAAAAATATCAGAGCTATATAAAGATGGGCTACAAAGAGATCAATTTAAACCCTTTATCCAAATAATGCAGGAAAAATCAATAGAATATGAGTTGATAATTGATGATGATTACAGAAAAAGCAAAGAAAATGAAAAAAGAAGATATTTCTATCCTTTAAACCAAGAAACTAATTTTAAGATAAATAAGTTTTCTAGAATAATTACTAAAAATAAAAAATTATCTTGCAAAGTTTTGAATATTAAAGGTCGAAATTTTGAAATAAAAAATTTTTATGAAGGGATTTCAAAGTTTCATTTTGACGAATTGTGTAATCAAAACTTAGGTGGTGAAGATTATTTAAAAATTGCTGAAAGCTCTGAATTTATAATAATTGAAAATGTACCAGAATTTAATGATATCAATTCAAATCAACAACAAAGGTTCATAACCCTTATTGATGTAATTTATGATAAAGATAGAGCAATAGCAGTAACGGCTGAGCAAAGTTTAGAAAAATTGTCGAGCTCTAAGTCTTTAGAAAAACCATTTAAACGTACAATTAGTCGTTTATTTGAGTTAACATCAAAAAATTATTAATATGAAACAAGAATTTTATAATCTCAAAGTTAATACTAATGGCCAAAGATTATATGAATTTACTGATCAAACATTAAATTGGATTGAAAAAAACAATTTTAAAAATGGAATTTTAAATTTAAGTATTCAACATACTAGTGCCTCCATTATTGTTCAAGAAAATGCTGACCCAGATGTGCAGACTGATTTAATTAATTATTTTGATAAATTGGTGCCGATGAATAATAATTTATATATTCACACCACTGAGGGAAAAGATGATATGCCAGCACATATCAAGTCTGCTCTTACCAATAATCAAATTTCATTAAGTGTCAAAAATAAAGAACTATTACTAGGTACCTGGCAAGGAATATATCTTTTTGAACATAGATTGAATCCACAAACAAGAACTATAATTCATCATTTTTTGGGTGAAGTTTAATTCTTTAAGCTTTGGAAAGCTTTAAGAGCAGCAGCACGAGCTTCTTCGTGAACGACAATTGGTTTTGGATAATTTTTTCCAATTATTGTTTTAATAGCTTCTTGATATTTAGTTTCCATTTCCCAGGGTTTATGAATAAATTTTTTTGGGACTTTACTTAATTCTGGTATCCATTTTTTTACATATACACCATCTTTATCAAACTTTTCTCCCTGAAGAATCGGATTGAATATTCTAAAATAAGGTGCAGCATCTGCACCACAACCTGCTACCCATTGCCATTGTGCAACATTATTAGCTTTATTAAAATCAAGTAAGCAGTTTCGAAAATGTTTTTCTCCCTCAGTCCAATTAATTCTCAAATGTTTAACCAGAAAAGATCCAACCACCATTCTTATTCTATTATGCATCCATCCAGTTTCATAAAGTTCTCTCATTCCAGCATCAACTATTGGATAACCTGTCATTCCAGACTTCCAAGCCTTTAAAAATTTTTCATTCTTTACCCATGGAAACTTATCAAATTCTTTTCTGTAATTTCCTTTTAAAAATTCTGGGAAATAATTTATTAAGCTATGTGAAAATTCTCTCCATCCCAATTCATT
>QCNQ01000028.1 GCA_003213155.1 Pelagibacteraceae bacterium AG-426-G02 | reverse complement strand
AAACTGGAGGTAAAACTATTTGGAATAGTTTAAAAAAAATTGATTTTCCTCTTTATTACTTTCCAAAAAATGCACTTCATAACCCTGTTTCTTTAAACAATAACCCAAGGGACTTTCGATATATTACTGTAATGAGAAACCCCTTGGATAGAGTTTATTCTCAGTATCGGATGTTCCAAAAAGGAAATCGTGATATAGCTGAACATGGATATGGTTTAATAAATACGATAAAAAATAGATATTCTTTTAAAAATTATGCTTGTCAATACTATTCTGGATTAATAGATGAAATAGTCGATGAAAGAATTTTTATGCTAGCAAAAGAAAATTTAAAAAATTTTTTTTTCATCATCGATTTTGAGAATATTGAAAGTGATTTAAAAAAATTGATTAAAATGATGAATCTCAATGATAACATTGAAATCACCCATATCAATAAATCTTCTTACGACAAAATGAGTGCGAATGAAAAAGAAATTATTAAAGTTTATAATTACTGGGATCTAAAATTGTATGATTTTTATAAAGAAGTTATGAAAAAAAAAGGGCAGTAAAAACTGCCCTTTTTGAATTTTTGTTTGAGATTAATGGGTATTACATACCCATGCCGCCCATTCCTCCCATACCACCCATGCCGCCCATTCCACCAGGCATTCCAGCAGGTGCTGCATCTTTTTCTTCTGGCTTGTCAGCTATCATTGCTTCTGTAGTGACTAATAATCCAGAAATTGATGCCGCATCTTGAAGTGCAGTTCTAACAACTTTAACTGGATCAATAATACCTTTAGCAAACATGTCACAATATTCTTCATTTTGTGCATCGTAGCCGTGAGTTTTTTTATTCTGTTCTAACAATTTACCAACTACAACTGAACCATCTACTCCAGCATTTTTAGTAATTTGTCTAATAGGAGCTTCTAATGCTCTTCTCACTAAATCAACCCCAGCTTTTTGATCTTCGCCTTTGGCTTTAACTTTTTCAAGCTCTTGAGCAGCATATAACAAAGCACATCCGCCACCTGTTACAATACCTTCTTCAACAGCAGCTCTTGTTGCATTAAGTGCATCTTCAACTCTGTCTTTTCTCTCTTTAACTTCAACTTCTGTAGCGCCACCAACTTTAATTACAGCAACACCACCAGCTAGTTTAGCTAATCTTTCTTGAAGTTTTTCTTTATCGTAATCAGATGTTGTTTCGTCAATTTGTTGTTTGATTGATGAACATCTTGCTTCGATATCAGATTTTTTACCACTACCATTTACGATAGTACTATTATCTTTATCAACTTTAACTTTTTTACATGATCCAAGATCATCCAACTTAACGTTTTCAAGTTTAATTCCTAGATCCTCAGAAATCACACTACCACCTGTTAAAATTGCAATATCCTCAAGCATAGCTTTTCTTCTGTCACCAAATCCTGGAGCTTTTACAGCTACTACTTTTAAACCACCTCTTAACTTGTTTACAACTAAAGTTGCTAAAGCTTCACCTTCAACATCCTCAGATATAATCATTAATGGTCTACCAGCTTGTACCACAGCCTCTAAAAGTGGAACCATTGGTTGTAGATTTGTTAATTTCTTCTCATGTAAAAGAATAAAAGGATTATCTAACTCTGTCGTCATTTTATCACTATTCGTAATAAAGTATGGAGATAAATATCCTCTATCAAACTGCATACCTTCAACGACATCAAGTTCCGTTTCAATTCCTTTATTTTCCTCAACTGTAATGACACCTTCATTACCAACTTTTTGCATTGCTTTAGAAATCATACTTCCGATTTCTTTATCACCATTTGCAGAAATAGTTCCTACTTGAGCAATTTCATCACTATCTTTTACTTTTTTTGCTGAAGAAACTAAGTTTTGTTTTACAACATCCACTGCTGCATCAATACCTCTTTTTACATCCATTGGGTTCATCCCAGCTGTAACATATTTTACGCCTTCTTTAACTATCGCTTGAGCCAAAATAGTTGCAGTTGTTGTTCCGTCACCAGCTTCATCATTTGTTTTGCTAGCAACTTCCTTAACCATTTGAGCACCCATATTTTCGAACTTATCTTCAAGGTCAATTTCTTTTGCAACTGAAACACCATCTTTGGTAATTCTTGGAGCACCATAAGATTTGTCCATCACAACGTTTCTGCCTTTAGGACCTAACGTTACCTTCACAGTATCAGCTAAGATATTTACCCCTCTTATCATTGCTGATCTTGCTTCAGCGTCAAATTTAACAACTTTTGCCATTATACTTTCTCCTTTAACTTATATTATTTACTTGAAATACCCATAATGTCTGACTCTTTCATTATGCTGTATTCTTTACCATCAATTTTGACTTCAGTTCCTGACCATTTGCCAAATAAAACTTTGTCTCCAACTTTAACATCCATTGGAATTTTTTTTCCATCTTCAGTTTTTGCACCACCACCAACAGCAACAACTTTTCCCTCTTGAGGCTTCTCTTGTGCAGTATCTGGTATGATTATTCCTCCAGCAGTTTTTTCACTGCTATCTAAAACTTCTATTAAAACTCTGTCATGTAACGGTCTAAATTTCATATATTCTCCTATATAAATATGGAGTTCATATAGAGATTGGTAATACTATTTCAAGATATACTTGATATTTAGTTTATTAAAAAAGGTAGGAAATTGTGGATTTTTTGGGTTATAGATTATTTTGATGACTAAAAATTTAGACAAAGATGGTTTCTGCTCCATCGTTGATGATTATCAGCTTTTTTATATCGATTTATGGGGTGTTGTTCATAATGGAATAAACCTTCACAAAGAAGCAATCAACGTTTTAAAAGAAATCACAAAAAAAGGCAAAGAATACATTCTACTTACAAATGCTCCAAGACCTAATGTGGTTGTTAAATCCTTTTTAGAAAAAATGGGCATGGAAAAAGAAATTAGAGACCATGTTTTTACATCTGGTCAAGCATCACTAAATTATCTTAAACAAAATTTGTCCACCAAAAAATTTTTTCATGTTGGACCACCACGTGATTTTGATTTGTTTAATGACTTTGCAAAAATGAAGTCAGACAATATTGATGATGGAGAGTACATATTGTGTACTGGATTATTTGAAAAATTTGAAAAAGATTTGAATTATTATAAAGATTTATTTGAAAAAAATTTAAATAAAGAGATGGTTTGCACTAATCCTGACTTAATTGTGGATAGAGGTGACCAAAGAGAACTTTGTGCAGGATCAGTTGCCATGGTTTTTGAAAAAATGGGTGGCAAGGTAGTATATTTTGGTAAGCCATATCCTGAGGTTTATAATTTATCCATTAATAATAAAGATAAAAAAATTCTTTCTGTTGGTGATAATTTAAATACTGATATTAAAGGTGCAAATCTTTTAAATTATGACTCATTAATTATTTCAAATGGAATTCATAAAAATGAAATCAAAGAAAAAGGAATTGAAGCAACCGCAAAATCTTATGAAACAATCTGTAA
>QCNQ01000027.1 GCA_003213155.1 Pelagibacteraceae bacterium AG-426-G02 | reverse complement strand
ATTTAGTTGGATCCAATGGGAAATTCATTAATACCAAAGACTATTCTCAAAATTTACCTTTTATTTTTGGAAATTTTGAAACAGAAAAATTTTTAGAATTTAAAAATATTATTCTTCAAACTGATTTTAAATATAATAACATAAAAAATTTTTACTTCTTTCCCTCGGGGAGATGGGATATTGAAATGATCTCAGGAGTTTTAATTAAATTACCAATTACAGGAATAAAAGAGTCATTAAATTTATCAATTGATTTACTTGAGGATAAAGAATTTAGTAATATAAAAATTTTGGATATACGTCAAAAAAATCAAATTGTTATAAATGATTAGAGAAGCAGACTTTCAAACTTATCTTTATCTCAATAATACTCAATATATAATTTATGTTACAGACAATAAATCAAACGAGAAAATTTATTCTGAAAAATTAGCAATAGAAGAAAATTCTACAGAGTTAAAATTTAGAAAAATGGATGAATTTTTAGACTCTAACATATTAAAAATTGAAAAAAAATTAGATAGTTTTATTAAAGACATATACCTTATTTTGGATAGTGAGGAATTTCACTCAATAAAATTGTCAATCAAAAAAGATAATAATGGAAATCTTATAAACTCAGAGGCTTTAATTCATCCATTAAGTGATTTAAAAAATCTGTGTCAATCGAATTTAATTAATAAAAAAATTATACATTTCTTTATAGAAAAATATGTGATCGACAATAAATTTTATACATCTTTACCAGAAAATGTTAAGTGTAATATCTTTTCTTTAGATACAGAATTTATTTGCCTTTCAAAAAATTTAATTGAAAATATAGAAAAGATCTTAAAAAAATATCATATTTCGATAAATCAAATTTTAAGTGCTGGTTATTTAGAAAAATTTAAATATCACACAGATAACACTATCTTTACAACAGCTAGTAGAATTATTGCAGGTCACAATAGTAATGAGGTTTTACTGACTAGTAAAATTAACAAAAAACAAGGTTTTTTTGAGAGGTTCTTTAATTTTTTTAATTAATTAGTAGTTTATCGTAATATTTGTTGTTTTCAGTTTTTTTCCTTAACATATTAAAAGTTCCTCGTGTCATTATTGAGCCAAAAAACTTTAAAAAAAACAGCAACTTTTAGTGGAGTTGGACTTCATAATGGTAAATTAGCAAAAGTATTAGTAAAACCCTCTCAACCAAACACAGGAATTGTTTTTAAAAGAGTAGATTTACAATCAAATAATTATGTTTACCCAAGTTTTACTAACGTCACTAATACGTTATTAAATACAACTATATCTAACGAGCACGGAGTAAAAGTATCAACTATTGAACATTTAATGGGTGCTTTATTTGGATTGGGGATTGACAATGCACTGGTAGAAATAAACAATGAAGAGATTCCAATTTTAGATGGTTCAGCCAAAGAATTTATAGAAATTTTAAAAAGTTGTGGATTAGAAAAAAGCAATGTGCCTATAAAGATAATTAAGATTCAAAAAAAAATATCTTTTCATCATGGAGAGAAATTTATTTCCATAGAGCCCTCAAAATTAAGTTTAGATATTAATTTTAAATTAAAATTTGAGAATTGTTTGATTGGAAATCAAGAAAATAAAATAAATGTATACGAAGACGATTTGGTAGATATTTTTAATTCAAGAACATTTTGTTTATTCGACGATGTAGAAAAAATTAAAGAAAAAGGACTTGCAAAAGGTGGTAGTTTGGATAATGCAATCGTTGTGAAGGGGAATGAAATCTTAAATTCTGAAAAGCTTAGAAATCCCAAAGAATTTGTAAATCACAAAATTTTAGATTGTATTGGAGACTTATACACAAGCGGATATAGAATAATTGGTAGTGTAAATTGTTCTCAAGGTGGTCATTTTCTCACAAACCAGTTGTTAAAAAAAGTGTTTGATAATAAAGAAAACTTTTCGATAATTGAAATTCAAGAAAGAAATCTTCCTCATACCATTCTAAATAAAACGTTATTAAAATCGATTGCTTAATATATATTGATCTTTAAAATTCTTTGGTAAGTCTGTATAAAACAGGTATGCTTAGATTTAAAATTCAAATTTTTCTTATAATCTTAGTTTTATTTAATTCATGCTCTAAACAAACAATACAAAAATCGATTATAAAGGAAAAAAGTTTAGAGTTGCAAGTCCAGGAGGCATACAATGAGGGTATGGAAGCTTTAGAGGCAGGTGATGTTTTGTACGCTGCAAAAAAATTTAATGAAGCAGAAATATTATTCCCTCAAGCAGTTTCAGCACCTCAATCAGCTTTAATGGCCGCCTATTCTTATTATACCCAAGATTACTATGGTGATGCTATAGCAGAATTAGAGAGATTTATTAAGTTATATACTACACATAAAGATCTTGGGTATGCCTATTATTTATTAGCCATTTGTTATTATGAACAGATTGTTGATGAAAAAAAAGACTTACAATCAATAATAAAAGCTAAAGAAACTTTTAATATAATTTTAAAAGATTATCAAAATACAGAGTATGCGATTGATGCGGAATTTAAAGTTGATTTAATTAACGATATTCTTGCAGCCAAAGAAATGTACTTAGGTAGATATTATTTTGATAAAAAAAAATGGATACCAGCAATTAATAGATTTAGAGAAATAATTGATAATTATGATACTACTATCTATGCAGAAGAGGCCTTACACAGATTGGTAGAGGTACATTATACAATTGGTTTGATTGATGAAGCTGAAAAATATGCTCAATTACTTGGTTATAACTACCAATCCTCAAAATGGTATGAAAACTCTTATAGTTTATTTGATAAAACTTATAAAAAAAAGAAAAAAGAGAGATTAAAAACTAATAAGAAAAAAACAGGAGGCCTTATAAAAAAATTTAAAACTCTTTTAGAATGAGATGGATAAAAACAAGATTAAAAAAGAATATAAAAAATATTTTCACACGAGTATTAAAAGGTCATATTGCAGTTGTAAAATCTAATTTGAGTAAATATTCCTCTGGTAGTATGATAGATATTAGAGCAAGGAAATTTTTAAAAGAGATCAACTTAGATTATCAACATGGAACTGGACATGGTGTAGGTTTTTTTTTAAATGTACACGAGGGCCCCCAAGGTATCTCTAAATTTAATAAAATAAAATTACGTGAGGGAATGATTTTAAGTAATGAACCAGGATATTATAAAAAAAATAAATTTGGAATACGTATAGAAAATTTAATTTATGTTAAAAAAAATAAAAATAAGCTGTACTTCAAAAATTTAACACTAGCTCCAATTGATAAAGATTTAATTAATTTCGATTTATTAACAAATGATGAAAAAACTTACCTTTGGAAATACAATTTAGATATTTACATAAAACTTCATAAATATTTAAACCCTAGTGAGAAAAAATGGTTAGCTACTTTTATTCAATAATTTATGCAATTCTGACTGATCTATAATTTTAATCTTTAAATTTTTTGCAGCTTCAACTTTCCGTTTAGTAGGTTTCTCTCCAATTATCAGATAATCAAGTTTTTTTGAGACATTGCTAATTATTGATCCTGAGTTTTTTTCTATTAAAGACTTAGCTTCTGCTCTACTAATACCTTCTAATTTTCCCGTAAACATAAATATCTTATCACTTAATACACCGTCTTTTTTATTTTCCATTGTTTTCTGAATTTTCAAAATTTTTTGAAGGTCTTTAATTACCTTTAAATTAGTCTTATTTAAAAAAAATTTTTTTAAAGAAGTTATTTGAGTTTCACCGATCCCATCAATATTTAGTAATTCTTCAATATTATCTTCTTTAGAAAGATTAATGAATTTTTCAGGACTTTTAAGTGTTTTTGCAATCAATTTAGCATTTTCATAACCAATATGTCTTATTCCAAGAGCATATATAAACTTTTCAAAAGAAATATTTTTCTTTTCTTCAATTGCATATTTTAAATTAGCGACAGATTGTTGTCCCCATCCATCCATTATTTTTATTTTTTCATAATTCAAAGCAAAAATATCTTGTGGTAATCTAATCATTTTTAGTTTCCAAAAATTTTCTACAATTTTTTTTCCAAAACCATCAATATTAAAAGCTTCTTTTGATACAAAATGTTTTATTTTTTCAATAGTCATTTTATCACATTCATATCCCTCACTTGAACATCTTCTTACTGCATCATTTTTTTTTGTAATGGAATTGTATTCTTTAATTGTTTTAGCTCCACAAGATGGACACTTGAGTGGGAAAATATATTTTTTTGAATTTTTATTTCTTTTTTTAAAATCTACCTCTATAATATGGGGAATAACATCTCCTGCTCTCTCAACTACAACTATATCTCCTATCCTTATATCTTTTCTTATTATTTCATCTTCATTATGTAGTGTTGCATTTGATACAACCACACCACCAATATTAATTGGTTTTATTTTTGCTACAGGTGTCAATGCCCCTGTCCTACCAAGTTGAATCTCTATATTTAAAATCTTTGAAATGCCTTTGTTAGCAGAAAACTTATGAGCGATTGCCCAACGAGGAGAGTTTGCAACATTCCCTAATCGTTTTTGTAAATTGAAACTATTTATCTTATAAACAATACCATCGATGTCAAAATCAATCTCATTTCTTTTTTTTTCTATTTCATGGTAATTTTTCATTAAATTTTTGATACCTTTTATAGTTTTATTAAATGGATTAGTTTTAAAACCCCACTCACTTAGTTGTTGTAAGTAATTGCTTTGATTTCTTATTTCCATATTATTTACATACCCAAATGTATAAGCTATAAACTTTAAAGGAATTTTTTTGGTATCTTGAGGATTTTTTTGTCGTAATGATCCAGATGCAGCATTTCTTGGATTAGCAAATTTATCTTTAAGATTTTCAAAATCTTTATTTTGAATAAATATCTCACCCCGAATATCTATTTCGTCAGGA
>QCNQ01000026.1 GCA_003213155.1 Pelagibacteraceae bacterium AG-426-G02 | reverse complement strand
ACTTTAAGGCACTTTGTTGAAGAGCCCTCCCATAAGAATAACTCATTACAAAATCCGTATTATTGTTTTTGTTAATTAAATTCAAATTTTCTGTTGCTTCTATTTCGGACTGACCTCCAGATAGGAAAGCTATACCTGGTACTTCTGAGGGCACTGAAGATTTTAAACATTCCAAAGTTAATTCTGCCACTTCCTCATTAGTAATTTTTTCTTTAGATCTGTTTCCTGCTAAAATCATATTAGGTTTGAGTATAATTCCCTTCAAATCTACTTTATGTATTATTAGTTCTTCAAAGCATTTTTTTATAACTTCAGAAGTTTTTTCTAAACACTCTTTAGCAGAATGATCACCATCCATTAAAACCTCAGGCTCAACTATTGGAACCATATTGCACTCTTGAACTAGAGCAGAATATCTCGCTAATGCATGTGCATTAGAGTGTATTGAGAGTTTGCTTGGATAACTTTTGGTTATATAATAAACACCTCTCCATTTAGTAAATTTTGCACCTAATTTGTAATATTCTTTTAATCTTTCCCTTAATCCATCAAGACCCTCAGTAATTTTTTCATCTGGAGAACCAGCTAAAATTTTCGCTCCTGTGTCTACTTTGATACCTGGCAATGAGCCTGTATCTGATATTAATTCTGGAATTGTATTTTTTTTGGATGATGTTTGTTTAATTGTTTCATCATAAAGAATTACACCTCCAATACAATCTTTCATTGAGGATGAGCTAAAAAGCGTTTCTCTGAACAACAATCTGTTTTCTGGGGTTGAGGGAACATTTACACTATCTAATCTTTTTGTCATTGTTGCAGTACTTTCATCTGCAGCTAAAATTCCTTTACCGTTTCCTAAAATTTTTAATGCTGTATTATTTAGTTCTGACATTTTATTTTAGGGCTTTTATACCAGGAAGTTCTTTTCCTTCAAGATATTCTAAAAAAGCACCACCAGCAGTTGAAACAAAATTAAAATCTTTAATTGCATTTAGCTGATTAACAACCGCTACAGTATCTCCTCCACCAACTACAGAAAAAATTGAGTCATTTTTATTTTTTTTAATAATTGTTTTTGCAATCTCAATGCTACCTTTAGCAAAATTTGGGTTTTCAAAATAACCAGCAGGACCATTCCACAGAACTGTTTCGCTATTTTCAATTATATTTTTTATTCTTTTGAGTGTTTTAGGTCCCACGTCTAAGATTATATCATCATCTGTTATGTCCTTGAGATCTTTTATCTGAGCATCGTCATCTGCAGTTTTGCCTGTTAAAACATCTTCTGGATAAGTAACTTCACAGAGTGCATTTTTTGAAATTTCAAAAATTTCTTGTATTATACTTTCACAATTTTCCTCAATAATTGATTTGCCAATTTTATTACCTTTGAAGCTCAGAATATTGTTAGCCATACCTCCCACAAAGATTATGTTATTAAATTTAGGTATTAAATTTTTGATTATGTCTATTTTTGTAGAAATTTTTGATCCACCAATAATACAAGTAATTGGTTTTTTGATTTCAATAGTAACTTTTTTTAGAGCGTTTACCTCAGTCTCAAATTGTAATCCAGTAAATGATGGCAGAAATTCTGTAATTTTGCAGACTGAAGCATGTGTTCTATGAGAGCAAGAAAAAGCATCATTTACGAACAAATCTGCAAAACTAGCTAGGTGTTTTGAAAAATTTGACTCATTCTTTTCTTCTGCTGCATAAAATCTTATGTTTTCAAAAAAGACAACTTTCTCCTCATGCTCTTTAAATAAATCATCTCTTTTGATTTTTAAAATGTCCTCACTTATAAAGTTGACTTTAGTTTTTATTTTTTTTTCTAAGTAATCACAAATTGGTTTAAGAGAAAGATCTTTATTAAATTTGCCTTTAGGGCGTCCGACATGAGAAATTATTAAAATTTTTGCATTTCTTTTTATTAAAAATTCGATAACAGGTATAATTTTAATTATTCTAGTTTCGTCGACAATGTCACCATTTTTCAAAGGGACGTTAAGGTCTAATCTTAATAAAACTCTCTTACTACTAAGATTTTCACAATCTTTAATATTGTTCATTAAGAATTCTTATGAAGATATTCTACAATATCACACATTCTATTTGAGAAACCCCATTCGTTATCATACCAGGCTGAAATTTTACCCATATTTTTACTCACCACTTTTGTTAAACTTTCGTCTACTATTGAAGAAGCAGGATTATGATTAAAGTCGATTGAAACAAGTTTTTCTTTTGTAGTTTCAAGAATTTTATTTTTTTTGCTAAAATTTTGAAATGCTAAATTAATTTTATCAATTGTAATGTCTTTTTTTGTGCAAAAGACTAGTTCAATCAATGAAACATTAGGCGTAGGGACTCTCATAGCCACACCTTCTAATTTACCTTTAAGGGAAGGTATAATCTCACCAATTGCTTTTGATGCACCTGTTGAGGTTGGCACAATAGACTGGCTTGCCGATCTAGCTCTTCTTGGGTCTTTATGAGAATTATCTAATATTCTTTGGTCACTTGTAAAGGAATGAATTGTGGTCATGAACCCTTTTTCAATTTCGAAATTTTCGTTTAAAACATGGGCCACTGGGGCAAGACAATTTGTTGTGCAAGAAGCGGCAGATATAATCTTATCCTCTTTTTTCAATTCAGTCTCATTTACTCCATATACAATAGTTTTGTCAGCATCTTTACACGGAGCAGAGACAATAACTCTTTTTGCACCATTATTAATATGTGCTAGTAATTTTTCTTTAGAGTTAAATTTACCTGTACACTCTAAAACATAATCCACTCCATATTTATTCCAATTAATATCATTTAAATTTGTTTCTTGGCCAAATAAAATTTTATCTTTGTTGATAATAATATGATTTTCATCAAAATCTATTTCTGCATTAAATTTCCCGTGAATAGAGTCATATTTTAATAGAGATGAACATGTTTCAGAATTAGTTCTATTATTGATGTATTTAATTTCTATATTTTTATTTTTATTCTCGATAATTGATCGAACAATCATCCTTCCAATTCTACCCATTCCATTTATTCCAATTTTGACTGTCATAATCTTTTTTTAATTTTTTTTACTATTATCTCTGAGCTTAATCCAAAGTGACTATATATATCTTTATAAGGCGCACTTTTTCCAAAATCGTCAATTCCAAAATTAAGTCCTTTGCTGCCAGTATATTTTTTCCAATAATTAGTTTCAGAGGCCTCTATAGAAACTACAAGCTTAGTTTCATTTAAAATTTTATTTTTGTAGATTTCAGTTTGTTGATCAAATAATTCCTGGCAAGGCATTGATATTACTTTTGAGTAAATGCCATCTGTGGCTAATTTATGACTAACATCTATTGCAAGACTGGTTTCAGATCCTGTTGCTATAATAGTTGCACTTATTTTATTACTCGTTCTTAAAACTTCATAAGCGCCAGCTAAAGACAAATTTTTTGATGATTTTTTTGTACGAACTGGATTTAAGCTTTGTCTTGTTAGGGCTATTACGCTTGGAGAACTTTTGCTATTTAATGCCAATTGCCAACACTCAAAAGTTTCTATTAAGTCAGAAGGTCTAAAAATATTCAAATTTGGTATTGATCTTAAACTTGTCAATTGTTCTATTGGTTGATGAGTTGGTCCATCTTCTCCAAGACCAATCGAATCATGTGTAAAAACATAAATAACTTTTTGTTTCATCATAGCAGCTAGTCTTATTGATGGTTTACAGTAGTCGCTAAATATTAAAAAAGTTCCACCATAAGGAACAAGCTCACTATGAAGTGAGATACCATTCATAATACCACACATTGCATGTTCTCTAACTCCAAAATGGATATAATTTCCGGAAAAATCATTTGATTGAATAATTTTATGATTTTTGGTTTTGGTATTATTGGATCCTGCTAAATCTGCTGATCCACCAATTAAGTTTGGAAGTTTGGATGCAATTTCCAAAAATTTTTCTGAACATTTTCTAGTAGCTATTGGTTGTAATTTTTTTAAGTAGTCTGATTTTGCTTTTTCTATTTCTGCATTGATAGTATTTTTATTAAATCTTAGTGAAAATCTTTTTTTATTCTTATTAGCTTTTATTGATGCTTTTTTACCGATTGATCTCCATTGATCCATTAAGTTTTTTGGAATTTCAAAAGTATTGTGTGGCCAGTTCAATCTTTTTCTGACTAATCTTATTTCATCTTCACCTAATGGACTGCCATGAGATGAGGCTTTACCACCCTTATTTGGGGATCCGTATCCAATCGTAGTTTTACAAGAGATTGCTATAGGTTTTTTTGATTTTTGTGCTTTTTCAAGAGCCTTTGTTATTTCTTTAAAATTATGTCCATTAATTTTTAAATAGTTCCACCCATAGCTTTTAAACCTTTTTTCATGATCATCAGAGACTGCTAAGCTAGTTGGACCATCTATTGAAATTGAATTATTATCAAAAAGTAAAATCAGGTTTTTAAGTTTTAGGTGTCCAGCAAGACTTAAAGCTTCATGGCTTATTCCCTCCATCAAGCAGCCATCACCCGCTAAAACGTAAGTTTTATGATTGATAATTTTTTTTCCTAATCTTTTTTTTAAAATTTCTTCCGAGATTGCAAAACCAACTGCATTAGATATTCCCTGTCCTAAAGGCCCTGTTGTAGTTTCTATGCCAGTGCTTGGATGATATTCGGGGTGACCTGCACATATTGAATTAAGTTGTCTAAATTTTTTAATTTCTCTTAAAGAAATACTTTTATAACCCGTCAGATAGAGGAGCGAGTAAAGTAGCATAGAACCATGTCCTGCTGACAGAACAAATCTATCTCTATTAATCCAATTCGGATTTTTTGGATTAAAGTTTAAGAAATCCTTAAAAAGAACAGTTGCGACATCAGCCATTCCCATTGGCATACCTGGATGCCCAGAATTAGCTTTTTGGACAGCATCTATGGATAAAAATCTGATACAATTCGCTAATTCTTTATAAAGTTTACTCAAGTAATTATCCTGCCTAGACTAAGAAGATTCTATTTAATAATATAATTATATATATATGAATTCTGTGATCGAAAAAGAAAAAAAATTAAATTTAGCTTTAGCAAAATTAAAAAATTTAAACTTAAAAAACCCTGACGTTAAAAAAAATATAGACAATTTAAGTAGTCAAAAAAATCAATTAGAAATTGAAAAGCAAGAAATAGAAGAAAAATATAAAAGTTTAATTAATGATTATAATAGTTTAAGTAAAAAATTAGACGAATTACAAAATCAAGAAAAAGCTGAACAAAAAAGACAGATTGAGTTTTCTGAAAAAATTGATGAATTAAATCAAGAAACAGATATTTTGTTAGATGAGATAGATAAATGGCAAACGTAAGTATTAAGTTTAACGGGAAAGAATTTTTGTTGTCTTGTGAGGACGGCCAGGAAGAGCATCTTGAAGAACTATTAATTCAAA
>QCNQ01000025.1 GCA_003213155.1 Pelagibacteraceae bacterium AG-426-G02 | reverse complement strand
AATTTTCCTTTTTATTTATTGAAACTTTCTTAGAAGGACTCCACGAAGGACCATTGATTTCATTTACAATTATATCGTCTTCATCTCCAACTTCTTTAAAATATTTTCTCCAGCTATCAGGTAATTCAGGATCATTATTTACAAATTTTAAGTACATTTCTTCGATGAAAGCGCTGTTTGATTTATTGAGAAAGGCTGTTTTTTTAAATTCTAAATTTTTAGAGGAAGACATTATGTTTAATCAATATAAACTGACTAAGAAATTTTTCAATCAGACAATTTATCGAACAATGTTTTTCCAATTTTGGAGGGAGAATTTGCCATTGTTATTCCACAATCTTCCATCTTTTTAATCTTATCTTTAGCACCACCTTTGCCCCCAGAAATGATTGCACCAGCATGGCCCATTCTACGACCTGGTGGTGCTGTTATACCAGCTATAAAGCCAACAATTGGTTTTTTTATTTTGTGATTTTGAATAAATTCTGCTGCTTCTTCTTCGGCTGTTCCTCCGATTTCTCCTATCATTAAAATAGACTCTGTTTCGTCATCATTCAAAAATAATTCTAAGCAATCAATAAAATTTGTGCCATTTATTGGATCTCCACCAATACCTATACAAGTGGATTGACCTAATCCATTTTCAGTCGTTTGAGCAACTGCCTCATAGGTTAAAGTCCCAGATCTAGAGACAATACCAACTGAACCTTTTTTATGGATATTGCCTGGCATTATACCAATTTTACATTCATCAGGAGTTATTATTCCTGGACAATTAGGTCCAATTAATCTGGAATTTGATTTTAATAATTTCTGTTTAACTCTCAACATGTCTTGAATTGGGATTCCCTCAGTAATGCAAACAATTAACTCGATTGATGCGTCTATTGCCTCAACGATTGCTGCAGCAGCAAACTTCGCTGGTACATATATCATCGTGGCGTTGGCACCCTCAGAGTTTTTAGCCTCTTTAACTGTGTTAAAAACTGGTAATCCTAAATGTTTTTGTCCTCCTTTTTTAGGAGTGACTCCACCAACTAATTTTGTTCCATATTTAATTGCTTGCTCAGAGTGAAATGTTCCATGTGACCCAGTAAAACCCTGACAAATTAATCTAGTTTCTTTATTTACAAGAACTGACATTATTTTATAGCCTTGACAATTTTACTTGCTGCATCATCTAGATTTTCAGCAGAGATAAGTTTTAACCCAGAATTGTCTAATATAGTTTTTCCTTCTTTAAAATTTGTGCCAGCTAATCTCACTACCAGAGGAACATTAATATCGATTTCTTTTGCTGCATCAACTACACCTTGAGCAAGAACATCACATCTCATAATGCCACCAAAAATATTGATTAAAATACCTTTAACATTTTTATCTGATAAAATTATTTTAAAGGCTGCAGAAACTTTCTCCTTTGACGCACCTCCACCAACATCTAGAAAATTCGCTGGCTCTTCTCCGTATAACTTTATTATATCCATTGTAGCCATTGCTAAACCAGCTCCATTTACCATACAACCAATACTTCCATCTAATTTTATATAAGCTAAATCGTGTTTACTAGCTTCGATCTCTATAGGGTCTTCCTCATTTAGATCTCTAAGATTTAAAATCTCTGGATGTCTAAATAAAGCATTGCTGTCAAAATTTATTTTTGCGTCTAGACAAACAATTTTTTTTTCTTTTGTTAAAATTAATGGATTAACTTCAACCATATTTGCGTCCGTTTTAACAAACATTTTATAAATAGATTTAATCAAAGAAATAGCCTCCATTTTTGAATTATCCTCTAGATCGAAAATTTTGATTATCTTTTCACACTCTGCATCAGAAATTTCTTCTGTAAAATCAACTTTGTTAGTTAAAATTTTGTCTGGGGATTTTGCTGCTACTTCTTCAATATCCATCCCTCCCTCATTACTAGAAATAAATGCAATTTTAGATGTGGCTCTATCAATTAAACATGATAAATAAAATTCTTTCTCTATATTAGAGGAAGTTTCAACATAAAGTCTTTTTACTTCTCTACCTTCTGGCCCAGTTTGATGAGTGACTAATTTTTTCCCAAGAAGTTCATTAGCCGATTTTTCTAATTCATCTAAATTATCTAAGATTTTTACTCCTCCCGCTTTGCCTCTTCCACCTGCATGGATTTGTGCTTTTAAGACATATTTATCAGTTTTTAGTTTTTTACATTTTTCAATTAAATCTTTAACAGTAAATGCAAAAACTCCCTCTGGGACAACTGCACCAAACTCTTTTAAGATTTGTTTAGCTTGGTGTTCGTGAATATTCATTTTTTAGCTAAATCAGGATCGATTTTAGAAGCCGCTTCCCATAGTTTTTTTACTGCTTCAACTGAATGTAAAAATTCAGACTTTTCTTTTTCATCTAAGTTAATTTCTTCTATTTTTTCAACTCCACTTTTTCCAATGATAATTGGCACACCAGCATAAATATCTTTTATTCCATACTCACCATTTAATTGAGCTGCACACGGAAGCATTTTTTTTTCATCATTGAGATAAGCTTTAGCCATTTCAATTCCGGAGGCTGCAGGTGCATAAAAGGCAGAACCTTTCTCTAAAAATTTTACTATTTCAGCTCCACCTTCTCGAGTTCGTTGATTTATTTCTTCTAATCTTTCTTTTGAAATTTTTCCGTCATTAACCAAATCTAATAAAGGTTTTCCAGATACTTTGGTAAATCTTGGAAGAGGAACCATTGTATCTCCATGTCCTCCCATTACCATCGCGTCTATCTTTTTTACTGGTACATCAAATTCTAAAGATAAAAATAATTTGAATCTCGAGCTATCTAAAATACCGGCCATTCCAACAACTTTGTTAGATGGTAAACCTGAAAATTTTTGGAATGCCATTACCATTACATCAAGTGGATTAGTTATACAAATTACAAAGGCATCAGGAGCATTTTGTTTTACTCCATTTGCAACTTGTTTAATTATCTTTAAATTAATACCTAATAAATCATCTCTACTCATACCAGGTTTTCTTGGAACTCCAGCAGTAATTATTATTACATCTGATCCCTCAATATCTTTGTAATTATCTGTTCCAGAAAATTTCACATTAAATCCATCTACAGATGAGGACTGGGCAATATCCAAAGCTTTTCCTTTGGCAATTCCGCTTGCTACATCGAATAAAACTACTTCATCAACCAATTCTTTTGTTCCTATTAAGTGAGCTAATGTTCCTCCAATTTGACCAGCACCAATTAATGATATTTTACTATTTTTTTTTGTCATTTTTTTTATTTCATCGTAGGCATCACAAATTCTGCATTTGACCTGATGCCTGAAGGCCATCTTGAAGTTATTGTTTTTAATTTTGTATAAAATTTTATACCCTCCATACCATGCATTGCACTATCTCCAAATAAAGATCTTTTCCATCCACCAAAACTGTGAAAGGCCATTGGTACAGGAATTGGCACATTAATACCTACCATTCCAACTTGAATCTTGCTTGCAAAAGTTCTTCCAGCATCTCCATCTCTTGTGTAAATGCTCACCCCATTTCCATATTCATGATCATTTATTAACTTTGCTGCATCCTCAAAAGTTTTTACTCGAACTACAGATAACACTGGTCCAAATATTTCCTCTTTATAAATCCTCATTTCTTTTTTAACATGGTCAAATAAACAGCCGCCAATATAAAAACCATTTTCATATCCTTGTAATTTTAGGCTTCTTCCATCTACAACAAGCTTAGCTCCCTCTTTTACTCCTAAATCTACATATCCTCTTACTTTTTCTAAATGCTCTTTTGTTACTAAAGGTCCCATTTCAGAATTTTTATCCATTCCTGGTCCTACTTTTAAAGCTTCTGCTTTTTTTGAAAGTCTTGAAACAAGTTCATCACCTATGTCTCCAACTGCTACCGCAACTGATTGTGCCATACATCTTTCTCCTGCAGACCCATATGCAGCTCCCATTAAGCCATTCACCGCACCATCTAAATCACAATCAGGCATCACTACCAAATGATTTTTAGCACCCCCTAAAGCTTGAACTCTTTTTTCATTCTTGGCTGAATTTTCATAAATATATTTTGCAATTGGGGTAGAGCCTACAAAACTTACTGCCTTTATATCTGGGTTTGTTAAAATAGCATCAACAGCCTCTTTATCTCCATTAATCACATTAAAAACGCCATCGGGTAAACCTGCTTCTTTTAAAAGTTCAGCTAATTTAATGGAACAAGAGGGATCTTTTTCAGATGGCTTCAATATAAAAGTATTTCCACAAGCAATTGCAATTGGAAACATCCACATCGGCACCATTGCTGGAAAATTAAAAGGTGTAATACCCGCAACTACACCTAATGGCTGTCGCATAGACCAGCTATCAACATTTGTGCCAACATTTTCTGAAAATTCACCTTTCAGCAAATGAGGAATACCACAAGCAAATTCAACAACTTCTAAGCCCCGAGTTAGTGAACCTTTTGCGTCCTCATAAACCTTTCCATGTTCATTCACAATTAGTTGTGTGAGTTCATCTGAATTTTTTTCAATAAGTTCCTTGAATTTAAACATGACTCTAGCTCTCACTAAAGAAGGTTTTACTGACCATTCTTGAAAAGCTTTTTTTGCTACTTCTACCGCACTATCCAAATCTTTTTTAGACGCGATTCTTACCTCTTTTTCTTGATCACCAGTTGCAGGATTAAAAACTTTACCCTTTTTATTTGATGTCCCGGGAATTATTTTTCCACCTACAAAATGTTCAATTAATTTCATGAATAGGACCTTTTAGATTAAAAATTGTTATTAGTCTATTGTTTAAATATTAGCTGTTGCTAACATTTTTTTTATTTCAGCAATTGCTTTTGCAGGATTTAAACCTTTTGGACAAGCGCTAGTACAGTTTAAAATTGTGTGACACCTATAAAGTTTAAGTTCATCTGCCACCTTTTTTAATCTTGAATTTCTCTCTTCATCTCTACTATCTATGATCCACCGATAGGCTTGTAAAAGTACTGCTGGTCCTAGATATTTATCACCATTCCACCAATAACTTGGGCAAGAAGTTGAACAACACGCACACATTATACATTCATATGCGCCATCTAGTTTAGCTCTATCTTCTTTAGATTGAAAAATTTCTTTAGTTTCTGACTTTGAATTTGATTTTAACCATGGCTCAATTGATTGATACTGTTTATATAAACCATCTAAGTCGCCTATTAGATCTTTTTTGACCTTAAGGTGTGGTAATGGATAAATATTGATATCACCATCTATTTCTTTGTGGGGAGTTGTACAGGCAAGGCCATTTTTTCCATCCATATTCATTGCACACGAACCACAAACTCCATGTGCACAAGATCTTCTATAAGCCAAAGTTGGATCTATTTCATTTTTAATTTTATTTAAAATATCTAAAACTTTCGAGGAACAGTTATCCATATCAACTTCATAGGTATCAATTCTAGGATTTTCCTCTGTAGACGGGTCCCATCTATAAACATTTACTTTTCTAAGATTTTTTGAACCAGTTTTATCCTTAAAATATTTACCTTTTTTTACTTTAGAGTTGTCAGGTAAACCTATTTGAGCCATCAATAAACTCTTTCCTGAGGTGGAAAATA
>QCNQ01000024.1 GCA_003213155.1 Pelagibacteraceae bacterium AG-426-G02 | reverse complement strand
TTTATTTTGATAAATAAAAATTTATCTGTTGACAGATTATATGGAAAAACACCACACTATAATGAACAAAAAGAAAATTTTTATTTAATAAAAATAGAAAAATATAAAGATTTTTTTCTTAATAAAAAAAATTATCAAAAAAAATTTTCTGTATTAAAAAAAGATTATTATATTCTTGATCATCATATTACATTATTAGAAATTTTAAGAATATATTTTTTTTGTTACAAAGTATTTCTTTTTTGCACTTTTAAATTTTTGTTTAAGAAAAAGGTATTTAATATAAAAAATAATGATTGTTTCAACATTTTATTTCCACTTTTTTTATTTTCTTTTAGTTCCTCAATTCAAAGATCATTAATAACTTCAACTGCATTGGCAAACTTTTTTAAGAATAAAAAAAAAACATCTGTTTTTGTAAATTATTTAGAATTTAATCCTGGATCAGTTTCGGTAAATTATTTTATTAGAAAATATAATCAAAAAACTAAAATCATATCTTTGCAACATGCCTATGCTAGTAAAAATATGCTATTTTATAGTAATAATTCAAAGGATTTTACAAAACAGAATTATTTAGAAGGAAGAAAATTTTGTCCTAGTCCAGATTATTATTTTATATTTAGTGAGAACTTAAAAAACCTGCTTAGTAAATATTACAAAAAAAAATTTTTTTCTATTGGATCACTTAGATCAGATTTAAATAAAAGAATTGTTAAAAATAATTCTTTATTATTACCAAAGAAAAAACCAAATATATTAATTGCTCCATCAATTGGTGATGAAAATTTGATATTTGATTATTTAAAAGAAGTTAAAAATTCTGAAAAATATAATTTTATAATAAGCCCCCATCCTACGAACTACGAAAATTCTCTAATAAAATTTAAAAAACTTAAAAAATATAATTTTAAATTTTATACATTTAAGCATATTTCAACTCAGAATCTTTTAATTAAATCAGATTTAATAATTTGTAGTTTATCATCAATTGCAATTGATGCAGAAATATTATCTAAAGACTCTATAAGATTAGTGAGTGGTCAATTGCCATATTATTTTCAATTAAATGAACCAATTAAGATAATAAAGGATTACAAAAGTTTTTTAAATTATTTGAAAAATTTTAAAAAAAATAAAAAAAAAAAATCAGTGAATAAATTAATAAAATTTTATTATTTTAAACTTGATAATAAAAGCTATAAAAGATTTTGGAATAATCTCAAAAAAATTTAAAATGTCGATAACAATATTATCTAATATTCCTTTTATTAATACTAAATAGGTATATAAGGTATTCATGATTCTTGGCCTTATACCCTCTAGATTAAACTCGAAAAGATTAAAACACAAACCATTATTAAATATTGATGGTCTTCCGATTATTGTCCACACCTTTAAAAGAGCGATGTTATCAAAAAAATTAGATCGTGTTATTGTTTGTTGTGATGATAAAAGAATTTTTGATGTAGTTAAAAAACATGGTGGTGAAGCCATTTTAACTTCAAAAAAACATAAAAATGGGACTGAAAGAATTTTTGAGGTAGCAAAAAAATTTAAACCAAAATATGTAGTTGATGTTCAAGGTGATGAACCATTTGTTGATCCAAAAGATATTGATCGTGTAATAAATTTTCATAAAAAAAAATCAAAATTTGATATTGTTGTTCCTAGTATGTTAGCTGAACACAACGCCATAAGTAGAAATTTAGTTAAAGTAGTTTTTGCTGATAATGGTAAAATTTTGTATTTTAGTAGGGCACTAGTGCCTTATGATTATAAGGATATCAAAACTAAATATTATAGAGACTTATCTATTGTCTCTTTTAAATATGAAGCTTTAAAAAAGTATAATAGTTTCAAACAAGGTAAAATTGAAAAAATTGAGGGTATAGAGCTAATAAGGGCAATAGAAAATAATTTGAACTTAGGAACATTTAAAGCAACTAATTCAGGGTTCGCAGTTGATGTAAATCAAGATTTAATGAAAGCTATTGATTTGATGCCATCTGATAAAATTAGAAAACTTTATTAGTAACTTTCAAAATTTAATGAAAGACAAAAAACTTTATTTATTTGACCTCGATGGAGTGATAATAGACTCCAAAAAAAATATGAGACTATCATGGAATTTGGTAAATCAGAAATTTAAGTTGAATAGATCTTTTAAGAAATATTTTTCATATATTGGAAGAGATTTCAAAGATATTTTAAAAAAATTAAAAATTAAAAATAAAAATTTTAAAGATATTGAAAACGCTTTCAAAAACGAGTCAATTAAGAATTTTGATAAATACAAATTATATCCTGGTGTAAAAAGAATTCTTAATAAGTTAAAAAAAAAAAAAATTAAAATTGGAATAGTAACCTCAAAAGATTGCTTAAGAACAAAAAAAATTTTAAAAAAATTTTCTTTGAAATTTAATGAAGTCAGGTGTAGTGATAATAAAATACCTGGTAAACCAAAACCTGATAAAATATTAAGTATTATGCAAAAATTAAAAATAAAAAGACATAATATTGTTTATGTTGGTGATATGATGATCGATAAATTGACTGCTAAAAATGCTAGAGTAGATTATATACATGCATTGTATGGATATTCACCAAAAAAAATTAATCATGAAAACACAATACTTTCGTTTAATGAGCTGGTAAAAATTAGATAATATGAATGAAAATTATAAAAAATTTATTGATCCTAATATAAAAAGAAAATCGGAGATTATTCAGAACAGTTTACAATATTATAAAAATAATAAGATACCATTATTTTCACTTGTGGAAATTAGTGACTCAGGAACTTGTAATAGATCTTGTTCTTTTTGTCCAAGAAGTGATAAAAATTGGATTAAAAAATTTGATAATAAAGAATTTATAAAGCCAGAATTACATGAAAGTATTGTTTCTCAACTAAGCGATTTACAATATAGTGGAATAGTAGTTTATTCAGGATTTAATGAACCACTTTTAAATAAAAACATTTATAGAAATATTTCTCAAACTAGAGCTTATCTTCCAAATGCAAAAATAGAATTAATTACAAATGGTGATGTGTTAAATGAAAAAAGAATTTTAAAATTATTTGAATCAGGTTTATCAACTTTATTGATAAGTGTTTATGATGGTCCTGAGGACATGATCAAATTCCAAAATATGTGTCAAAATCTAAAACTTGAAAAAGAACAATATGTAATTCGAAATAGATATTTACCTCCTGAACAAAATTTTGGAATTACTATGTCAAATAGAGGAGGATTAATGGAAAATGCAGAACACTCAGTTCCCTCGTTAAAAAATTCTTTGAAAACACCATGCTACTATCCAAGTTATACATTTTTTATTGATTACAATGGCGATGTACTAATGTGTTCTCATGATTGGGGTAAAAAAAATATTCTTGGAAATTTGAATAAAGAGAAAATAATAGATGTTTGGTTATCTGATAATGCAATGAAAAGCAGAAAAAATTTATCCAAAGGAAATAGAGAATTTTCTCCTTGTAATGTTTGTGATGCTGGAGGTTCTTTAATAGGCAAAAAGCACGTTGAGGCATGGGAAAAGTTTTAAAAAAAAAAAAGATCTTAATTTTAGCAGCAAGCTCAGATATAGGGATAGAGGTGGTTAAAAAATTCCTAAAAAACAACTGGGAAGTTTTAGCTCATTACAACATCAATAAAAAAAAATTGACATCAATAAAAAATAAAAATTTGAGATTATTTAAATTAGACTTATCTAATCCTAAAGTTGTAAATAAATTTTTAGATAAAAATATTAAAGTTTTAGAAAAAATTGACAGCTTTGTCAGTTTAACTGGTTTTTTAAAATTAAAAAGTTACGAAAAATTTAGCACTAATGATTTTTATTTACATTTAAATGTCAATTATTTAGCCAATCAATTTTTTATAAGAAGATTATTAAAAAATATGAAACAAAGGAGGTGGGGCAGAATTTTAACATGTTCAAGCGTAGGGACTAAATTTGGCGGTAGTAAAAATACTTTCTTATATTCCCTGAGCAAGCATATGAATGAGTTTTTTCCATCAATTTTTAAAGATATTTCTAAATTTAACATTCTAACAAATTGTATTCAAATTGGAGTTACAGATACAAAAATTCATCAAAAAGATAAAAAGAAAAACTTACGAAAAAGAGCTGAACTAATCCCAATCAAAAGAACTGCAAAACCTGATGAGATTGCTGAATATATTTATTATATTAATTCTGAGAAAAACACTTATATAAATTTACAAAAAGTTAACATATCAGGTGGTGAATAATTTTATAAACTTTTTAAGAAACGAAAAAATTATTTTATTTTTTTAAAAAGAGATCTATAATTTTTATTATAATTAAAGAGTTCTTTATTAATAATTTTATGTGAACTTTTTAAAATTTTTTCACAATCAACCATTTTTGTAGGATTGATCACTCCAAATTTACCTTTCTTTTTAGTTTTGGAGTGTCCATTAATTGCATTTCTTAAATATAGATATTTTGAATTTTTTTTAAAAAAATTTAGATAATATAAACTTTGATATTTTTCCATCTCTTGGAAACTTGCTTGATTTATAAATAAGTCAATATTTATATTCTTAAGAAGATTTAATTTCCAAGTAGGTAACAAAATTATATCAAAATTTTTAAAATTTTTATTATTCTTTTTAAGTTCATTATATCCGTAGATACGATATCCTAAATTACGAAGATAATATTCCGCAATAAAAAGTGTAGGTGGTATATCAATAATAAAATATTTTACACTTTTATTTAATTGTAAAAAGATGTTTGCCAAAATCCCAGTGCCCGCCCCTAATTCTACTACATTTTTAATTTTAACATTTTTAAAATTTTTATTTATATGATGATATTCAATCAAAATATTTAAAAAATAATTCGTATAAAATTTTTTATCTCTTATGAAACCAATTGGTTCACCAAAATTACTATCTTTTGCTTCTAGTAATTTTGGATTTATAAGTTCTATTAAATTGTACTTCATATCAAATTCTTTTTTTATCTTGTCGAAAAATATTTTTCTTGCAAGGCTTGATCTGATAGATAGATATGAAAAAAATTTATTATATTTTGATAATTTATTTATAACTGAATTATAAAATTTAATTATGATATTGTTATCAATTTTTTTAAAATGTTTTTCAAATGGATGAAAATAATACTTATATCCTCTTTGCAACTCCATCTCACCTCCTCCAAATGAGTGAATACTTCCAGTTCCAGCACCTCCTTCCCAACTTCTTAATAAATTAAGATCTTCTTTGAGGATTTGTTTTAAGATATTTTTTTCATAGAATTTCCAATAATTTCCAGGTTTAAAAATAGGATTAACTTTAGACATATCATCCATCATTTCTAAAAGTTGGTTTTTAATTTTTGTCTGTGATAATTTTTTTTTCATTGAGATATATATTTTAATTTATTAATGAAATATATTTTTTAGCCATTACTTCATTATTATAATATTTTCTAAAATTTTTTTTTGTCTTATTAATATTGTATACCCATTTTTTTTTGTTAAAATAAAAATCCTCGATTGCTTCTTTAAGTTGATTATAATTTTTAGGTTTGATTAATCTACCATATTGATTTTTAAAAAATTCAGGAACTCCCCCAACTTTTGTTGTAATTATAGGTGTACCAACTATAATTGACTCTGCTATTGAGAGACCAAACCCCTCAAAATCTTTTGTTGGAGAAACAAGTAGGTCTAAATTAGATAAGATTTTTTGACTGTTAATATTTAAATAATTTAGAATTATAAAATTTTTCTCTAATTTTAATGATTTAATTTTTAATTTTAAATTGCTCATATCTTTGGCTGACCCTCTACCTATAATTAATACTCTTAATTTTTGTCTGATATCACTTTTTAAGTAGGAAATACTTTTAATCAAAATATCGTGTCCTTTGTGGGTATCGATTCTTGACAAAATTCCTATCTTTAAATGACTGGATCTAATCTTGTATTTTTTAAAAATTTTAATTAGGTAATTTTTTTTTTTAAATTTTTCAATTTTAACACCATTATGAATTATCTTAGTTTTAGTTCTTACAGTTAATAAATTAGAATTAGTCTTAATTGACTGCATAGTAGCTCTTGAGACAGTTATTAGAAAATTTATTTTTTCTCTAATTTTACTATTAATAAATTTTAAAATTTGTTTATAAAAAAATGGATACTTTTCACATTTATGGTGTACTACCAAAAAAATCTTACGAATTTTTTTTTTGTGTGCTGAAAAAATAGCGGCTTGTTCACTCCTAAAATTACCATAATTTCCACATTGGCAAATTAATATATCAATATGTATTTTTTCAAAAATTTTATCAAAAATTTCAATCGTTTTGATAAAAAAGATAGGTTTTAAAAAATAATAAATAATTTTTTTAATTAAATTTTTTTTTTTTACAAAAAAAGACTCAAACATAACAAATTTTATATTTTTCATATTTCTAAGATCTTTTTTAAGATATTTAGCACCCTCATTTGTTGAGTTTGTTATTATGTATATGTTGAAATTTTTGAACTTTTTAGAGGTTAATAAATATCTCAAATAGCTATTTACCCCGCCATCAGTTATCGACTCCCATGTAATGGCTATATTTTTCTTACTCATTAATTATCTATTTCCAATTATAAATTTTATTTAAAATATTTTTTGTTAAACACACAAGTTTAATGATGAATTATTTTATATAAATATTATATTATAAAATACATTTTTTGACATATTTTAATTCTAAAATATTGAAATAAATTTATTTAATTAAAAATATAAAATATAAATAAAAAAATTTTAATGATAAAAATCCCTAAGGAATTTTTTCCAAAATTTGAATGTGATTTAATAAGGCTTGGTAATCAACATGATGGTGGTTATGTTGTTTCAAAAAAAAGTATAGAAAATTCAAAACAATTGATTACTTTTGGTTTGTCAAATGATTGGTCATTTGAAAGCTCTTACTCTTTAATGACCAATAATAAAATTTCCTGTTATGATTTAAGTGTTAATAATT
>QCNQ01000023.1 GCA_003213155.1 Pelagibacteraceae bacterium AG-426-G02 | reverse complement strand
TTGAAAAACTTGGTTATCAAATATCATTGCCAAAAATTAAAAAAAATAATCAAATGGATTTTTTATACTGGTCAACAAAAGAGCCTTTATCAATAAATAAATATGGAATACCTGAACCTTCATCAGATCAAATTGTCTACCCGAGTATTCTTTTAGTACCACTTGTAGCTTTTGATAATCATTTAAATAGAATAGGTTATGGAGGCGGTTATTACGATAGGTATATTAAGAAGGTAAAGAAAAACAAAAAAATTATATTAATTGGGTTGGCTTATTCTTTTCAAAAAGTAAAAAAAATACCAGCTAACAAATATGATATGAAACTAGATTTTATTGTAACAGATAAAAATTTTATATGAGAATTTTATTTTTAGGAGATGTGGTAGGGAACTCAGGTTGTTCGAAAATATTGAATAATCTTTTAAGCCAAAAAGAATTGAATAAAATTGATTTTGTAATCGTAAATGGAGAAAATGCAGCTGAGGCAGGAGTTGGATTAACAAAAGAAATCTGTGAGGATTTTTTTAAATGTGGTGTTGATGTCATTACTACTGGTAATCATGTTTGGGATCAGAAAGATATTATGAAATTTATCGATAATGAAAATAGGTTACTTCGCCCAAAAAATTTATTTGAGCCAGCACCAGGTAAAGGATTTGAAGTTTTTCAAAATGAAAAAAATGTAAAAATTGGTGTTTTAAATTTAATGGGAAATGTTTTTATGAAAAAATGTGATGACGTATTTGAGATTTCAGAAAAATTTTTAAAAGAGCACAAACTAAAAGAGGATTATGATTTTCTAGTTGTTGATTTTCATGGAGAAATTACAAGTGAAAAAAATGCAATAGGATATTTTTTTGATGGTAAAGCTACTCTAGTAGTTGGAACACACACACACATTCCAACAAATGATGCAAGAATTTTGAAAAATGGGACAGCTTATCAAACAGATGCAGGTATGTGTGGTGATTATGACTCAGTTATTGGTATGAATAAAGATAACTCTTTGAACAGATTTATGAAAAAAGAGTCTACCAAACATTTTCCAGCAACTGGTGATGCTACTTTAAGTGGAGTAATTGTTGATTGTGATATAAAAACTGGTTTAGCAAATAAAATTGAAAGCTTTGTTTTTGGAGGTCAGCTAAAGAATACTTAATTAGTTTATGGCAGGACATTCTCATTGGGCAGGAATAAAACATAAAAAAGGTAAAGCCGATAAGCAAAGATCTAAAATCTTTTCAAAGTTGTCGAAAGAAATTACTGTTGCAGCAAAACTTGGAGATAAAGATCCAGCAATGAATCCAAGATTAAGATCTGCAATACAAGCTGCAAGATCAGCAAATATGCCAAAAGAAAATATTGAGAGAGCAATTGATAAATCCTCAGTTAATACCGAGTCAAATTTTGAAAATTTAAGATATGAGGGCTTTGGACCAGAAAAAGTAGCAGTGATAATAGAAGCATTAACAGATAATAAAAATAGAACAGCGTCCAGTATTAGAACAATTTTTCAAAAAGCAGGCGGCAATCTAGGAACTCAGGGTTCTGCCTCTCATAATTTTAATCAATTAGGTATAATAAAGATCGATAAAAAAGAAGTCTCAGATGATCAAATTTTTGAGCTAGCTACTAATGCTGGAGCTGATGAATGTAAATCGGAAAATGATTTTCACGAAATACAATGTCCTGTTAGTGAAATTTATAATGTTAAGAAAGAATTAGAAAAAGAAATTACTAATTTCATATCAACAGAAATTGAATGGGTGCCACTTAATAGTGTAAAAATTTCTAAAGAAAAAAATGAAGATTTAATAAATTTCTTTGAATTACTTGAAGACAATGATGATGTACAAAATGTTTATTCTAATGCTGAATTTGTAAATTAAATTATGTTAATAATAGGTATAGATCCTGGAATTTCTGGTTCAATTTGTTTTTTAGATAATGGAAAAATCTTAGATGTTATTGAAATGCCTGTAATGACAGATGGTAAAAAAAATAAAAAACAAGTAAATGGCTCGCAAGTTTATAATGAAATTACTAAAAGAATTAAACAATTTGAAAAAAATCAAATTAGAGTTGTGATTGAACATGTTTCTGCAATGCCTGGCCAAGGCGTTACTAGTATGTTTAATTTTGGACAATCGTTTGGAATTTTAAAGGGCATTTGTACCGCGATGCAATTACCCATGTACTTTGTAAGGCCTACAAAATGGAAAAAATATTTTAATCTTTTAAATTCTGAGAAAGATGCCAGCAGGACAAGAGCAATAGAAATATTTCCTTATTTTTCATCTCAATTATCAAGAAAGAAAGACTCAAATAAAGCTGATGCAATTTTGATAGCAAGTTTTTATCATGAAACTTACAAAATTGACGAATAGCTCTAAATATTCAGACAAAATCATGACACATTTAAGTGTGAGAAGACGATATGGAAGCTGATATCACGTCTCAAGCAGTTGGGCTAGCCTCAAGTGCTGATTTTTCTTTAATAAATTTATTTATTAGAGCTGACATAATTGTTAAGTCAGTTATCATAATGCTAATTGCCTGTTCTATATATTCATGGGCAGTAATAATTGAAAAATATAGATTGTTTAAAAAAATAAATCAATCTACTGAAGAGTTTGAAGCAAGGTTTTGGAATTCTAAATCTGCAGAAACTTTTTATAATAATCTACCAGCAAATGTTCAAGACCCGATGGCTTTAATATTTAAAGATGCAATGCAAAACTTATTGAAGAGAAAATCTAGAACAGACTTAAACAATAGAATGACCACAATGTTAGAGACGGGAATTGAAAAACAAATATCAAAAATCACTAAAGGTTTTACTTTTTTAGCAACAGTTGGATCAACAGCTCCATTCATAGGCCTATTCGGAACAGTTTGGGGAATTATGAACTCTTTTCAATCTATAGCAATTTCAAGAAATACGAGTTTGGCAATTGTTGCACCTGGAATAGCTGAAGCACTATTCGCAACTGCGTTAGGTCTACTAGCAGCAATACCTGCGGTTGTTGCATATAATAAATTTAATAATGACTCAATAAAGTATTCCCAAAAATTAGAAAATTTCTCAAAAAGATTCTTAACGATTATCTAAAATGGCTTTTAAATTAAATCGTTCATCAAAAGAACCAATGAGCGAAATAAATGTAACACCATTTGTGGATGTAATGTTAGTGCTTTTGATTATTTTTATGGTTACTGCCCCTTTGTTAACCGTAGGAGTTCAGGTTGATTTACCAGAAAGTTCTGCCGACTCTCTTCCCGAAGAAGCTGAACCACTGACTTTGACAATAAACTCTAAAGGTGAAATTTATATTCAAGAGTCAAAAGTTGAATATGAAAAAATAATAGCAAAAGTCTTAGCGGTTTCAAAAAATAGAACTGATACAAGAATTTATGTAAGGGGTGATAAAACAATTAATTATGGAAGAGTATTGGAAATTATGGGCTTGTTATCTGGGTCTGGTTTCACCAAAGTAGCACTTATTTCAGAACCATATAAAGAAAGGTAAGAAGTGAATAGAAGTATAATTATATCTTCTGTATCACATCTGATTTTAATAATGATTACAGCTTTTAGTTTACCTTTCTTAGCAAAAAAACCAATTGATCTTCCCCCAATAGTATCTGTAGAATTAATACAGATCACAGATAAAACCAATATTCCATACGCACCTAAGGCAAAAAAAATTATTGAAAAAATTAAAGAGAAAGAAAAAAAGTTAGTATCTGAACAAGCTCCCCCAAAAAAAGTAAAAAAAATTAAACCAGATGCAGTTCCAATGCCAGATGATAAGCCTAAAAAGGTTGAGAAAATAAAAGAGGATAAACAAAATCCAGAAAAAATTGATAATGAAGTTAAGCAAGTTTCTGAATTTGAAAAAAAAGAGTTATTCGATCCAAATAATATTGCAGCCTTAATTGATAAATCTAAAGTTGAAAGTGCTGAAACGATAAAAAAAAATAATAAAATTACACAAGATCAAAAAAAGAATGTTGAAAATGCAGGTTTATCTTTAAGCGAAGAGGATGCTTTAAAAGCCCAAATATTTGGTTGTTGGAGTATTCCTTTAGGTCTACCTTACAATGAAAATTTATTAGTGAGAATTAAACTTCAACTCAATCCAGATGGAACAATTCAAGAGTCAGAGATTTTGGATCATGCAAGAATGAATAAACCTGGTCAGGGTTTTTACAAGGTTTTGGCGGAAAGTGCTTTAAGAGCAATAAAATTATGCCAACCATTAAGAGTTCCAACAACTGGTTATGAAAGATGGAAAGAATTACAATTAAATTTTGATGCAAGAGAAATGTTAGAGGGATAGAATATTTTAATGAGAAATCTAATTATTTTATTTTTAATATTTATAATACCTAGTAAAGCATTAGGTCTTATTGAAGTAGATATAACACGAGGAAATTTGAATCCACTGCCTATTGCAGTGTCACCATTATCAATTGATGACGAGTCAAAAAAGAATTTTGAGAAAACTTTAAAGAAAAAAGATATTGGGTCAGAAATTTCTAAAGTTATCGAAAAAAATTTGAAAACTTCAGGTCTTTTTAATCCATTAGATAAAAATGCTTTTCTTCAAGCACCTGATATTGCTCACCTAAAACCACGTTTTGAGGATTGGAATTTAATTAAAGCTCAAGCTTTAATAACAGGTAAAGTAAAAAATGTAGATGATAAACTTAGAGTTGAGTTTAGATTATGGGATGTGCTGGCTGGAAAAGAAATGATGGCTCTAGCATTTACGACAGTGCCAAACAACTGGAGACGTGTTGGTCATATAATAACAGACAAAGTTTACGAGAGATTAACTGGAGAAAAAGGTTATTTTGATACAAGGATAATCTATGTTGCTGAAGAGGGGCCAAAAACAAAAAGAATTAAAAAATTAGCCATCATGGATCAAGATGGTGCAAATAATAAATTTTTAACTTTAGGAAATGAACTTGTTTTGACACCAAGATTTAATCCTACAAGCCAAATGGTAACATATCTATCTTATTTTAGAAATTTACCTAGAGTTTATCTTCTTGATATAGAAACAGGTATTCAAGAAGTGGTAGGAGATTTTCCAGGAATGACTTTTGCTCCTAGATTTTCTCCAGATGGAAAAAAAATTATAATGAGTTTTGCTAAGGATGGAAATTCAGATATTTATACAATGGATTTAGAAAATAGAATTGTAGAGAAAATTACCAATCATCCCTCTATAGATACTTCACCATCTTATTCCCCGGATGGAAAGTTTATTTGTTTTAACTCTGACAGAAGTGGGTACCAACAAATTTATGTCATGAAAAGTGATGGCAGTAATGTTAAAAGAATTTCTTTTGGAAATGGTTTATATGGTACCCCAGTTTGGTCTCCAAGAGGTGATTTAATTGCTTTTACAAAATTACATAAAGGTAAATTCTACATCGGTGTCATGAGAACTGATGGATCTGGTGAGAGATTGTTGACAGAAAATTTTTATCAAGAAGCTCCTTCCTGGTCGCCTAATGGACGAGTTTTAATTTTTTATAGAGAGACTAAAACTAATGATAAAGGAGAGGGTTTTTCCGCTAAATTGTGGTCAATTGATTTAACAGGCTATAATGAGAGGCTTGTAGATACCCCAACTGATGCATCAGACCCATCATGGTCATCTTTATTAAGTAATTAACTGAAAATATGTTGATTTTTTACCTTGAAACATTTAATTAGTTGTGAAAAAGTTAGTTATAAGAAATATTGACCAAGGAGCATTAATGAAATTAAACAAAATTTTAAAAAACACTTTTTTAGTACTATTTGCATGTTTAGTGTTGTCTGCTTGCGCAACATCAAAAAAATCTACAGGACAAATGCAAGGGGATGTTTATACTGGAACTGATACAGTTGAATACTTAGCTTCAGGTGTTCCTGACAGAGTTTTCTTTGCAACCAATGAGTCAGTTTTGACTACTGCATCAAGAGAAACTTTAAGAAAACAAGCGGCATGGTTAAGAAAAAATTCTGACATTACAATAGTGCTTGAAGGACATGCTGACGAAAGAGGAACAAGAGAATATAACTTAGCATTAGGTGAAAGAAGAGCTAATGCTGCTAAAGATTATTTAATGACTTATGGGATTTCCTCTAACAGAATTTCAGTTCTAAGTTATGGAAAAGAAAGACCAGTCGACTCTGGTTCGAATCCTTTGGCTTGGTCAAAAAACAGAAGATCTGTTACGGTAAAAGCAAATTAATTTTAAAAAATTTAAGACCCTTAATTAATTCAAATAGTTAAGGGTCTTTTTTTTGCCATTATTTTAATCATAAGATTATTTTAATGCGACACATTTTAAGAAAATTTAAAATTATTACACTTTGTTTAAGTAATTTTTTTTTTATAACTTATTCTTACGCTGACAATCATAATATTTATGAAATATTAGATCAACTTCAGAAAGATATAAAGACTCTAGAAAAAGCAGTCTACTCAGGATCAATAGAATTAAATAGTGATAGTTCTGTGAATTTAAATTCAAATTTAGATAATAATTCAGAAGATGTTCTTACAAGACATTTATTAAAGCTTTCAGAAATTGAAAATCAATTTCAGGAACTTACAAATAAGTTTGAGGAAATAAATTTTAAGTTAGACAAACTATCCAGCAGGATGTCAAAAGTGCAAGCAGATAATCAAATAAGATTTCAGGACTTAGAAAATGTTGTGTCTTCTGATGTGACTACAAATAAATTAACAAAAAAAACGAATAATGAACAAATGGAAGTTTTACCTGGAAGTTCTCAACCTCAAGATTTGGGATCGATATCATATAAAGATACAGCGACAAATGAAACATCACAAAAAACAAATTCTGTAGACTCAACAGCTTTAGTAGTAACTGAAACTTTTCAAGCTGAAGAAAAAATTCTTCCAAATGAGTCTCCAGATAAACAATATCAGTTTGCTACAAGCTTTTTAAAAGTTGGTGATTATTCAACTGCTGAAAGAGCGTTCAGAGAGTTCGTTGACACAAATCCTGAACATAATCTAGCTGGGAATGCTCAATATTGGTATGCAGAAACTTTTAGGATACGACAACTGTATACGGATGCAGCCTCAGCATATTTAGAAGGTTATCAGAGATACCCCAAAGGTGAAAAAGCACCTATAAACTTATTAAAGCTTGGTGTATCAATGGTACAAATTGGAGAAAAAGATCAAGGTTGCAAAATGATCAATGGTGTTGAAGAACAATATCCAGAGGCAAACCAATCTGTGATACAAAAAGCTAAATATGAGTCTCAGAAATTCGAATGCAACAACCAAAATTCCTAAACTTTTAAGAGATAACTTAAATAATAAAAGAATAAATAAGATTTATAAAAAATTTGAGATCTCTTTAAATTTAGATGAAAGTTTTGCAGTTGCAGTCTCAGGTGGTCCAGATAGTCTTGCTTTGGCTTTTTTATCTAAAATTTATGCAATTAAAAAAAATTTAAAATCAAAGTTTTATATTATCGACCATAAACTTAGACCTGAGTCTACAAAAGAGGCTAAACTCGTTTTAAATTTGCTTAAAAGAAACTTTATAAAATCAGAAGTATTAACCTGGAAAGGAAAGAAACCAAAGAAAAGCATCCAGTCAATTGCTAGGACAAAAAGATATGAAATACTTTTCAAGAAATGTAATCAATTTAAAATCAAAGATATTTTAATGGGGCATCACGAGGATGATTTAATTGAAAA
>QCNQ01000022.1 GCA_003213155.1 Pelagibacteraceae bacterium AG-426-G02 | reverse complement strand
TCAAATTATTAATTTTACTTTTCCTCACATTGGAAATGTTGGAACAAATCATGAGGATCATGAGTCAGATAAAATCTGGACCAGAGGAGTAATTTTTAATTCTGAAATAACTAATCCCTCAAATTATAGATCATTTTTACATTTAGATTATTGGCTTAAAAAAAACAAAATTATTGGTATCACTGGATTAGATACTAGAAACCTTACAAATTTCATTAGAGATAAAGGGGCCCCTAAAGGTACCATTTGTTATTCAAATAAAGGAAAATTCAGTATTAACAAACTCACAAATACAACAATAAAATGGAGTGGTTTAAAAAATTTAGATCTTGCCGAGGCCGTATCCACCAGAAAAAATTATATTTGGAAGGGGCTTAAAACTTGGAAAAAAGAAATTGGTTTTGAGAAAAATAAAAAAAAGTCTTTGCATGTTGTTGCAATTGACTATGGAATAAAAAAAAATATTTTAAGATATTTTTCGAACTTTAATTGTAAAGTTACTGTTGTTCCGTGCAAGACTTCTGCAGAAAAAATATTGAGTCTTAAGCCAAATGGAATTTTTTTATCTAATGGGCCTGGAGATCCAGCAGCAACTGGCAAATATGCAATCAATATTATCAAAGACCTTATTAAAAAAAATTTACCAATATTTGGTATTTGTTTAGGTCATCAAATTCTTGCACTGGCCCTTGGGGGTAAAACAAAAAAAATGAAATTAGGTCATAGAGGAGCAAATCATCCAGTAAAAAATTTAATTCATGATAATGTTGAAATCACTAGTCAAAATCATGGTTTTGAAGTAGTTAAAGAAACATTGCCAAAAAATATTGAGGTTACTCATAAGTCTTTATTCGATGGTAGTATTGAAGGCATAAGGTTAAAAAATAAACCAGTATTTTCTGTTCAATATCATCCGGAGTCCAATCCTGGGCCACAAGATAGTGTTTATTTATTTCAAGAATTTATTCATAACATAAAAAGAAATGCCAAAAAGAAAAGACATTAAAAAAATATTAGTTGTTGGAGCTGGCCCAATCATCATCGGACAAGCATGTGAATTTGATTATTCAGGAACACAAGCTTGCAAAGCTCTTAAGGATGAGGGTTTTAAAGTAATTTTGATAAATTCAAATCCTGCTACCATAATGACAGATCCAGATGTTGCAGACAAAACCTATGTTGAACCAATAACTTTAGATGTTTTAGAAAAAATTCTTAAAAAAGAAAGACCTGATGCAATTCTTCCTACAATGGGTGGTCAAACTGCACTTAATCTTGCAATGGATGCTGAAAAAAAAGGGATTTTGAAAAAATATAAAATTGAACTTATTGGAGCAAATTCAAAGGCAATTTCAAACGCTGAAGACAGAAAAAAGTTTAGAAAAAATATGATAGAAATTGGTTTAGATTTACCTAAATCTGAAATCGTAAACAAAAATAATCAAGCTACCAGAGTTCTAAAAAAAATTGGTTTGCCCGCAATCATAAGACCTGCTTTCACACTTGGTGGGCTTGGTGGAGGCATAGCAAAAACAAAAAGGGACTATCTTAAAATTGTAAAAAACGGACTACATGAGTCACCTGTTAGCCAAGTTTTGGTTGAAGAATGCTTAGAGGGCTGGAAGGAATTCGAGATGGAAGTCGTTAGAGATAAGAAGGATAATTGTATCATTATTTGTTCCATTGAAAATATTGATCCAATGGGAATACACACGGGTGATTCTGTAACAGTTGCGCCAGCACTTACTCTTACAGATAAAGAATACCAGGTTATGAGAAATGCGTCTATCGCATGTTTAAGAAAGATTGGAGTTGAGACAGGTGGATCTAATGTTCAATTCGCAATTAATCCTAAAAATGGTCGAATGGTTATAATTGAGATGAACCCACGTGTATCAAGATCATCAGCTTTGGCATCTAAAGCAACTGGATTTCCAATTGCAAAAGTAGCAGCAAAATTAGCTGTCGGATATACTTTAGATGAACTCAAAAATGAAATCACCAAAGTTACTCCAGCATCATTTGAACCAAGTATCGATTATGTAGTAACTAAAATACCAAGATTTACTTTTGAAAAATTTTCAACCTCTCCAGCCACTCTTGGTACTTCAATGAAATCTGTTGGTGAGGCTATGGCCATAGGGAGAAATTTTAAAGAGTCTCTTCAAAAAGCTTTGATATCATTGGAAACTGGTTTCTCGGGTCTTGATAGAATATTTAATTTATCAAAACGACAAATTGAAAAAAAACTAAAAGAAAATATTCCAAACAAAATTTTACTAGTTGCTGAAGGATTTAGAAAAAAAATTAGTTTAGATAGGATTTTTAAATTATCTAAAATTGACCCATGGTTTCTAAACCAAATTAAAGAAATTGTTGATTGTGAAATAAATTTAAAAAGAAAAGGATTACCAAGAAATTTTACAGAATTTAATAGGATTAAATCTATAGGTTTCTCAGATAAAAAATTATCGGAATTAACAAATCTTTCTGAGGACGTTGTTAGAAAAAAAAGGATAGCACTAAAAATATTACCTGTTTATAAAAAAGTTGACACTTGTGCTGCTGAATTTAAATCTTTCACTCCATACATGTACTCAACTTATCAAAGAAACTTTTCAATAGTTTCAGAATGTGAAGCAGAGCCGACTAGTAAAAAAAAGATAATTATTCTAGGAGGTGGACCGAATAGAATTGGTCAAGGAATAGAATTTGATTATTGTTGCTGTCAAGCAAGCTTTTCTTTAAAAGACGCTGGTTTCGAAACAATTATGATAAACTGTAATCCTGAGACAGTCTCTACCGATTACGATACTAGTGATCGACTTTATTTTGAACCCTTAAAAGAAGAATTCGTTTTTAATATCATCAAAAAGGAACAAATGAATGGGAACTTAATTGGTATAATTGCCCAGTTTGGAGGACAAACACCAATTAAACTTGCTAAATTTTTACATCAAAACAAATTACCTATTTTAGGAACTCAATACAGCTCTATAGATTTAGCAGAGGATAGAGATAGATTTAGAAATTTATTAAATAAATTAAAATTAAAACAAGCAAGAAGTGGAATTGCTAAAACTTATAAAGAAGCGATCAAGATTGCTGATAAAATTGGATTACCTTTAATGGTAAGACCTTCATATGTTTTAGGTGGAAGAGCAATGGAAATAGTTTATGAAAAAGGTCAATTAAGAAATTTTATTGAGGAAGCATTTAATGCTGCAGAGAAAAATCCAATTTTAATTGACAAATTTATTGATCATGCAATGGAAGTAGATGTTGATGCAATATCTGATGGTAAAGAGGTATATGTAGCAGGTATTATGCAGCATATTGAGGAAGCTGGTATTCATTCTGGGGACTCTGCTTGTAGTTTGCCTCCAATATCAATAAAGCCATTTTTAGTTAAGGAAATTGAAAATCAAACTAAAAAACTAGCGTTAGCTTTAAAAGTCAAAGGTTTTATGAATATCCAATTTGCAATAAAAAAAGATGAAATTTATGTGATTGAAGTAAATCCTCGAGCTAGTAGAACTGTGCCCTTTGTATCTAAAGCAAAAGGTTTGCCATTAGCAAAAATTGCATCAAGAGTAATGGCTGGAGAGAAATTATTGAGATTCAATTTAAAGGAAAAATCAAAAGGAATGTATGCAGTTAAAGAAGCAGTATTTCCTTTTAACAAATTTCCAAATAGCGACTTACTTCTTGGTCCAGAAATGAAATCAACAGGTGAAGTAATGGGGTTTGATAAAAACTTTGGTATGGCATTTGCAAAAAGTCAAATTGCTGCTGCTAATTCACTTCCAAAAAACGGTCTTGCATTTATATCTTTGAAAAACTCTCATAAGGATGAGGGGATAGGTCTGGCTAAAGATTTAATTAAATTAAATTTTAAGCTAAGTGCAACAAAAGGCACTGCAGAGTACATTCGAAAACATGGAATGAAATGTAAAATTATAAATAAAGTCAGCAGTGGAACACCTCACATAGTAGATGTTTTAGATTCAAAGAGAATAGCACTTGTAATCAATACAGGTGGAGGAAATAGTGAGCATCGAATAAACGATGCTATTGCACTAAGAAGAGCAACTTTAAAAAATAAAGTTCCATATTGTACAAATATGTCAACTGCTCAAGCATGTTTGGAGGCAATAAAATCTCTTAAAACAAAAAAACTTGATGTCATCGCACTTCAAGAACTGAAATAATATTACAATTAAAAGTTGTATAATTTTTTTTTCTTATGAATAATTGCCCAAAATGAATAATCGTTAGGTTGTATTCACCAAATTTATTTTTTAAAATTTACTCATATGAGTTCAGAAGTTCGTCAATATATTATTGAAGACGCATCTAAAAAAAGTGAAATTTTTAGTGCTCAACTATTAAAACTTCCTATCAAAAAAAAAATTTTTAAATCAAAGACCACTAATCTAGATAAATGTGCCTATTGGAAACTTTATGACAAAACAAATATTCATGAGGATGGTGACCAATTGAAAGCAGTAACGGGGATTTGTTTAGCATTAGCCGTATTTAGTTTTATTGGTTTATATTCGAGTTTATTAAATTAATTACTCAACTTTCCAATCAGTGGGGAAAGTGACATAATTTACCTGAATACATCTTCTTTCCTTAATAATCTTCTTCTTTTCCATACCATGCCAAGTATTAGGTCCGCTAGTAAATAAATATCCATAATTATGTTTGTAAGGAACTGTTTTAATCTTTTCTAACTTTTCATTATAAAAATCAGTACCCAGATCCTCCGACTCTTTTGCATTATTAACAAAAATTAAACCTGACATTAATTTTTCTTTAATATCACAATGCGGTTTAAGCCAAAAACCTTCACGATCACATATAATTTCAACTCTAACATATGAATTAGATAAATCTTTATCAATCATTTTTGAAATTGCGTTACAAGTTTCCTTTGATTGAAGCTCAGAAATAAATTTTACCAAATTTGGAAATTGTGAAGCATTTTCTTTTGTGACAAAACATCTAAACTTAATTGCTTTTCCCCCAGATGCTATTCCTTCTCTAAATCCTGCCGCACCACCATCGATGGCTCTTGTTCCATCATAATTAAGATTATGTTTACTGATGTCAGGGATGTCTGCATTCTCAATTTCTTTAATTGCTTCATCGCTTAAGGCATTATCATATTCCCAATGATTAAAAGGAGATTCATATTTTTTTGAGTTGTTTAAAATCGAATTAAGAAAAGTCATAATTTTGAAATCTTTTTTCTATATAACCTGCTATTCTATCAGTTTCATTAAGTTTTTTATAATCCCAACTTTCAACAGAAGAGTCTAGATTTCTTATAATATCTAAAGATTTGAACAACTCAAAAAATTTTTTGAAGCGATAATTGTTCTTAATAGCTGGCATATCAGCTACATATATAGGTTTACCTGTTATTGCAGCTTCGGATATCATGGACGTTGAGTCACAAGTTATCACTATATGGTCTGCTAACTTAAGTGATGATAAATAAGCTTTTTTATCAACATCTGAAATAATGATTTGATCCCCATTATAAAAATCTTTAGCTTTATCAATAATTCTTTGAGGTGTTCTCATTGAGGGAATAAAAATTAATTGATAACCATTATCAAGAAAATTTTTTTGGATTTTATGGAAAATTTCTTCAATTAAATTATCCTTAAAATTGTAATATTTATTCGGACCACCAACAACAAGTACAACTACTTTTTCTTTTTGAATTTTTGGTTTTAAATAATTCAAATTTTCATCTAATTCGCTTTCTCGTAGATAGTGAATGGCCCCTTTAGTTGATAAAACGTTTTCACCTTTTAGATCATCATGTTCTGGAGCAATTACAAAATCGAAATTATTTAAGGATACCTTCGGATCTTGGATATGAATATTCATGATTTTATTCCCAAACTTTTTTTTTAAAAAAATTGAGGGAATTACACTTTTTCTACCACAAGAGATCACAACATTAAATTTTTCTAAAATATCATTTTTAAAAACAAACCTTTTAATTGGCGTAATTTTTGGGGGGATCATTTTCCAAAAATTATTCAGTTCAATTTTCTCGTGTATAAAATCTAAACCTAAAGCTTTAGCAAGTCCTTCAACTTGGCTAATCATGCCATGCATGCCCTCGGTCAATAATAAACCTTTTAATTTAGTCATTAATCACTATATAGCTTTCATATGAGTCAAAATCCAACTAAACACACAAAAGTGTTAATAATTGGGTCTGGTCCAGCTGGATATACAGCAGCTGTTTACGCGGCAAGAGCAATGTTAAATCCAATTTTGGTTTATGGTTCAGAGCCAGGTGGACAATTAACTACAACAACGGATGTTGAAAATTTTCCAGGGTTTGCTGATGTTATTCAGGGTCCTTGGCTTATGGATCAAATGAAAGAGCAAGCAAAAGCAGTTGGAACAGAAATGATTGAAGATCACATAAGTTCTGTCGATTTAAAAAAAACACCTTTTGAAGCTATCGGTGATACTGGTCAAAAATACACTGCTGATAGCATTATAATTTCAACAGGTGCACAAGCAAGATGGTTAAATTTAAAATCAGAACAAGAGTTCAGAGGTTTTGGAGTGTCCGCATGTGCAACATGTGATGGTTTTTTCTTTAAAGATAAAGAAGTTGCCGTTGTTGGAGGAGGTAATGCAGCTGTTGAGGAAGCGATGTTTCTTACGAAATTTGCATCAAAAGTAAAATTAATTCACAGAAGAGATAATTTAAGAGCTGAAAAAATGCTTCAAAAAAAACTTATGGAGAATAAAAAAATTGAAATTATTTGGGATAGTGTTGTTGAAGACGTTATTGGTGATAAAGATCCAAAAAATGTTAAAGGAATTAAAATTAAGAATGTTAAAACAAATAAAATTGACGAAATTAAATTAGATGGTGTCTTCATTGCAATTGGACATGATCCAGCTACACAATTATTTAAAAATCAATTAAGCATGGATAAAGAGGGGTATTTAATAACAAAACCAGATTCAACGGAGACTAATGTACCAGGCGTTTATGCGGCTGGAGATGTAAAAGATAAAACATTTAGACAAGCAGTGACTGCTGCTGGTATGGGTTGTATGGCAGCACTAGAGGCTGAAAAGTTTTTATCACATTAAAGTGAAAAATAACCTTCATGTATTTTTAGGAGCAACAGTTGCTGATGCAGCTGCAAGACCATTACATTGGGTATATAATCAAAAAAAACTTAATTTCTATATTAAAGGTAAAAAAGATTTTACTTTTTTAAAAAAAAATAAAAGTCCTTTCTACAATATAAAAACTGGGAAAGTATCAGGTTATAATGAAATTGGACAAGTTATGTTTCAAACACTTCTAGAAAATTATGAAGATATAGAGAAAGAATTTAAAAAAAATATTCTGAAGAATTTTGGTCCTGGAAGCAAATATTGGAAAAATTTAAATCTCAGATCAAAATATAAAAAAGTAAAAGATTGGCGTGGTATGATCAAAGGACCATGGATACACCAAAATATTATAGAAACTGTAAACAATATTAAATCAAATAAGAAAATTTCGGGTGGTGTAAAAGTTAATGAATCTGATGGGTTTTGTGCTGCTCTTCCATACTTTCTTTATGGTTATGATTTCAAAAGTCTAGAAAAAATCATAAGAATTGTGACTGCTTCAAAAATTAGTTTAAAATATGCATTAGCTAAATTTTATATAATTGATTTTGCTCTTAAAGGAGCCAAAGATCCAATTCATGAATTTACTAAAAGATTTAGAAAAAGTACATCATTTAAAGTTATTGTTAATGATATTAAAAAAATAATAAGATTAAATTCAAAATTTCATCCTATTACTATTAAAAAACTTGGTATGGCATGTAGTTATCCAGGAACTTTTAATAGTTCAATATATACAATAATTAATTCAAGAAATTATAAAGAAGCTATATTAAAAACAATAAAGGCAGGTGGTTGCAATTGCTCTAGAGCAAATTTCACTGGAGCATACTTCGCTGCATTAAAAGGATTAAATTCAATTCCAAATTCTTGGATAAAAAAAACAATTCCAGCAAAAAAGATTTTAAGTCAAAAATAATTATTTATTCAATCCTTCACAGAAAGATTTAATTCTTAACATAGCTTTTTTTAAATTATTCATTGACGTAGCATATGAAATTCTAAAATAACCATCTAAGCCAAAAGCTGATCCTTGAACGACAGCAACATTCTCTTTTTCAAGTAATTTTTGAACAAAATGAGAGTCTGTTTTTAATTTTGTTTTTTTATTTAATAATCCTTTACAACTTGGGAATACGTAAAACGCACCATTAGGAGTCAAACAATTAATTCCTTTTATATTATTAAGACTTTTCACAACAAAATTTCTCCTCTCTTTAAATGCTTTTGCTCTAGTTTTTATAAAACCCTGCTTTCCATTTAATGCCTCAACTGCTGCTGCCTGACTTATTGAAGATGGATTTGAAGTAGATTGAGATTGAATTTTTCCAATTGCTTTAATTATTTCTTTAGGTCCGGCAGCATAACCTATTCTCCATCCCGTCATTGCGTATGACTTACTTACTCCATTCATGGTAAGTGTCCTATCTTTTAATTTTGAAACTTGAGCTATCGTGAAAAAATTAAAGTTATCATATCTAACATGCTCATAAATATCGTCACTTAAAATAAAAATTTTCTTATTTCGAATTAAAATCTTAGCTAAATCATAAATTTCTTTTTTTGAATACCCTGCTCCTGTTGGATTAGATGGAGAATTAAGAATTATCCATTTAGTTTTTTTAGATATTGCTTTTTTTAATTTTTTTGGAGTTAATTTAAAACCCTCCGCTGCTGTACATTTTATTATTTTTGGTTTTCCACCTGCCAATAAAACCATATCAGGATATGATACCCAAAAAGGTGCTGGTATAATTACTTCGTCACCTTTATTTAGAGTTGCCATAAAAGCATTATAAAGAACTTGTTTACCACCTGTGCCAACAGTTATTTGATCTAAAGAGTAGTTCAGTTTATTTTCTCTTTTGAATTTTTTGATGATAGCCTTTTTAAGTTCAGGCGTGCCATCAACAGCAGTGTACTTCGTGTCTCCCCTTTTGATAGCTTTGATCGCTGCATTTTTTATATTTACCGGAGTATCAAAATCTGGCTCCCCAGCACCAAGACCAATTACGTCTTTTCCAGCTGCTCTTAATTCTCTTGCTTTCTGAGTAACGGCAATTGTTGGGGATGGCTTAATTCTTTTTAGACTATCTGATATTATGCTCATTGAAATAAAAATTAATTCTAATACGTTCTTTAATATATGGAAAATACATATCAAGATTTAATTACGGATATTCAGAGTAAAAACCCGAAAATCAGTGGAAAACTTGAAGGTGGTAAAAAATTTAAAATTAAATCTGATTTTAAACCTGCAGGCGATCAACCCGATGCAATTAAAAAATTAGTAAATGGTGCGAATAGAGAGGAATTTAATCAAGTATTACTCGGTGTGACTGGTTCGGGCAAAACATTCACAATGGCCAAAGTAATTGAGGCCACTAACAGACCAGCATTAATTTTAGCTCCTAATAAAACACTTGCTGCACAGCTATACGGTGAAATGAAAACATTCTTTCCTGACAATGCCGTAGAATATTTTGTATCTTATTATGATTACTATACTCCCGAAGCTTACGTTCCTAGATCAGATACATACATTGAAAAAGAAGCATCGATAAATGAGCAGATAGATAGAATGAGACATTCCGCAACAAGATCTCTTTTGGAGAGAGATGATGTTTTAATTGTAGCCAGTGTATCATGTATTTAT
>QCNQ01000021.1 GCA_003213155.1 Pelagibacteraceae bacterium AG-426-G02 | reverse complement strand
CACCCGGTTATATCTGCACCATCGGGACTTACTTTAGGCGGTGGATTTGAAGTTTTAGTACAAAGTAATTTTGTTGCTTCACATACAAATATTGTAATTGGTCTGGTAGAAACTATCGTAGGTTTAATTCCAGCTGGTGGAGGATGTAAAGAAATGTTAGCTAGATGGTTAGATACAGAGGAGGCAAAAAAAGATCCAAATTATGCACCTTTAAAAGTTTTTGATATCATTGGCTATGGAAAAACAGCAACATCACCTGTTGAAGCTGAGCCATTGAAATACTTACTGCCTGAAAATAAAAAAATTATGAATAGAAATAGTTTATTAGAAGTTTCAAAAAAAATCTTAGATGAAAACAAAGATTTTAAAACACCTAACGAACTTAAGTTTAACTTACCTGGAAAAGCAGTTATTGGAGAAATGCATAAAATTTTAGAAAAACTTTATAATGATAAAATAATTTTAGATCATGGGGTAGAGGTTGCAAAAGAATTAGCTTTCGTCTTAAGTGGTGGAGACACGACTATGGATAAAGTGTTGACAGAAGATGATTTATTTAAATTAGAATTAGATGCTTTTATGAGATTAATTGAAACTAAAAATACTCAAGACAGGATTAAACACACCTTGGCTACTGGTAAACCTTTAGTCAACTAACATTTTAATAGAATTTATAAAGTCAGGCCTTAGAACATACTCAGATTTATTTTGATATTTTATTTTCTCTAGTGCTTCTATCCCATAAATCACTTTCCCAATCGGTGTATATTCACTCTCATATAATGGCTCATCTTTGAGTGTGATGAAAAATTGACTATCTTCAGTATTATATTTTTGTGTTCTTGCAAGACCTACACTTCCTCTTTCATAGTTAAATGGGACATCTACTTCTGAGTTTATGGTTCCCAATCCTGATTGACCTGTTCCGATTTTTCCATAATCAATATTTCCTTTTTTACCAAATTCCAAATCACCTGCCTGTACAAGGTTGTCTTTAATCACTCTATGAAATGCAACATCGTTGTAAGCCTTAGATCTCACCAATGTTTTAAATCTTTCAACTGAATTTGGAGAAATATTTGGATATAATTCAATTATTACATTTCCACATTCAACATTTAAAATTGCGATATTATTTGGCTTATCAAAAGAAAGTTTTTCTGGATTATAATTCTTAATAAATAAGCATTTATTCTTTATCAAAAAAAAAGAACTTAGAGAAAAAATAGCTAAAGATATTAAGAAAAAAAATATTATCTTTTCTGACCTTGAAGCTTTAATTTTTTTAATCATAAATCGAAATTTTGATCAATTTTAAGCAACCCTGATTTGATAAAATTTATCTTTTTTTGAAGAATAGGATCAATTTGTTTTGGCAAATTCCCATGCATTAAATGAGAAAAAACTTCTGCCATATCTTCAGAAGCGGTTGATTTTGAATATTCAGTAATAAAACCATCAGTTTTAGAATAAGTATCAAGACCTATTTTTTTTGTGCAAGTCGAACATTCCGCATAATTAAAGCTATCTGAATTGAAACTTGACCAAGTTTTTTCATTAAAAATTTCCTTAAAACTATCATTGATTATATGAAAGACTTCATGATGTAATACTCTTTCAAAATATTTATTATTAAATTTAATATCAACAATAAGAGTTTTCATTACATTGTCAGGTATTCCAGCGGTATTAATTCCTGAAATTGATAAATCTTCACAAAGAACAATATATTTTAAATTTATTTTTTTTAAAAAACTTCGAGAATATCTTTTTAAATTTTTTACTATTATTTCGTACTTTTGATCTAAATCTTGTTTTGATGATTTAAAACAATTAATATTATTATCTACCCCAATTGTAAAAGGTTGTTTAGCGTAAAGATATCTCAGACTGTTGGAAGTTTTAATATTATAAATTTCAAGATTTGGGATTTTAATCAATTGATAAATCGTGTCTGCTTGCACAGAAGAAATTAAAAATAAATATAATAAAATGAACTTAAATAATTTCATAATAAGTATTATTGAAGATATTCCAAATTGTGAGAATGTGATAGAGTTTTATGATGAAAAAAAAAAGTACCAAGGAACCAATCCAACCAGTAAGTGGAACCAAAGTACCACGATTTGCTGGACCCTCGACTTTTGCACGATTACCAGAATTGAGAGATGTTGAATATTGTGATGTTGCAATAGTTGGTATTCCTTTTGATGCGGGCACAAGTTATAGACCAGGGGCAAGGTTTGGTCCTCAAAGCATTAGACAAGCTTCAAGACACTTAAGAACAAATTATCATCCAAGTTATGATGTAGAACCATTTAAAGTACAACAAGTTGCTGATGCTGGAGATATTACGTGTAATCCTTTTAATATTAATGAAGCGATCAAACAAATTGAAGAAGGTGCTACAGATTTACTGAAAAAAACTGGAGGCATAATTAGTTTAGGGGGTGACCATACAATTGCATTTCCTTTATTAAAAGCAGTAAACAAAATTAATAAAGGCCCAGTTGCTTTAGTTCATTTTGATGCTCATTTAGACACATGGGATACTTATTTTGGGGCACCTTATACGCACGGAACTCCATTTAGACGTGCAAGAGAAGAGAATTTATTTTTAGATGATGCCTCTATGCATGTAGGTATTAGAGGACCTTTGTATAGTAGAGATGATATTAAAAATGATGAAAGTTTTGGATTTAAAATAATTCATTGTGATGAATTTCAAACAGAGGGAACTGATAAAATAGCTGAAAGAATTAAAAAAAGAGTTGGCGATAATCCATTATACTTATCAATCGATATAGATGTTTTAGACCCAGCTTTTGCCCCAGGAACAGGTACACCAGAAATTGCAGGAATGACTTCAAGAGAAATGGTTAATGTAATTCGTGGTTTGTCAGGAATGAATTTAATCTCAGCAGATGTAGTTGAAGTATCCCCAGCATATGATCATGCGGAGGTAACATCTTTAGCTGCAGCAACAATTGTTTATGAACTTACTAATTTGTTTGCAAAAAAATAAGGAAAGGTTAGGAGTGTGGTATGGAAAATAAAAAAAATTTTTACATTGATGGAAAATGGGTTGTCCCGAAAAGTAATCAAGAAATAAAAGTAATTAATCCTGCTACAGAGGAAAATTGTGCGGTTATTTCTTTAGGTAATAAAGAAGATATTGATTATGCAGTTAGTTCAGCAAAAAAAGCTTATAGCACTTGGGCATTTTCCCCTAAAGAGGAAAGAATAAGATTATTAGAAAAATTGTACGAAAATTATAAGAAAAGATGGGCAGATATTGCTGCAGCTATTACTACAGAAATGGGAGCTCCCAAAGACTTTGCAACAAAACTACAAGCTGGTACAGGTGCAGCACATCTAAAATCATTTATTAGATATTTAAAAAATTTTGAATTTGAAAAACCTCTTGGTGAACATGCTCCTAATCAAAGATTAATTTATGAGCCAAAAGGAGTGTGTGCTTTGATTACACCTTGGAATTGGCCAATGAATCAAGTTTGTCTTAAAGTTGCACCAGCTTTAGCCTCTGGTTGTACTATGATTTTAAAACCATCTGAACTTGCTCCTTTATCATCAATGATTCTAGCAGAGTTAATTGATGAAACAAAATTTCCTGCAGGAGTATTTAATTTAGTAAATGGAGATGGCGAAACTACTGGTAATGCTCTAACAAGTCATCCTGACGTCAACATGATTTCATTTACAGGCTCTACCCGAGCTGGAGCATTAATTTCTCAAAATGCAGCTAAAGATTTTAAAAGAGTAAGTCTAGAATTAGGTGGAAAGGGAGCAAATATAATTTTTAAAGATGCTGATCCTGATGCTATTGAAAGAGGAGCTTTAAGATGTTTCAGGAATTCTGGTCAGTCGTGTAATGCTCCAACTAGAATGCTTGTTGAAAAATCAATGTATAATGAAGCTGTAGAAAGATTAAAAAAATATACTGAAAATTTTGAGGTTGGTGATCCAAAGAAGGAAGGAGAGCATATTGGTCCTGTTATTTCTGAAACCCAATACAACAAAATTCAAACTTTAATTAAAAAGGGTATAGATGAGGGTGCAAAATTAGTTGCAGGAGGCGCTGGTAAACCGGAAGGATTTGAAAAAGGATACTTTGTCAAACCAACAGTTTTTGTTGATGTAAAAAATGATATGGAAGTTGCAAGAACAGAAATTTTTGGTCCAGTGTTATCAGTAATGCCTTTTGAAAATGAAGAAGAAGCAATTAAGATTGCTAATGATACTCCTTATGGATTGACTAATTACATTCAAACGCAAGACAAAGAAAAAGTTAAAAGAGTTGCAAGAAAGTTAAGATCAGGAATGGTAGACGTAAATGGAGCTGGAATTGCTGTAGATGCACCATTTGGAGGTTTTAAACATTCTGGAATTGGTAGAGAAGCTGGTGAACATGGTCTTGAGGAATTTTTAGAAGTGAAAGCTGTTGGTGGCTGGAATTAATTTAAAGAAGATTTTTTTTTAAGACCATCTAAAAATTTTAAACATTTTTTAATTTCATTTAATTCAATAAATTCATCAACTTTGTGAGCCTGCTCGATAGAACCAGGACCACAGACAACAGTGCTCATCCCAATTTCCTGAAACAACCCAGCCTCAGTGCCAAAAGAAACAACTTCTCGTGAATTGTCCCCAGTTAAACTTGAAACCAACTCACATGCTTCTGAGTTTTTAACACGATCAAATCCAGTTACTTCACCAATTATTTTTTTTGTTATTTTTGAATTTGGAAATACTTTCCTCATTTCTGGTAATAAAATTTCATTAGCATACTTATCTATTTCTTGATTTAAAAAAATTCCATCTTCTTTCACTACCGGTCTAGTCTCCCATTCAATATAACATTTATCAGCTATCACATTGTGTGCTATGCCACCAAATATTCCTCCTACTTGCAAAGTTGAAAAGGGTGGATCAAATATCGAATCTTTAGGAGCTCTTTTTTTTAAGTCCTGTCTTAATTCAATGAGTTTGTTTGCGTAACGTGAAGCAAACTCAACAGCACTAACACCTTTATGTGGCATTGAACTATGACCAGCTAAACCTTCAAAATAAGTTGTATATTCATAACAACCTTTGTGAGCATCTATAATTTTCATTTTAGTTGGTTCCCCAATTATGCATATGCCGTCTTGAATTTTTCTTTTTTTTAACTCCTCAATTAATATGGGTGCTCCAAGACAAGCAGTTTCTTCATCAAATGTGAATGAAAAATGGATATCTCTGTTTAATTCCACTTTTGAATAAATTGGCGCATAAGCTAAAACACATGCAATAAAACCTTTCATATCACATGCACCTCTGCCATAAAGTTTATCATCTTTGATTGTGGCTTTAAAAGGATCAGTGCTCCAACTTTTTGAAACTGGAACAGTATCAGTGTGACCAGATAAAATAATTGGTTTTATCCCGTTTGTTTTTTTCGCCTTGAATGTTGCAAAAAGATTGACTCGTTTTTTTTCTTCATCAAAAGTTTTAAATGAAGTTGCACCTAATTTTTGAAGGTACTCTTCACAATAATTAATTAAATTACTATTATCATCTCCAGAAATTGTTTTGAAACCGATTAAATCAGTCAAAATTTTGATGCAATTTTCATATAATTTTTCAATATTAATTTCTGTACTCATGAATAATAACTAATATATATACTGAATTTATGAAAGAACAAATAACATACGATATATTTGATAAAGTTGACATACGTGTAGGGACAGTAATTTCTGTAAAAAAAAATGAGAAAGCAAGAAAACCATCTTTAGTAGTTGAGGTAGATTTTGGAAAAGAGATAGGAATTAAACAATCTTCAGCGCAAATTACTCATTATTACAATGAGGAAAATTTAAAAGGCAAACAAGTAATCGGAGTTTGTAATTTTCCTGAAAAAAATATTGCTGGAGTGGTGTCTCAAGTTTTGATTTTAGGCTCAATAGATAAAGAAGGCAAAGTGATTCTCGTTCATCCATCTCAACAATCAGAAAATGGTCTTCCAATAGCCTAAGTATGCATCCTGAAATATTATCAATTTCTTTATTTTGGTTTGTCACAGCTTATACGCCGGGTCCAAATAATGTAGTCGCATCTTACTCTGGATTTAATTTTGGGATAAAAAAAACAATCCCTCATATTCTTGGTGTGACTTTAGGATTCACCTCATTAGTTTTGTTTTTATCGATAGGTTTAATTAATGTTTTTAAATTATTTCCCATCATTCAAATAGTCATTAGATATCTTGGGACTTTATTTTTAATATATCTGGCCTATAAGATTGCGTTTTCAACCTCTTCAAATGAAACCCAAAAGGAAAACCCTGTAAAATTTATTGAAACCTTTTTATTTCAATATTTAAATCCCAAAGGTGTCACTGTTGCAATTATTGTTGTCTCTACTTATGTCGAGTTAGGTGTTAATTATATAAGTTATGCGACTCAAATAGTTGCTCTTGCTTTTCTATTTTCTGTCACAAGTATTACTTTGTGGACGTTTGTCGGTAAATTTTTGAGGAAATTTGCGACAAATGATAAATTTATTAAGTACTTTAATTATGTTATGTCAGGGCTTCTTTTATTAAGCATAATTACATTTTATATATAAAAATATGAAACCAGGTAAAATTAACTCTTATAAAACTCTTTCTGATATAGAAATAAATAATAAAAAATTTAAATTTTATTCATTAAAGAAAGCAGAAGAAAATGGTTTGGAGGGTATTTCTAAATTACCAAAATCCCTAAAAGTTTTGTTAGAAAATTTGTTAAGATATGAGGATGATATATCGGTTACAAAAAATCAAATTGAGGCAATTAAAAATTGGCTAAAAACAAAAAAATCAAAAACAGAAATTGCTTATCGACCCGCAAGAGTATTACTACAAGATTACACTGGAATTCCTGCAGTGGCTGACTTGGCAGCTATGAGAGAAGCTGTAAAAGAAAAAAATAAAGATCCCAATACAATTAATCCACTTTCAGCAGTGGATCTTGTTATTGATCATTCAGTCCAAGTTGATCAGTCTGCTAAAGCAGATTCGTTCGATAAAAATGTTGAAATTGAATTTAATAGAAATGGAGAAAGATATTCTTTTTTAAAATGGGGTCAGCAAGCATTCAATAATTTTAGAATAGTTCCTCCAGGTACTGGAATTTGTCACCAGGTTAATTTAGAATATTTATCCAAAGTAGTATGGAGTGAAGATTTTGAGGGACAGAGTTATCTTTTTCCAGATACATTAGTAGGGACCGATAGCCATACAACCATGGTCAATGGACTTTCAGTTTTGGGATGGGGAGTCGGTGGTATTGAAGCTGAGGCGGGTATGTTAGGTCAACCTATTTCAATGCTTATTCCTGAAGTAATAGGTTTTGAAGTAAAAAATAAAATGCCAGAAGGCACTACTGCAACAGACTTAGTTTTAACAGTTGTTAAAATGTTAAGAGACAAGGGTGTAGTTGGAAAGTTTGTAGAATTTTATGGTGATGGTTTGAAGAATTTAACCTTAGCGGATCGTGCAACAATTGCAAATATGGCTCCAGAGTATGGAGCGACTTGTGGATTTTTTCCAATAGATGAAGAAACTTTAAAGTATTTAAAATTTTCTGGTAGAGATGAAATGACAGTAAAAATAGTTGAGGAATATGCTAAAGCTCAGGGTTTGTGGTCTAGTGAAGATATTGATTTTACTGACACTTTAACTTTAGATATGACAACTATTGTTCCTACTATTTCAGGACCGAAAAGACCACAAGATAAAGTTTTATTAACTGATGCTTCAACTAGTTTTAAGAAAAGTTTTTCTGAAGTAACTGGTAAAAAAGATTTTTCAGTTTCAAAAGTTAAAGATAAAGAATATTCAATAAAAGATGGATCTATTTTAATTGCAGCAATTACATCTTGTACAAATACTTCTAATCCAAATGTTTTAATTGGAGCGGGACTTTTAGCTAAGAAAGCAGTGGAATTAGGATTGGAGGTAAAACCTTGGGTTAAAACTTCATTAGCACCAGGCTCACAAGTTGTTACAGATTACCTGGAGAAAGCAGGATTAAATACTTACTTAGATAAACTTGGGTTTCATTTGGTGGGTTATGGCTGCACTACATGTATTGGAAATTCAGGTCCATTAGCTGATGAGATTGTCGACTCTATTCAAAAAGAAAATATCTATGCTGTCTCAGTGTTGTCTGGTAATAGAAATTTCGAGGGTAGAATTTCTCCACATATAAAAGCAAATTATCTCGCGTCACCTCCATTAGTTGTTGCTTATGCTCTTGCCGGTCATATGAATTTTGATTTGTATAAAGATAGTTTTGGTAAAGATACAAATGGCAAAGATATTTTTATGAAGGATATTTGGCCATCAAATAAAGAAATTGAAGATGTGTTAAAATCATCTTTAAATCCTGAAATGTTTGTGAAAAGGTATTCAAATGTTTCTGAGGGACCAAAACAATGGCAACAAATTAAAACAGAAAAAAGTAGTATTTATAATTGGGAAGAAAATTCTACATATGTAAAAAAACCACCTTTTTTTGAAAATCTTCCAGATCAACCAGAAGGTTTTAAAAAAATTCATGATGCTCGTCCATTATTAATTTTAGGTGATATGGTAACTACAGATCATATCTCTCCTGCAGGCAATATTCAAAAAGAAAGCCCGACAGGAGAATATTTTATGAAACACCAAATTTTACCTAAAGATTATAATTCCTATGGTGCCAGAAGAGGAAATCACGAAGTAATGATGAGAGGAACATTTGCCAACATTAGAATAAGAAATGAGATGGCACCTGGTACAGAAGGTGGATTTACAACACTTTACCCAGAAAAAAAAGTGATGCCAATTTATGATGCAGTAGTTGAATATAAAAAAAGAGGGACAGATTTAGTTGTTATAGGTGGTAAAGAATATGGAACAGGCTCGTCAAGAGATTGGGCAGCAAAAGGAACCAAACTTTTAGGAGTAAAGACTGTAATTGCTGAAAGTTTTGAGAGAATTCATAGATCTAACTTAATTGGGATGGGTATTTTGCCACTACAATTTATTGATAATATTGATAGGAAAAATTTAAAATTAATTGGATCAGAATTGATTAGTATAATCAATCTTGAGAATGGAATTAATCCTTCTGATAAAGTTAAAGTAGAAATTAAGTATGCTTCAGGTGAGATTAAAACAATCCAAGCACTCTGTAGAATAGATACTAAAAATGAGCTAGAGTATTATAAAAATGGAGGCATATTACAATACGTCCTTCGAAATATGATTTAATTATGGATGAAGATATAGCAATCATTAATAGCAATACCAGAAATCAGAGAATAAAAGATTTTTTTATAAAAAATAAAAAACTACTCATATCATGTTTAATCTTTTTGATATTAATTCTGCTCGGTTTTTATTCATATCAAATCTATCAAGATAAAAATAAAATTAAAATTTCAGATAAATATAATAGTTCAATCATTAAACATAAGAATGGAGATAACTCTGAGATAGTTTTAGCGATGCAGGAGATAGTAGAAAATAAAGATCCAACTTATTCTCCATTAGCTTTGTATTACTTAATAGATAATCAGCTAGTGAGTGATAAAAATAAAATTAATAGCTTGTTTGATATATTGATAAACAAAACTTCATTGGATAGTGAAATTGAGTATCTTATTATTTATAAAAAAGCACTTTATAATGCTGATACAATCAATGAAGGTCAAATTTTAGAAATTTTAAATCCTATAATTAATTCAAAAAGTGTTTGGAAGTCCCATGCTTTATATTTATTAGCAGAATATTTTTACTCTAAAGGTGAAAAGCAAAAATCCAAAGAATTTTTCAGTCAAATAATTACTTTAGAAAACGCTAATTTGGATATACTCAAGGGAACACAAAAAAGACTAAACAGAGATTTGAGTGAATAAAGTATTTGTAATATTAATATTTTCAATTTTTTTATCTAATTGCTCTCTGAATGAAAATTCACGAATATGGAATAAAAAAGAAAAAATTGAAGATGAGAATAAAGTTTCAAAAAAAATTCTCACTGAAAAAAAGGTAATTTCAA
>QCNQ01000020.1 GCA_003213155.1 Pelagibacteraceae bacterium AG-426-G02 | reverse complement strand
CATTGGCAATATCCATCCCTGTAAAGTCAACAATCATTTGTTGAAAGTTTAATAACATCTCAAGTCTTCCTTGAGCTACCTCAGGCTGATAAGGTGTATAGGAAGTATACCAACCTGGATTTTCTAATATATTTCTTAAAATTACATAGGGTGTATAGGTTCCATAATAACCCATACCAATAAAATTTGAGTAAACTTGATTTTTTTTCGAAATTGCTCGTAATTTTCTTAACGCCTCGTACTCTGAATTTGAATCACCAATATTAAGTTCACCTTTAAACTTTATTTTTTCTGGAACAGTATTGTCAATCAAATCATCTAGTGATTTATAATTTAATTCTTTTAACATTTTTGATTGGTCTTCTTTTGAAGGACCAATATGTCTTCTTAAAAAATCTTTTTCTGAATTTGGTAACATTATGCTGAAGTCTCCTTTGCAAATTTATCGTAATCGTCTTTGTTCATTAAAGTATCCATTTCTGATGGATCTTTTATTTTTAGTTTAAAAAACCACGCTGAGTCCTCTGGGTCTTGATTAATCTTTGATGGATCATCTACTATAGCTTGATTGGTATCAACTACTTCACCGCTCACAGGGGTATATACATCACTAGCAGCTTTCGTTGACTCTACAACACCAGCTGTACCATCTTTCTCTACGTTAGAACCTTTTTCTGGAAGTTCTGCAAAAACTATATCACCTAACATCTCTGTAGCATGTTTTGTGATCCCAATTGTTGCAACATCTCCATCTAATTTAATCCACTCGTGCTCTTTTGAATATTTTACTTCACTCATTAGTTTACCCCTTTGACATAACTTTTTTTATAAAATGGTAAGCTGCAAATACTTGCAGGATGTTTTTTACCTCTGACTTCTAAAAAATACTTTAGTATTTTTTTTTGAAAATTCATTTTCCACATAACCCATTGCAACAGGTCCATTAACACTTGGTCCAAATGTACCACTTGTGATTTCGCCAATATGAACATCTGATTGATTAAATATTTTTGTTTTTTCTCTAGCAATAATTCTGCCCTCAGGTTTAATTCCAACTCTTATTTTACTGACACCATCATTTAATTGTTTAATAATTATGTCAGAGCCAATAAAATCTCCCTTGGAGATTCTTTCTTTTGAAATAGCCCACTTCAAATTTGCTTCCACTGGAGTTTTATCTTTATCAAGATCATGACCATAAAGACATAAGCCAGCTTCCAATCTTAATGTATCTCTTGCTCCAAGACCTATCAATTTAGATCCTTTGTTGATTAATTCTCTAGTTAATTGGTCGACAAAATCATTTACAATTGATATTTCAAAACCGTCTTCGCCTGTGTAACCAGATCGCGTAATATAAACTTTCTGATTTTCAAATGTAAACCAGTTTCCAGACATAAAATTTAGATCTTTAACACCATTAATTACATCATTAAGAATTTCTGATGATTTAGGACCCTGAATGGCAATTAGAGATCTATTTTCATCCATAACCATTTTGTACTTATCCCCAAGAAATTCTTTTAAAATTTTAAAGTCATTATCTTTACATGCTGCATTGAGGATTATCAAAAAACCTTCTTTTGTTTTTGTGATAATTAAATCATCATGTATCCCAGCATCTTTGTCCATTAAGAAGCTGTATTTTGAATGATTTAATTTCAAATTTTTAAGATCTAAAGGAAAAATTTTTTCTAAATCTTTGATTAAGTCTTCACCACCATAAATAAATAGCTGACCCATATGGGAAACATCAAAGATACCTGAGTGATTTCGTGTGAATTTGTGTTCTTCTACAATACCTTCCGAATATTGTATCGGCATTTGATAACCTGCAAATTCAACAAATTTTGCATTACAATCTTGATGTAATTGGTACAGCGATGTTTTTTTTGTTTCCATATTAACTCTTTGTACCCATCTGTATATTTGCCTGAGAGTTTTGCTCCTTCGGCGAGAATTAAATCTCTTTCCAGAGTTAATATGTTACGGTCCTTTTTGCCTGAGAGATTCCTGGGTGGTTGCTCCTTCGGCGCTACGATAATCTGTAGTCTCTCCCGTGTCAGGATATTCTTACATGTGTGGAAAAAAGTCAATCAGAAACAATTTTTTTTTGTTTACTTAAAAGCGAGTAAAATTGTAATAAAACCGCAGAAAGTATAATTGCGCCACCAATTAATCCAAATACAGAGGGTCTTTCACTTACGAAAAGGAATGCCCATATCGGTCCTAGGACAGATTCGGATAACATTATGATACCTACCATGGCAGATGGTGTTGTTCTTGCACCGATAGTTATAAATATAAAACCAAAACCAACTTGAAAAAAACCTGCGAGAAAACCCAAAAAAATATCATGAGGAGAAATCATAATTTTAGTAGAAAGTAAAAAACCAATTAAACATGAACTCACGCCGGCAACGAACTGGGCAGGCACCATATCCACAGAGGGAAATTTTCTAACAATCATAATTAAAACTGCAAAAGTAATTGGCATTGTAAAAGCTGCTAGGTTTCCAGATAATTCTCCAGGAGATAATGAATTGCCAACCATTAATAAAACACCTGTCATCGCCAGACAGATTGAAAACAAAGTAATTAAATTTATTTTTTCCTTAAGAAAAAAATATCCAAATATTGCAAGAAATAGTATTTGAAGTGAAATGATAAAATTAGTATTAGCAACAGTGGTGTTGTACATAGCAAACACATATCCACAAAAACCAAAAGATAAAATAATTCCACCAACAAATCCTGGTAATCCGGACTTATAAAACGATTCAATTGTTTTTCCTCTATAACTTAAAATTAAGAAAGCTAGAACTGTTAAAGAAAAAAATAAAGATCTCCAAAATAGAATTTGCCATAATGTAGCTCCCTCAAAAGATTTTACAATCAATCCACCAAAACTTAAACTTAATGCACCTAAAAAAATTAATAATGGTCCAGGTAAGTTTCTTATAAAAGTCATTAAATTTGTGAAATTAAATTTTGTGTCTCCAAGTCATATAGTTTAAATAATGTTTCTGCATCAGCTAATTCGACTTTTTTAAATTTAATCTTTGAACCTGGGGTTAATTGAACTAACTTGTCATAATCTGCGCTGATCACAACTCCTATTTTAGGATAACCCCCAATAGTTCCATGATCTGAAAGCATAATAATCGGATTTCCATCTGCGGGTACTTGAATAACACCTTTTAATAAACCTTCTGATTTAATATTGGTATCAACAATATTTTCTATTTTTGATCCCTCTAGTCTCATACCCATACGATCTGATAATTTTGATATTACAAATTCTTTCTCAAAAAAAATCTTTTTTCCTTCATCAGAAAAATAGTCAAAATTTGTTCCTTGGATAACTCTTATATTTTCAATTTTTGTATTAATGTAATTTAATTTTTTATCACTTAAATTTTTATTGATATTTAAAATATAAATCTTTTGTCCATCTTCTATTTTTTTTCCATTATTTGCACCAATATTTGCTTTTGTGTTAACAGAGCAACTTGACCATTGATAATTAACATCAAATTCACCACTTACTGCTAAATATCCATAAACAGATTTATTAGTGCTTATAATATCTAATTCATCACCATTTTCTAAAGCGAAAGATTGATAACATTTTCCTTCGATAGCATCATTTTTTTTTCTAATTATAAATTTGACATCCCCCGTGATTGCAAAATTAATACTTTCACCAAAATACTTTAACAAAGGACCTTGATAGGCAAATTCAATTGTTGGAAAATTTACTTCATTACCAACAAGTTTATTGGAAATTTGAAAATTTCTATTATCCATTGCTCCACTAAATGGAATACCAATATGATAAAGATTGCCTCTACCCTGATCTTGAAATGTTGTGTTAATACCAGCTCTTTTTATTTCAAAATAATTTTTATTCATTGTAATTGTAATATTGTTCTTTGGTAATTTGTTCAAAAGTAACTACATCACCTGGATTAATTAAATTTGGATTATTCTCATTAGTGCTATCAAAAATAACTTGTGGTGTATTTCCAATGATATTCCAACCACCAGGACTTTCGAATGTATAAACATTTGCAAATTGCTCTGTTAATCCAACCGAACCCTTGGGCACTTTTACTCTTGGTGTTTCCAAACGTTTTGCCCGCAGCTCATTTTCTAGATCGCCCAGAAAAGGCATACCTGCAATAAAACCAGTCATATAACAAAAGAATTCCTTACCAAAAAATTTCTCATAAATTTTATCACGAGTTATTTGTAACTTTTCCTCTAATCTTTTTATATCTAACGAAAAATTTTCATCACAACAAACAGGTATTTTAATTTTATTACTCTCTAATGCATCATCATTAGTAATATTTAAATTTTCGATTAATTTTTTGATCGTTTGAAAATTTTTTTTTCGTAGATCGAATGAAATGATTAATTTATTATATGAGGGAGTTAAGTTATTGATCCCATCAATATTTTCTTTTTGAATACTTTTAAAATATCGTATTACTTTACTATTTATTTCTTTGTTTACCTCAGAACCGAAATCACAATACAAAGCTGCGTCACCAAGATTTGATATATTTTTAATCATGCCATGTTATACTTACAAATTATGAGTATGGAAATTAATATAAATTGTGATTTAGGTGAAAAATCAAAACATCACTCAAATAAGTATGATCCAGATTTATTAGAGATCGTAAATTCAGCCAATGTTGCTTGTGGCTATCACGCTGGAGATGAGCAAACCATGAGCCAAGTAGTGAAAATTTCGAAAAAAAATGGAGTGAGTATTGGTGCCCATCCTTCTTTTAAAGATCCAGAAAATTTTGGTAGAGAAAGAATGGATCTTTCTGAAAGTGAAATAAAAAAACTTATAATTGATCAATATGAAATTCTTCAAAAAATAGCTTCTTCTCATGGAGAAAGTGTATCTCATGTAAAACCTCATGGGGCCTTAAATAATATGGCATGTGAGGATATTGAGTTAGCTACAATTTTAGCCAAAACTATTAAGGATATTAACAAAGATATAATATATCTCGTACCTACTGGATCAAAAATGCAAGAAGCAGCAAAGAAATTAGATATGAAGTTCGCTTGTGAAATATTTGCTGATAGAAATTATGAGGATGATGGCAATCTTGTATCGAGAAAGAAACCTCATGCATTAATAACTGATCCTGAGCTAGCAAAAAAACATGTATTAAAGATGGTGCAAACTCAGTCGCTTAATTGTCACAGCGGGAAGCAAATACCTTGTGAAATCGACTCTGTTTGTATACATGGTGACAATCTAAGTTCATTAGCAACGGCTAAATCGATAAGAGATAACTTAGTTGAAAATGGTTTAGAATTAAAAACTTTAAACAAAATGAAAAAATTTATTTAATATGAAAAAAATTATCTTAACTTTATCTATTGCCTTCTTTATCACAACAAACGTTTTTGCAGCTGGTTCGTCTTCTAGCGGATCAAGTTCAACAAAAACAAACTATGATAAAGCGGTAGTGCATATTAAAAGTGCTAAAAAATACGAAAAAAAAGGAAAATTAGAAAAAGCGCAAAAAAGTTATGCAAAAGCGCAGAAGCTTTTAATTAAATCAAATGAAAAAAAACCTGGTAAAGCTGATACTCTTAACTACTTAGGTTTCACAACTAGAAAGCTTGGTGACTTTGAAAATGGTGAGAAGTATTATCTTCAAGGTTTAGCTATTGATCCAAAACATAAAGGTATTAACGAATATCTTGGTGAATTGTATGTTGCAACTAATAGACATAATCTTGCAGTTGAAAGACTTGGAGTTTTAGAGGGTTGTAATTGCGAAGAATATGATCAGTTAAAAGCTGTCATAGCTGGCGAGAAATCAAAATACTAATTTATATTTTTAATCATTTGCTCCGGCATCCATAAAGCTATTTCTGGAAAGATCACAACTAATATGACTGCCAGGACCATTAATAAGAATAATGGGAATGCACTCCTTGCAATATACCCCATATCTTTTTTTGCCATACCTTGAAGTACAAATAAATTAAAACCAACAGGCGGGGTGATTTGTGCCATCTCAACAACAATGACTAAAAAAATACCAAACCAAATCATATCAAAACCTGCTTGTCTAATCATGGGCTCAATGATTGCCATTGTTAAAACAACTGCTGAAATACCATCAAGAAACATTCCTAAAATTATATAAAAGATCATTAAAACAAATATCAAAACATATGGAGATAATTCCATATTTTGGATCCAGAGAGCTAGATTTCTTGGCAATCCAGTGAACCCCATTGCTAAAGATAAAAATGTTGAACCTGCTAAAATAAAAGCGATCATACAAGAGGTTTTAGTTGCTCCAAGTAAAGAGGATTTAAAAGTTTTTAATGTTAAACTTTTTTGAAAGTAAGATAATATTAATGCTCCAACTACTCCTAATGAAGCTGCTTCAGTAGCTGTTGCAATTCCTGTATATATCGATCCAATAACAGCTAATATTAAAATTATTACTGGCAAAAGTTGTTTTGATCTTTTTATTTTTTCAAAAAATGAGTACTCCTCAATAATTTCTGGCATAGATTTTTTATTAATTAAAGACCAAATAATCACGTAAGACATGAATATTAGTGCAATCATTATCCCAGGAATAATCCCAGCAATAAATAATTTTGCTATAGACTCTTGGACAGCAACGCCGTAAATAATCAATATAATTGACGGTGGTATCAGCAAACCTAATGTTCCTGAACCCGCTAAACTACCTAGTAAGATTTTTTCTGGATAATTTCTTTTTCTTAATTCAGGAATAGACATCTTGCCTACTGTTGCAACAGTTGCTGCTGAAGAGCCTGAAATTGCTGCAAATAATGCACATCCAACAACATTAACATGGATTAAACCTCCTGGTAATTTTTGCATCCAGGGAGATAATCCTTTGAATAAATTTTCAGAGAGCTTTGTCCTAAATAAAATCTCACCCATCCAAACGAATAGTGGTAATGCGGTAAGTGTCCAAGAGGATGATGTACCCCATATCGTTGTAGCCATTGCATCACCAACTGGTCTTGAGGTAAATAACATCATGCCAATAGCCGATACCCCAATCATACTTAACGCAACCCAAATTCCAGATCCTAAAAAAAATAGCAAAACACTGATAAAGAAAATTGTTAAAAGTATTTCGGTCATTTAATCCTTTTTGATGGTTAAAATAAATTGATGAAAAACGCTTATAAAAAAAATTGTTGATCCGATAGCTACACTTGTTTGAGGAATCCAAATCAAAATTTCATCTGCTCCTTCGCTTCGTTCTTGAAATTTATAGGAAATAATTAACATTTTAACGAAGTAAAAAGCTAGGTATCCTGAAAAAAAGCTTGCAATACTTAAACACCAGGTTTCAATAAATTTTTTCTTTGTACCTGATAATTTTTCTAAAAAAAGTGTAATCCGAATATGCCCTCCTTCTACAAATGTGTACGCTAATGCAAAAAAGGATGCAGCAGCCATACAATAACCTGAATACTCAGCAAGACCTCTTAAATAAAAACCAAATATTCTCGATGAGATACCAATAAGAATAAAAACTGCTACTAAAATTAAGAAAAAAGCAGCGACATAACCTGAAAATTTATAGAGTTTATTTAAATTTCTATCTAGTGATTTTAACATAATAATTTAAGGCCACTCAAATTTTAAGTGGCCTTAATTTTAAGAATTGAATTATTTATAACTTGATAAAACAGCAGCTCCTCTTGAACCAGCTTTTTGAGACCATTCCTTAGCCATAGTCTCTCCAACTTTTTCAAAATGAGCTTGTAGTGGTGCATTAACTTTACCGACTACCATACCAGCATCAGCTAAAGCTTTTTTATCACCAACGTTACCTTGTTTTGATAATTGCCAACCTTTTCTTTCAGCTAAAGCTGCTTGTTTCATAACAAGATCTTTAGTTGCCTGATCCAATTTATTCCAAGCATCTTTGTTCACAATTATCATGTTTTTTGGAAACCAGGCTGCAATATCATAAAAATATTTCACACCATTTTCCCAAATTTTTGAGTTTTTACCTGTAGTCGGTGATGTGATCATACTTTCAACTGCACCTGTAGAAAACGCCTGACTAATTTCAGCAGCCTCTATTTTTGTAGGAGCCATTCCTGTTAGCTCGGCTATTCTGATGGTAGCAGAATTATAAGCTCTAAATTTAAGACCTTTTAAATCTTCAACAGAGTTAATTTCCTTTTTACTATACAAGCCTTGCGCTGGCCACGGTACAGCATAAAGAAATACTAAGCCTTTCTCGTCTAATCCTTTAACGATTTCGTCTTTTGACGCTTTATATAACTTCATTGCATCGGCGTAAGACGTTGCTAAGAATGGTTGAGAGTCTACTTCTAAAAGTGGATCCTCTTTTCCTAAAGCTGACATAAATCTCTCACCAATTTGAGCTTGACCTGTTCTTACTGCTCTAAAAATTTCTCCACCTTTAAACAATGAACCACCAGGGTGTGTTACAATTGTTAACTTGCCACCACTTTTTTCAGTAACATTTTTTGCGAATTCAGCTGCATTTGCAGAATGAAAGTTCCCCGCCCCATAAGCTAGAGCCATGTCCCATTTCTCTGCAATTGCAAGATTAATTGACAAAATTAATGAAACTAAAATAGTTGATAAATATTTTAAGAATTTCATTTGTCCTCCATTTTTATTAAGACTATTTCATTATGTATTAAAATAATTATCAATAAAAAAATAATACTACTTTTAATTGAATTATTTAAAATATTTTATACTATGTTCTTACTTTGTTAGAAGAAGCACTCATATTAGTTCAGATTATTTTTATCGATATAATCTTGGCAGCAGATAATGCAATTATCATTGGTTTGATCGCTGCAAACTTTGCACCAAAACATAGAAGACAAATTATTTTATGGGGAGTGGCTGGTGCTTTAATATTTAAAGTTATTTTTGCGTTATTTGCAACTTACTTGTTCAAATTTTATTTTATTAAAATTTTAGGTGGTTTGCTTTTAATCTGGATCGTTAATGATTTAAGAAAGGATCTTTTTGAAATAAAGAAAGTAAAGTCGCCAACAAAAAAATCTAAAGAACCATCTTATATTCAAAGTGTTTATAAAGTTTTATTTGCAGACATTACAATCAGTTTTGACAATGTTATAGGTGTAGTTGGTGCTGCCAAAGGCAATTTTGGCTTTATGATATTTGGACTGGTTTTATCAGTAATTTTAACAGGAGCAATGGCAACATATCTTGCAAGTTATATTCAAAAACATTTATGGATTGCCTATGTAGGTTTAGGTTTTATTCTTTTAGTAGCCCTTCAATTAGTAATTGGAGGTTTAGTAGACTTAGAAATTTTATCGATCAACGAACAATTTAAGAAATATTTTTAATACGAATGTTTTTTAGTTGGATATTTCTTAGATCTTACCTCTGAAGCATATTTTCTTAATCCGGCATTGATATATTTTTTTACGTTTAGAAATTGTTTAACAAATTTTATTTTTGTTTGGTTTAGACCAATTAAATCATCCGTAACAAGAACCTGACCATCGCAATGAACAGAAGAACCAATTCCAATTGTAGGGATATCTAAATTTTTTGTAATTTGTTTTGCTATTGGTGTTTTTATACACTCCAGGACAATTGCAAAAACTCCATTATTTTGAAGTAATAAAGCATCATTAATCAATTGATTGATCTCTTTAGTGGTCTTTCCTTTAGATTTAAATTTACCTTTAGTTGATTGGGGTAATAATCCAAGATGTCCCATCACAGGAACCTTGTTTTTGTTTAATAGTTTAATTTGATGGATTATTTTTTTTCCGCCTTCTAACTTCACTGCATCACACTTGGTTTCCTTAATTATTTTTTTAGCATTCTTTAGAGCGGCGTTTGGTGTTGAATAAGTATTAAATGGCATATCAACAACCATCAAACTTTTTTTTACTCCAAGTCTTACGCTCTTAGAATGGTTGATCATTTCTGTTAGAGTAACTTTTCTGGTAGTTGAATAATTATACAATACTGATCCTAGTGAATCTCCCACTAGCACAATATCAACATGTTTATCTACCTCTTCTGCAATATTCTTTGAATACGCAGTAAGACAAACAATTTTAGATTTATTTTTTTTATTTATAATTTTTTTTATTTTTTTCATTCAAGCTCAATGGTGCTCGGCGGTTTAGATGTAACATCATAAACTACTCTATTTACTCCTCTTATGCTATTTACAATTTTATTTGAAAT
>QCNQ01000019.1 GCA_003213155.1 Pelagibacteraceae bacterium AG-426-G02 | reverse complement strand
TCTGCATTTATACAGTTGCAGAAAGTTGGTTAAATGACAGATCAAGTAATAAAAATCGAGGCAGCGTGCTTTCTATTTATATGGTCATACTTTATGGAACCATGGGTATTGGTATGTTTTTACTTAACTTTAGTAGTCCTAAAAACTTTCAACCATTTATATTAGTTTCAGTAATTACTTCTGCTGCTTTAATACCTATTTTACTAACTAAAAAAAAACCACCAAATTTTAAAAAAATACAAGCTATGAATATGAGGGAATTATATGAAGCTTCACCTTTTGGTATGGTGAGCTCTCTTTTTTATGGAACAATACAATCTGCTTTATTCACATTGCTAGCAGTTTATGCTACCTCCATGAACTTCACTATTTTAGAAATATCAATTGTAACTTTCTTGCTAGCAATTTCAGGTGCAGTAGCCCAATTTCCAATTGGTAAAATTTCAGATATTTACGATAGAAGAAGAGTAATTGTGTTTTCAACATTTGGAGCAGCAATATTCGCAATAATTGCAATATTTGTTTCAAGACAAATGTATCTACCTGGTGGTCTTGCAACTAGTAAAACATGGTTTTATTTTTTCTTTATTCTTTTTTCATTTTGTAGTTTACCAATGTTTTCTTTGATCCTGGCACACACAAATGATTATATCTCAAAAGAAAAATTTGTTGCAGCTGGAGCAGGGTTACAATTTGCCTTTGGATTAGGTGCGATGAGCGGTCCATTTCTTTGTTCAATATTTATGGATCTAGTTGGACCAAATGGTTTCTTTGTGTTTCTATTTATTTTTCATTCTTTTATTGGATTTTTTGGAATATATAGAATGAAAGTTAGAAAAACTGTTGAAAATCCAGACTCTCAGTTCGTTGCTATGCCACAAACCATTACTCCAGCAGGTATTGAACTTAATCCTAGTACTGAACACATAGAAGAACCATATTCTGAAAAAGTTAAAGAAATTTTAGAGAGAAAAGGTGTAAAATATAAAAAAGACGATAACGAAGATCAAAAAGAGGAAGTAACATACTAAATATATCCCTTTCAGGTTGTAACTCATTTTAGTCGGACTACATAGATTTTTTTAAGAATCTTATTGAATAATTTTCATTTATCTAGTGAAATAAATAAAAATTAAAAAATGCCATTAAAAAAAAAGAAAACAAAAATAAAAAAAAAAACTAACGGACTTGCTAAAATAGCAACTTTAACAACAAGTTCGTTAAGTAGCGCATTATCTAATTATAAGAAAAAAAAAGAACAAGAAAAAATCAAAGCTATTAAATTACAAAAACTTGAGGAAAGAAATTCTTATCAAAAGGAAAAAAAAGAATTGAAACTTTGGGAGGATAGGCTCAATAAGGAGAGTAGTAAAATCCGCTTAAATGAGGAAGAGCTGAGAATAAGAGAAAAACAAATTAGATCTAAAGAAGATCAACAAAAAATTGAAAGTGAAAGACTAACGAAAAAAGATGAGGAGTTAGTGCTCGTTGCAAAAGAATTAAGAGAAAAAGAAAAACAATTAAAAACTAGAGAAGAAGAGCAAAATAGAAAAGATATCGATTTAAAAGTAAGGGAAGATGAACAAAAAAATAAGGAATTAAAAGAGCAAAGACGCAAAAATAGAGAATTAAAAATATTGAAAGAAGAGGAAGATAGACAAAAAGAAGCTGAGTTTATCAAAATAAGAGAGTGGGAAGAAAAATTTGACAGAGAACAAAAGCAAAAAGAACAAGAAGAAATTAGACGTGAACAAAGACTTATTCAAAAAGAAATAGAAAAAAGAGCAAGATTTGATGAAATTGACAAAAATCTTAAAAGTTCATCAAGTGGATTAGAGAATTTTAATATAGATAAATCTAAAGAAAATTAATCTTTTTTTATTGTTTTGGAAAATAATCTTTGATTTCCCCTTCTCTATAAACATCAGCAGTACAACAATGAAGTCCGCCTCCAAAAGCATAAGCATCTCTTAAATCTACTGGAATTACCTCCATACCTAACTTGTCTAATTGTTCTGCCTGATATTTTTCACTTTTTTCAACACAAACTGTTTTAGGATCTAACACTAAAACATTCATTGAAAGCCAAACAGATGAATAACAAAGTGGTGGTGGCTCATTATGAGCTGGTTGAGCAGCATCAATTATTTCCCATCCATTATTTTCAAATAATTTTCTTTGATCTTTAGGTAATTTTCTTTGAGGATTATTTATAATTAAACCTTCTTTTATAGGAGTAAAGGTTGCATCTATATGTATTGGATATGGATCACCCGGAAAGTTTACTGCATGAATTCTATGATCTTTAAAATGTCTTCTTAACCAATCAATACCTTTCAAATTAGTGGTGAAACCATGTTGTACAATTAAGTCTTTTCCAAATCGAAGTATGTCTGCTGCATCAAATAAAGGTTCTTCCTCAGTTGTTACAAAAAATTTATCTTCGGTCCATTTTAACCTTTTTTCAATTCCGATTTTGTCAGACAAATAATCTTCTCTATAATCTGCATCAGTCAATCTTGGTTTAGGAGCCGACTCATGTCTCATATTCGGGTCTGAATTATAATATTCTTTTAAAAGAGGTCGATAGCAAAGATATTCAAACCATCTACATCTATAACTCATGGTAGCTTCTAAAATTTCATTACCCACAGTCAGTAAAACATCTCTTGGAGGCATACAACCAAACATAGTTTCAACTTTCCAGTCAGGAGTTGAAATATTTTGATTAAAATCAATTGGTGTTGGTCTGTCTACTTTTATACCACGCTTAGATAACATTTCTGAAAAATCATTTAACAATTGATTAGCTTTATCTATTGTATCTTTTGTTCTTGGACCAAATTTACCTTTCATATCAGAGTCCTCAGGAACTTTAGCATCAAGCGCTGGTTCAGGGGCTGGAATACATACACCATCTGCCCTGCCAACAATTACATGCTTTAATGGATCCCATTCATTCCAACTATTTACAATGACTTTATTTCTATCCATTAAATTTAATTTAGTGCGATGTATCTCTTATTCCACCTCATGATAAGACTATAATAAATAAGTGAAACAAACAGAAAGAAACCACCTACTATTGTGTTAGTAGATGGAATTTCATTAATCCCAAACAATGGTAACCATACCCAAAAAATTCCTCCAATAACCTCTGTCAGAGACAATAATGTTAACTCTGCAGCTTGGATTGCTTTAGATCCTATCGAATATAAAATAAGACCTAAACACACTAATACTCCATGTAAAGAAAACATTGCACTATTATAACTAGTTGCAAAAAAAGTTTGTTTATTAACCAAAATCATAATTGTAGCTGTTATAAAACAAAATAAACCGGCTACAGCGACTGTTGTAAATTTTGGAGTTTCTTTCCTCCATCTTAAAGTGACAGAAAAAATTGAAAATCCTATTGATGATGTGAGTCCAAAAACAAAACCTATTAAAGAATTTTTTTCAGTATTACCAACAGCCATAACTATGATACCCACAGTAGCAATAAGCATTGATATCCAGACATTTAGAGAAATTTTTTCTTTTAAAAATAAAAAAGCCAATAATGCAGTGAAAAAAGGCATTGCAGCTAAACATAATAAAGTAATTGCTGCAGTAGTGTTTGTAATTGAATAAATAAATGAAATCATTGCAATACCAAGACCCATGCCACCGACCAATCCTGATTTACCTACTTTTTTGTAATTTTTGTAAAAATTTATTCCTTCTTCAAAATATAAATATAAATTTAAAATAATAAAAATAGTTAAACCTCTACCAAAAATATATTGCCAAGGAACCATATGAGGATCATTCATATATCTCACTACTAGAGGACCAAACGACCAAAGTATCCCCGCAAATAAAACGACTGGTACAGCTATTTTTTCATTTCTAAGTTCAACCATAATCGAATATTTAGATCTAATTGATTAGTACTACAACATAAATTAAATTGTTATACAAAGTATTAGCGCTAATATAATAAATTAATATGAATTTGGATATTCTTAAAATAGCCTCTGATACCAACAATAACAAAAGTATCAAAAACTATACGCACCACTCAAAATTGAAAAATTCAATGTGCGGTGATGAGATGCAAATAGATTTGGTTATCAAAAAAAATAAAATTGTTGATTTTGGTTATCAAGGTAAGTCCTGTGTTTATTGTCAGGCTTCAGCAAGCTTACTTTCAAAAATTTCAATGAATGAAAATAAATCTAAAATTAATGAATTGTGCGACGATGCCAAACATTATTTTGAGGGAAACGTTGAAAATATTGAAAAAAAATGGAAATCGCTGAATAAAATATTTAATAATAAAAATCTATCTCGTAAAGAATGTATTTTATTACCTTTTAAAACAATAAAAAAAATAGTATCAAAATAATTTCATGGGTAATTTAAAACAATCTTTTATTGCAGGTTTATTTTCAATTATCACTATAGGTATTTTAACTTTATTGACTTATAAAACTGAATTTGGGATTTTTCTTATTGCATCTTTTGGATCATCAATGGTTCTGTTGTATGGATATCCCGAAAGCCCCTTTGCCCAACCCAAAAATGTTTTTTTTGGACATCTAGTAACTGCAACAGTGGGAATGTTTTTTTTATATTTAGTTCCTTTGCCATTATTTATAATTATACCATTAGCAGTTGGTTTTGGAGTGGGTCTAATGATATTGTTAAATGTAACACATCCGCCTGCAGGTGGAAATCCAATTATAGTTATTATGGGTAGTGTCTCACTAGACTATTTGTTAAGCCCAATAATTTCAGGATCAATAATTATTCTGGTTTTTGCTATTATAATTAATAAATTTATACTTAAAAAGAGTTATCCAAAAACAAAATAATTTGTTTGCTAGCGACATTAAAATAATGTTAGATGTCTCAAAATAAATTAATGATCGAAAGTAACGCAGGAGAATAAATGAAAATATTATGTGTATTATATGATGATCCAAAAGGAGGAATGCCTAAGTCATATCCACTTAAAGATCTTCCTAAACTAGAAAAATATCCAGATGGGATGACCTTACCTTCACCAAAAGGAAGAGATTTTAATCCAGGAGAATTGTTAGGATGTGTTTCAGGAGAATTAGGATTAAGAAAATTTTTAGAAAGTAATGGACATGAGCTAGTAGTTACTAATAGTAAAGATGGAGATGGATGTGAGGCTGATAAACATATCGTTGACGCTGATATAGTAATTTCTCAACCTTTTTTTCCTTACTACTTAACTAAAGAAAGAATTGCTAAAGCTAAAAACTTAAAAATGGCTATTACAGCCGGAATTGGCTCTGATCACGTAGATTTACAAGCAGCTATGGATAACAAAATTGATGTAGTTGAAGTAACTTTTTGTAATTCAAGATCTGTTGCTGAACACATTGTAATGATGATTGTATCAATGGTGAGAGACTATCACAACCAACATAGAATTGTTAATGAAGGTGGATGGAACATAGCAGATGCTGTGCAAAGATCTTATGATGTTGAAGGTATGCACATTGGAACTGTTGCCGCTGGCCGTATCGGTTTAGATGCATTAAGAAAAATGAAACCATTTGATGTACACTTACATTATTTTGATAGACATAAATTACCAGATAGTGTTGAGAAAGAATTAAACTTAACATTTCATGAGTCAGTAGAGTCTATGGTTAAAGTTTGTGATGTCGTGACTATAAATTGCCCTCTCCATCCTGAGACTGAGAACTTATTTAACGATGCAATGATAAGCAAAATGAAAAAAGGTGCTTATATTGTAAACACTGCAAGAGGTAAAATTTGTAATCGTGATGCTATTGCAAAAGCATTGAAGAGTGGTCAACTAAGTGGTTATGCTGGAGACGTTTGGTTTCCACAGCCAGCTCCAAATGATCATGTATGGAGAACAATGCCTAACCATGGTATGACACCTCACACTTCTGGAACTTCTTTGTCAGCTCAAACAAGATATGCTGATGGTGTAAGAGAAATCTTAGAATGTTTCTTTGAAGGAAAAGAAATTAGAGATCAATATCTTATCGTCAAAGATGGACAATTAGCTGGAATGGGTGCTCACTCATATAGTAAAGGATCTGCCACAGGTGGTTCTGAAGAGGCAGCTAAATATAAGAAAAAATAAATCATTCTTTTAATTATTAAAGGTAAGCTACTTAAGGTAGCTACCTTTAATAATCTAGACTCAATTCCCAATTTTTGTATAAATTTTTAGTCATGAGATTTTTATTATTAATATTTTTAAACTTGATAATTACAAATTCAGTATTGGCATCTGAAAAAAGTAAAGCATATTTTGCTGGTGGTTGTTTCTGGTGTATGGAAGAATCTTTTGAAAAGTTAAAAGGTGTTGAGAAAGTTATTTCAGGATACTCTGGAGGAAAAACCAAAAATCCAACCTACGAAGAAGTTACTTATGGAAACACAGGTCACCTTGAAGTTGTAGAGGTAATTTATGATGCAAGTTTAATATCTTACGAAGAATTACTTAAAAATTTTTGGCTCAATATAGATCCATTTGATCCTTATGGTCAGTTTTGTGACAAAGGTTATAGCTACAGATCTGCTGCTTTTTATACAAATCAAAAGGAAAAAGATTTAATTGAAAAAGATTTTAAAAGACTAGAAAAAAAATTTAATAAAAAAGTTGTAACTTATATAAGAGAATTTGAAAAATTTTATATAGCTGAAGATCGTCATCAAGATTATTATCAAGTATATTTTCTTAATTATTTAAAATATAAAAAGGCTTGTAGAAGAGAAGAAATTTTAAATAGAATTTGGAAAATGTAGCAATTTATGAAAAACAACATTAATTGGAATTTTGATAACACATATTCCAAATTGCCTGAGCCATTTAGAGAAAAGATAAATCCAGTAAAAGTTAAAAATCCTAAACTGATTTTATTAAATGAGTCTTTGGCCAAAGATTTAAATTTAGACTTTTCTGAAATAAGTCAGACTGAATTATCGGCTATATTTACAGGAAACGAATTGCCAAAAAATAGTAATTCAATAGCACAAGCTTATGCAGGTCATCAATTTGGCCATTTTACAATGCTTGGTGATGGGAGAGCAGTTTTGATTGGAGAACATGTATCTAAAAATAATCATAGATACGATATTCAATTTAAAGGCTCAGGAAAAACTGCTTTTTCAAGAAATGGAGATGGAAGAGCAGCGTTAGGGCCTATGCTTAGAGAATATTTAATAAGTGAAGCAATGTATGCCTTAAATATTCCAACAACACGAAGTTTAGCAGTCGCAAAAACTGGAGAAAATGTAATTAGAGAGACACAATTAGAAGGTGCTATACTCACCAGAGTAGCATCAAGTCATATTAGAGTAGGAACTTTTCAGTATATTGCAGCAAGGAATAAAAAAGGTGAGTTAGAGACATTATTTGATTATGTTGTCAAAAGACATTACCCAGAAATTGAAAATTCAAAAAATAAAGCCTTAGATCTTTTAAAAGTTGTTTTAAGCAAACAGATTGATTTAGTAGTCAATTGGATGAGGGTTGGATTTATTCATGGTGTAATGAATACGGATAACATGAGTATAGCTGGTGAGACCATTGACTACGGACCATGTGCTTTCATGGATATCTATGATCCAAAGACTGTATTTAGTTCAATTGATAAATTAGGTAGATATGCTTATTGCAATCAGCCGGTTATAACAAAATGGAATCTTTCAAGATTTGCTGAGTGCTTGATACCTTTAATTGATAAAGACCAAGACACAGCTGTAAAATTAGCAACCGAAATAATTGACACTTTTGAAAAAACATATGAAGAAAAGTGGTTAAATATGATGAGAGCTAAGCTAGGCTTACTTGGTAAGGATAAAAAAGATAAATACCTAATTTTAGACTTACTCACTTGGATGCATCAAAATAAAGTTGATTATACAAATACATTTTGCCACTTGATGAACTTTAAAATTCAAGAAGATAATATTTATGAAGTTGCTGATTTTAGCAACTGGAAAAAAAGGTGGCAGGAAAGATCATCAAGTCATGATAATTCAAAGGAAAAGCATAAAAAATTGATGAGAAGTACAAACCCCCTTTTAATTCCAAGAAATCATATAGTTGAAAATACTCTTAGAGATGCAGATCAAGGAAATTTGGAACCTTTGCTTAACTTTTTAAAAATTTTAAATAGCCCCTATACTGATCAAAAAGATATCGGTAAATACCAAATATTATCAAGTTCAAGTGAAAATTATCAAACTTTTTGTGGAACTTAATTAAAGAACATATGGCTCATGTCTCGCCTGTTTACCTAAAACTCTCTCTACAGCCATATTTGATATATCAATTGATTGATAAGCACCCGTGGTAATCAATTCTGTTAATGCTCTACCAATTCCCGGAGCTTGCATTAATCCTCTTCCTGTGAAACCTGTTGCTAAGTAAACATTTTCAAATTTTGGATGTTTTCCAACAACTGCATTATTATCAAGTCGATTGCAATCATAATATCCAGCCCATCCACCAGTTAATTTTAATTCTTCCATAGCCGGTATTCTGTGAGCTAATGCTGGCCAAACCAATTCTTCAAAATCATCCCATGCAGGTTCAAGATCTTTAGCATCAAAGACTGATTTTGGTGAACCCGCTAAATATTCTTTGCCTTCAGGTCTCCAATAAACTCCTGTTGTTAGATCTCCTGTTAATGGCATTTCAGGAATATGTTTCGGACACTTTACTCTGAAAACTGTATGTTTTTGAGGTTCAACAGGAATATCTTCTAAAAGCTCTTTAGTCCAACATCCAGCAGCTGAAATAATTGTCTTAGCATTAATTTCTGAAAGAGATTTAACTTCACCCTTAACAAATTCTGCGCCAAGATCAATTGCTTTACTTTTTAGAGCACTATGAAACATGAAGGGGTCAATCCATCCCTCACTTTGATTGTCAGTAAAAGTCGCTGTTTCAATTCCCTCACTATTGATATATGGAAAAAAATTATTCAACTCGGAGCCTTTAATATTTTTTGTTCCCGCATCACAAGCTTTATGATTTTCAAGCGCTTTATATTGTTCATCTGCATGCTCAAGTCCAAACATTAATAAATAACCATTGGTCACCATACTAGCAGTGGGTTTTGGATTTTTTTCAGTTTTTAATAAATCTGGAATTTGAAAAATAAATTCTCTGGCAAATTTTCCTAATAAAATATTTTCTTTTTGGAAGAATTGTCTTCTAAAGCCACCTAATGACAAAGGAAAAGAAGCAGTTTTATAAGTTGGGTCTTTTTCTATAACTTTAACTTTTCTGCCCTCTTTTGATAAAAAGTAAGCAGTCGCGGCTCCAATTATTCCACCACCAACTATTACAACATCATCCATTAATTTAATATTAGTAAGTTAATATTCAGAAATAATGCATAGCAACACCAAAGTAAATAGGGAATCATTAAATAATAACTCACAAAATTGACACGCTTATATCTAATTACTAAAGTAATTATTAAACCAATTAAGATTACCAAAACAATTAAAGCTAAAAAAATTTGGTGTAATCCAAAAAAAACGATACTCCAAGTTGTATTAAATATAATATGAATAAAATAAATATAAATCGTGTTCATGTCTCTACTTTTACTATGCCAAAAAAACCAAATAGCAACTGTCATCATTAGATATAGCGTTGTCCAAACAGGTGCAAATATCCAATCAGGTGGGTTAAAATCAGATTTGACTAATTGAGAATACCAAGGGTCTTTAAAATTAATTGTGACTAAACTTCCAATAAATGAGGCTGAAAATGTGATAATAAAAAAAAGTATGAATGATAAAAATTTATTTTTTAACATTAAAGTATTATACATCTTTAGATAATGAATAAAAAAACAATTTGGATAACGGGTGGGAGTACTGGAATCGGCAAAGCTCTTGCAATAAAATTTGCTAATGAAGGGTGGAATGTTGCTATTTCAGCCAGACGTGAGAATCTTCTTAATGAGATTGCAGACAATCATGAAAATATAAGTCCATTTCCATTAGATGTGACTGATAAATCAAAATGTAAAGAGGTTTTTGAAAAAATTAAGAATAAATTTGAAAATATAGATATTTGTTTTTTTTCTACTGGCACATGGAATCCAAAAAAAGAAAGAGATATTGATGTTGAACAAATTGAGGAAGTTTTTAAAATTAATTTTTTTGGGACATTGAATGCTATTAAAGCAGTTGAAGAATATTTTAAAAAAAAGAAAAGTGGAACAATTACTATTGTTTCCTCAATTGCTGGTTATAGAGGTTTACCCAATTCAACCGGATATGGACCTTCAAAATCTGCTCTAAATAATTTAGCAGAAAGTCTATATTTTGACTTTGGTCGATCAAATGTTAGAGTGTGCTTAGTATCTCCAGGTTTTATCAAAACTCCAATGACAGATAAAAATGATTTTAAAATGCCTTTTTTAAAAACTACTGAATATGCGGCTGAAAAAATATATGATGGCTTGGTCAATAAAAAAACTTTTGAAATTCATTTTCCAAAATCATTAACTGTTGTACTGAAAATCTTAAGTTTTCTTCCGAGTAAGATTTATTTTGGGTTAGTTGGAAAATTAACAAAATATCAAAAGAAAGATTAATCTTTTACAAATACTACAGTCAATTCAGCAACTTTAATTCCAAATTTAGTCATTGTAGCTCTATTAATTGCTACTCGATCATCCTGTTTGAAAATCCAATCATCGAAAGTAATCTTAATTTCTTTACCTTTTACTGGAACTAATAAAACATACTCAAATTTAAATGCGGGACCATATGAATATCCCCTGGCTTTACCAACTACGTCTCCAGCAGTTCCCTCATAATTGTTGTCGTCTATTTTAGTAATTTGCCATTGTCTAGTTTGTATTTCACCGTCATCCCAATTAAATTTTTCATCAAGAATTAATTGCTTGCCATCCCACTTGCCATCTAAATCTGCTGAGAATTGTCTAGTAACTTTTCCAGATCTATTCTGAAGAACTCCCCAAGCTTTTACATTGCCTGACAAGTAATTTTCTATGATTAATCTTGGTTCTTTACCTTTAAAATCTTCTGGTTTCATATCGCTATTATTTGAGCAGTTTGTAATTAAGAATAAAGAGATTATCAATAAAATTGATCTTAAGTTTATTATTTTGCTCACAAGCTCCCTTTATTTATTTATTTTGAATTGAAAATTGTATCAGATCAATATTTTTCGATTTAAATCCAGCCTCACAATAAGATAGGTAAAACTCCCACATTCTTTTAAAAGTTAAATCAAAACCTAGTTTTTTAATGAGATCCCATTTTCTATTAAATTCATTTTTCCAAATAGCTAATGTATTTGCATAATGATCAGCATATGAGTCGTAAGACTTTATTGTTAAACCATTGTCTGAAACATATTTGTTTAAGCTATTTTTGCTTGGCAAAAATCCTCCTGGAAAAATATATTTTTGAATAAAATCTTGTTTCGTTTTATATCTATCAAATAAACTATCATCTATTGTAATTGCTTGAATGGCTGCCCTACCATCTGTAGAAAGGTTTTTCTTAATAGTTTTAAAATAACTTTCCAAATAATTTTGCCCTACAGCTTCAATCATTTCTATGGAGGCTATTGAATTATATTTATTCTTTAAATCTCTATAATCTTTTATTTCAATATTTACTTTTTCATTTAAACCACAATTATGAATCCTTCTTTTTGCATATTCGAATTGTTTTTTTGAAATAGTAATACAATCTAATTTTACATCATATTTTTTTCCTAAATATTCTGCAAAACCACCCCAGCCACATCCAATTTCTAAAACCCTGTCGCCATGGTTTGGTTTTATTAAATCTATCATTTTTTGATATTTGTTGTTTTGTGCCTCTGAAAGATCTTTAGTGGTATCGCTAAAAATTCCGCTTGAGTAAGTTAAAGTTTCATCAAGCCATAAAGAAAAAAAATCGTTTCCTAAGTCATAATGTTTTGCAATATTTTCTTTACTTCTATTCTTTGTATTTTTTATAAAGATCCCTTTTAAAAAATTTATAATTGGAAAATCGAGTAAGCCTGAAAACTTGTATATGATTTTGATATTTCGAGCTGTTATTTCAATGAGATTGGATAAATTATCAGTTTCAAATTCTCCTCTCATGTAAGACTCAGCAAAACCAATGCTGCCACCCTTTATAAGATTTAAAGAAAAATTTGGTTTTTTAATTTTTAATTTAGCTTTTAAATTATCCTGAGGATTTCCAAATTTAAAAACTTCTCCTTGATAATTTGTAATTTCTAGAAATCCAACATTTATTCCGGCTAATATGTTAAAAACCAGTTTGTCTGAAAGTCTATTTAAGGACATTAATTTTCAAAAGATATGTTGTTTCTTATTTTCAATTTTTTTTGGATAAACTTTATTCCTTTGGTCCATAATTTAAACGCTTCAAAATGTATCGCTGCAATAATTTTAAACGTCATTAGGGGATGTTTTAAATAAGATTTAATTAACTCTGAAGTTGTAAAATCTTTTCTTTTCCCATCTTGAGAAGCATATAATATTTTTTCGTTTAATTGATATTGATCTATGATTACTGAGATCTTATCTGCAGGTTTTAAAATTCTAAAAAAATAACTACAATTCATTTCAATGAATGGTGAAACATGAAATTTTTTCTCACAATTGTGTTGCAATAAATCGTCATTTTTTACTTTAAAAACATAAGTGTGTTGCTCACCAAAAGTATTTTTGACTTCATATAATATGGATATCAAATCATTGTTATTATTGTACACATAAAAAACACTTAATGGATTAAAAACATATCCAAAGATTCTTGGGTAACATAAAAGTTTAATTCTAATATTTTCACTACTAATATTATTTTGTCTAAGATTTTTTTTAACCCAATCGGTTAAGAGTGATCCATCTCTATCTCCATGATCTTTATCAAAAAAACTAATTAAATTAAATTTATTGTATGAAAAAAAATTAATCGTTTTATCTAATTTTTCTAATTCAGAAAGATCAATTAAAAGTGAAAATACCCTGTACTTAAAAAAATGTATCTTTGGTTTAAATCTTTTGTGAATTACAGCGCCATTATATATACAACTAGTCATTAAGGGTTTTAAGCATTTCAATAGATGATTTTATTCCATCTTCATGAAAACCGTAACCAAAATAACTACCACAATAAAGAATATTTCTTTTATTTTGTAAATTTGTAAGCTGACTTTGAAAATTTAGTGCAGATTGATCAAAATATGGATGTGTAAATCTTACTTTTTTTAAAATTTTCTTATCATCAATTTTAAAATAAGGATTTAAGGTAAGAAAAATATTTTTATCACATTTAAGGTTTTGTAATAAATTTAACCAATATGTAATTGAATTTTTTTCTATTTCATCCTTTTTCATTGATGAATTCCATGAACACCAAGCTTTTTTATTTTTTGGCATAGCTTGTTCATCGGTATGAATATAGGCAATATTTTCCTTATACTTATAATTTGAAAGCACATTCTTTTCTTGATCGGTTGGATTATCAATTATTGATAAAGCTTCATCTGCATGTGTTGCTAAAACAACTTTGTCGTATCCAAAATATTCACTTTCTCCACCATAATATAAATCTATACCTGTTGTTTTTGTTTTAATTTTTTTGATTGAATAATTTTTGAAATGTTCACCACTGATTTTTGAAATAATGTTTTGAACATAAGCTCTACTTCGATTTGACACAGTATACCACTGAGGTCTATTTTTTAATTTAAACAAACCATGATTTTGGAAAAACTTTAAGAAAAATCTTAACGGCATTTGACTGGCAGCACTTGGTGGCATTGACCATATGGCTGAGACCATTGGTATCAAATGAAAGTTGATAAACTCTTTTGAAAGATTTTCCTTTCTCAAATAATCACCAAGTGTAGTCTCTTGATCAATTTTTTTCATATTATCACATTTTTTGTAAAACTTTATTATATCAAAAAACATTTTGAGGAATCTTAGATTAAACAGATTGGTCTTATTTGAAAAAATTCCATTTAATCCTCGACCGCAATATTCAAATGAAGATTTTTCAACTGATACAGAAAAAGACATATCGCTTTTTTCAATTGCAATATTATTCTCCTCAAAAAAATTAATTAAATTTGGGTAAGTTGCGTAATTAAATACAATAAAACCTATATCAACTGGAACTTTTTTTGTACCAAACGATAAATCAATAGTATGAGAGTGACCACCGAAACGATCTTCTTTCTCGAAAAGATCTACATGATGTTTTTTTGATAAGTAATATGCAGCGCTTAATCCTGATATGCCTGAGCCGACAACAGCAATCTTCATTAATTGTTAAGCTGCATCTTCTTTAAATTCATCTATGCTTGGACAAGTACAGAATATATTCTTGTCACCATAAACATTATCTACTCTTGCAACTGGAGGCCAAAATTTATTAGCTCTTAAAAATTTTGCTGGATAAGCAGCTTCTGCTCTTGAATATTTATGCGTCCAATCATCAGAAGCTAGTTCGCTGTCCGTGTGAGGAGCATTTTTTATTGGATTGTCTATTTTATCAAATTCACCTGATTTAATTTTTTCAATTTCTTCTTTAATCTTAATTAAAGTATCACAAAATCTATCGAGTTCTGACAAACCCTCACTTTCAGTTGGCTCTATCATCATTGTACCAGCTACTGGCCATGACATAGTTGGTGCATGAAACCCATAATCTATTAATCTTTTTGCAATATCTTCTTCGGTTACTCCTGTCTCTGATTTAATATTTCTAATATCAATAATACATTCATGAGCAACATTTCCATTTGATCCTTTATACAGAATTGGAAAGTGATCTTTAAGTCTATGAGCAATATAATTTGCATTTAATATTGCTACTTCAGTAGCAAGCTTTAACCCTGCTGATCCCATCATTTTAATGTACATCCAAGAAATTGAAAGAATACTTGAACTACCCCAAGGAGCTGCCGAGACTGCTCCAATGCCAGATGTTGGTCCACAATCTTTAATCACTGGATGATTAGGTAGATAAACTTGTAAATGTCTTTTACAAGCAATCGGTCCCATACCTGGTCCTCCCCCGCCGTGTGGTATACAAAATGTTTTATGTAAATTAATATGACAGACATCTGGACCAAAATTTCCAGGCTTTGCAACTCCAACTAAGGCGTTTAAATTTGCTCCATCCATATACACTTGTCCACCATGTTTGTGAACTAACTCACAGATATCAGTTATTTTTTCTTCAAATACTCCATGGGTAGATGGATAAGTTACCATTAGTGCCCCAAGATTTTCCGAATGTTGTTCAGCTTTTTTCTTTAAATCATCAAAATCAACATTTCCCTCTTTATCAC
>QCNQ01000018.1 GCA_003213155.1 Pelagibacteraceae bacterium AG-426-G02 | reverse complement strand
TATAGAATTGATAAAAAAATTTATCGGTAGTTTAGACATGGAAATTGTTCACATTCACGTAAATAACTTTGGTATATTGAATAAATACTCAATGCCTTCTGTTGTTGAAATTTCTTTCGCAAAAAAAGATTTTATAGATTTAAAAACATCAAATACTAAATCATATCCATTAGAATTAGATAAACCTTGTAATATGAATTATAAAGATGATGATATAAGTTTTTATTAGTAAATGATTACATATCAAAAGTATTTTAAGAATAAAAAAGTATTAATTACTGGACACACAGGTTTTAAGGGATCTTGGTTAACTTTATGGTTAAAGTTGATGGGTGCAAATATTTTTGGTGTTTCTAATTCATATCCAAAAAAAAATAATCATTTTTCAGCTTTAAAGCTTAAAGGAATTAAAAATTATAATTTAGACATTTGTGAGTTACAAAAATTAAAAAAATTAATTTTTAAGATTAAACCTGACTTCATTTTTCATTTAGCTGCACAATCTTTAGTTAAAAAATCTTACAAATTTCCACTAAAGACATTTCATTCAAACTCAGTTGGAACATTAAACTTATTGGAGTCCTTAAGATCTTTAAAAAACAATTGCAATGTTGTTTTGATTACGAGTGATAAAAGTTATAGAAACATAGAGACGAATAGAGGTTATAAAGAAGAAGATGTTCTTGGTGGAGAAGATCCATATAGTGCCTCAAAAGCCTGTGCTGAATTAATTATTACAAGCTATATAAAAAATTTTATAAATAAGAAAAATATAAATATTGCTGTTGCGAGAGCAGGCAATGTAATAGGGGGTGGTGATTGGTCTGATGATAGAATTATTCCAGATAGTATGAAATCTTGGTCAGTTGGAGATAAAGCTGTTATTAGAAATCCATCTTCAACACGACCTTGGCAATTTGTACTAGAGGTTTTAAGAGGTTATTTAATTTTGTCTATTAAACTCAAAAAAGATAATCAAAGAAAATTATTTGGCCAAGCATTTAATTTTGGTCCTAATTCAAAACAAAATAAAACAGTGATATCTCTAGTTCGTGAAATCAAAAAAAATTTTCAAAATATTAAATGGAAAATTAGTAAAAGTACCAATAAAATAAAAGAGAGCCGACTATTAAGACTAAATTCGTCCAAATCGAGTAAAATATTGAATTGGCAGCCCATTCTTAATTTTGAAAAAACAATCCATTTTACCTCTGAATGGTATATGAATGATTTAAAAAAGAAGAAAAATACTTATGAAAATTCAAAAAGTATTTTGACAAATTATTGTTCTTTAATTAGTAAAAAAATATGAAAGTTGTGATACTTGCTGGCGGCATGGGGACTAGGCTTGCAGAATATACAAAAACTATTCCCAAACCAATGGTTAAATTAAATGGGAAACCAATAATTTATTATATAATGAAACATTACGCAAACTATGGCTATAAGGAGTTTTTCTTAGCTTTGGGGTACAAGGGAGGAATAATTAAAAAATATTTTAATAAAGAAAAAAAAAATTTAAGTTGGAAAATAAATTTAATTGATACTGGTTTAAATACAATGACAGGTGGAAGATTAAAAAAATTAAAAAAATATCTTGGAAAAGAAACATTTTTAATGACTTATGGAGATGGTGTCTCAAAAGTAAATTTAGATGAATTAGTAAAATTTCACAAAAAAAATAAAAAGGCTTTAGTTACAATGACTGCTGTAAGACCTCCAGCCAGGTTTGGTTCAATTAAAATAAATAAAAATAAAGTTAAAATTTTTAGAGAGAAATCCAGAATAGATGAGGGTTGGATAAATGGAGGATTTTTTGTAATTAATCCAAAATTCCTAAACTACATTGACAAATCTTCTACTTATTTAGAAAAAGCTCCATTAGAAAAGGTTGCAAAAAAAAATGAATTATATGCCTTTAAATATGAGGGATTTTGGCAGTGTATGGACACCAAAAGAGATAAAGATAATTTAGAGGATTTGTTTAAGAAGAAAAAAATCAAGTTTTAAAATGAAAAAAACAATTTTAGTTGTTGGTGGAACGGGCTTTATTGGAAAAAATTTTATTACAACACTAATAAAAAAAAAAAAGTTTAATATTTTTTCATTATCCAAAACAAAACTAAGTAAAAAATTATGTATAAAAGGTATAAAATATATTTTTTGCGATATAAAAAAAAAGGATCAGTTAAAAAAAAAACTCAATTTTAGTGTAGATTATGTTGTAAATTTTTCAGGCCATATTAATCATAAAGAAAAAAAAAAAACTTATGAAACTCATTTTTTAGGTGCTAAAAACCTGATTGACATTTTTCTAAAAAGGAAAATTAAAAAATTCATACAAATTGGTAGTAGTGTTGAATATGGTTTTTTAAAATCACCGCATGATGAAAAGGATAATCTTGATATTGAAAATTTGAGATCAATTTACGGAAGGTCAAAGTTATCTTCCACCAAATATGTAATAAAATGTTATAAAAAAAATAATTTCCCTGGTTTAGTTATTAGACCATATTTGATTTATGGACCCGGCCAAAGTCACCAGCGATTAATTCCCACCACAATAATAAATTGTCTTAAAAATAATTCATTTAATTGTTCATCTGGAAAACAAATTAGAAATTTTATGTTTGTGGATGATTTTTCAAAAATAGTTTATAAATGTCTTTTTTTGAAAATTTCTGGAGAGATTTTTAATATTGGTTCATCTAAAAATTATAAAGTAAAATTTATCATTAACAAAATTAATCAGCTTATAGGTAAAGGGTCACCCAGATACAATAAAATTAAACTTCGAAAAGATGAACCATTAAATTTATATCCAAAATTAAAAAAAATAAAAAGATATATTAAATTTAAGAGGTCTACAAAAATTGAATTTGGCCTTAAAAAAACAATATTTTATTATAAAAAATCATACAATGAAAAAAATTTATTTAATTAGTAATGATAAAATATGGTTTTCAGATAAGAGATATACATCTAATAATGATTTAAACAATATTATTACATGTCTTAATAAAAATTATGATTTAAATTTATTATGTAGAAAAAGTTCAACAAAACTAAATTTCAAATTAGATGATAATTTTAAATTAGTAAATATTAATCAAATTACTGAGAAAAGAATTAATTTTTTTATGATTTCGATTACTCCATATAATTTTTTAACTTATTTATATTTGATTTTACTCAAAAGGAAAAAATTAAATGGTTTTGTATTCTTAAGGAGTGATGGATTTTTAGAATATAAATACAGATTAGGTTTAGTTGGTTATTTTATATATTATTTGATGTTTAAATTGATTACCAAAAAGCTCAAAACCTTATCTTGTTCTAAAAATTTTACAAATGTTAGCGTGAAAGAAATTCTTCATCCCTCAGAGTTGGATGCAAAATGGTTTGAAAACATTGACCAAAAAAAATTTTATAAAACTGATTTTTTATATATTGGGAGATTTAAGAAAGAAAAAGGTGTGTTTTATTTGGTGAAAATATTTAATGATTATATGAAAAATTATAATTTAACTATTGTGGGAACAAAAAAATCGTCAATCCCAAAAAAATACCATTTAAAAAATATTTTTTACAAAGACTCAATATCAAATTTAAGTGATTTAATTAGAGAATATGATAAAGCTCAAATTTTTATTTTACCTTCCTATATAGAGGGATTTCCAAAAGTTATTTCTGAGGCATTAGCAAGACTAAAACCTGTTATCATTTTTTCTGAAATCAGTTATGTAATAAATAGTAGAGAGGGTATTTTTGTTTGTGAACGAAACGAAGAAAGTCTAAAAAAAACAATAAATCATATTCTTAAAAATTATGAAGATATTCAAAAAAAAATTCAACAAGGTCATTTTTATACTAAAGAAAATTTTGGAAAGGAACTTTTAAATTCAACTAAAAATGAGTTCTGTAATTAATAATTTTAAAATTTTTATTGGATATGGAGTTTTAATTTTTCCATTATTTCTTATATCAGGCCCATTAATTGCGGAGTTATTTGTTCTTATAACAATAATATTTTCAGTTTATACAAACATTAGAGAAAAAAAGATAAACTTTTACAATAAATATCTAATATTTTTTGGATTATTCTATTTATCTACTCTTTTTTCAACTTTAATTAATTATTATAGTTTTGATTATTCTAAATCAGGCATTTTTTATTTTAGGATACCTTTATTTGCATTTGGTATTTGGTTAATTTTAAGAAATTTTAATCTTAATAACAAAAAAATTTTATTATTCTACAATTTATCATTCTTAGTAATAATTATTGACTCCCTAGTACAATACTATTTTGGTCAAAATTTAATTGGTTACGAAATAATTAAGGGTCGAATTTCAAGTTTTTTTGGTGATGAATTAATTTTAGGAAGTTTTTTACTTAAAATTTTACCTATTTTTTTAGTTATTTTAGTTTTAAACGGTAAAATTAATAATATGCAAAATAATTATATCTATATTATTTTAATCTCATTTATCTCATTAATTATATATATTTCAGGCGAAAGAACTTCTTTTTTTTTGTTAATTTTCTTTTACATAATGTTGTTTATTTTTTTGAAAAGTCTTAGAAAATTCATCATATTAATTTGTGCACTTTATTTTGGATTGATAATTGCCTCATCTTCTTTGTTAAAGCCAAAAACTAATACAGCAGATAGAATGGTTATTAAAACATACAAACAGTTGATTGGTGAGTCTAGATATGGAAAAGAATATAAGAAAAAATTTCTAAACAAAATTTATATTTTTACCCATGATCACCAGGGGCACTATGTTTTAGCATTTCAGATTATAAAAGATCATTTCATCTTTGGAACTGGTGTTAGAGGGTTTAGATTATTGTGTAGAAGTAAGGTTTATATTTTAGAAAATAATGATGGTTGTTCGACCCATCCTCATAACACCTATATTCAAATTTTAACATCTAATGGAATGATTGGTTTTATATTATTGATGATAGCATATTTCTATGTGACAAGAGAAATGTTTAAAACAAAAAAAAAGATAGATTTTGAAAATTCTTTTAATAAGTTAAAGATTTCAAAACAAATTATTTTAGTTGGAATTTTTGTAAGTTTTTGGCCAATAGCACCTAGTGGAAATTTTTTTAATAATTGGATGTCAATGATCTACTTTTACCAAATAGGTTTTTATTTATATTTAAAACATAAAAATGAAAAAGAGACTTATTAGTATCATTATAAATTGTTATAATGGTGAAAAATACCTTTCAAAAACTTTGAATTCTATTTTGTCTCAAAAATATAAAAGATATGAAGTAATTTTCATTGATAACTGTTCTACAGATTCAAGTGCTAAAATATTTAAAAATATCAATGACAAGAGATTCAAATATTTTAAAACATTAAAAAAAGTTAAATTATATGACGGAAGAAATATAGCTTTAAGAAAATGTAAAGGAAAATTTATTACATTTATAGATGTTGATGATTGGTGGGATAAAAATTTTTTAAGCTCAAGGGAAAAATTTTTTAATTCATCAAAAAATTACGGTTTTTGTTACTCAAATTGTTATCATTATTTACAAAACACTGGAAAATATAAAATATTTTATAAAAAAATACTTCCATCAGGTTTTATCTTAAATGACTTACTAAGATTATATTGTGTAAAAGTAGGAACAATAATTATAAAAAAACAGTTATTTAAGAAATATAAGTTTAATTCAAATTTTAATATAATTGGTGATTATGATCTGATAATAAGGATGTCAAAAAAATATAAAGCAATGAGTTTTAACGATAAGCTTGTTTATATAAGAGTACATGAAAACAATTTTTCGCACAATAATAGAAAAATGTTTTACATTGAATTTAAAAGATGGTTAATAAATCAAAATTTTAAAGATAAATTTTTTAAATGTAATAAATCACACTTGTATAATAAATTAGAGTATTTAAGATTAACCAATTTATTGTTTAATCATAAAAAATTAAATCTTATATTTGATATAATAAGATTTCCATCTATTTTACAAAAAACAAAATTATTAATTGTATATTTTGTACCGAGTTTTTTACTTAATTTTGTTCGAAATATATTTTAAGTTACTATTCATTTTACAAGAAAAGTTTTTTCTTATAATAAAGTTATTCTACTTTAAGATACTTAATTAATGAAAGAAACTAAGAGACTAAGAATTTGTAAACTTTCGATAACCATAGAATAATAATGGAAATTTTTTTTGTATTTCTATTAATATCTTTTTTTAATTTAATTATATTTCTTAAATTTGAAAAAATTTCAAAAAAATTGATTATTTTTGATAAACCAGATGGAAATTTAAAAAAACACGAAGTACCAGTTTCATTAGCTGGTGGATTAATAATATTGATAAATTTGTATTTAATAATTTTTTCTTTCAAATTTTTTAATTTAGAAGATTTGATGTTCAATGATAATTTTATTTTTGCATTTATAATATTAAGCACATCGTTTTATCTTATAGGTGTAGTTGATGATTTAAAGAATTTATCACCAAATATAAAATTATTTTTCTTGTTTGTTGTGATAAGTTTGACTATTTATTTTTCTCCAGAGTTTCGATTAGATTATATAAAAATATCTTTCCTTACTAAATTTTATACTTTTGATTATTCTGGCTTATTTTTAATTTTATCTTTTGTGTTATTAGCCAATGCTATGAACATGTTTGATGGTATCAATCTTCAACTGATTTTGTTTACATTTTTTATGTTTATAATTTTTATTTTAAAAGGTTTCATCTCTACATTTTTTTTATTGTTACTTATTCCTTTGACTTTTTTAGCTATTCTCAATTTTCAAAATAAAGTTTTTTTAGGAGATGGTGGATCATATTTGATAAGTGCTATTTTAGGTTCTACATTTATTTATCAATATAATAATTTTGAGAATTATCTTTTTGGTGATGAGGTTTTTTTAATATTGATTATTCCATCAATCGATATGCTTAGATTATTTTTTTTAAGAATAATATATAAAAAAAATCCATTTAAGGGTGATTTAAACCATCTACATCATTTAGTTAACAATTTTACTCAAAATACAAGTTTAACTGTTTTAATAACAATTACTTTATGTATTTTTCCGTCAATTGTCTTATTAATGAGTGTTCCATCATACATTATATTAATTTTGAGTTTAATTTTTTATTTTTCATTCGTTACATACTTAAGGATAAAAATTTAGTGAAAATATTAGTAACAGGGGGTGCGGGATATATCGGAAGCACAATCTCAAATTATTTTCTAGATAAAGGTCATGAGGTTGAAATTATTGATAATCTCTCGACAGGCCTAGTCAAAAATATCCCAAAAAAATCAGTTTTTTACAAAATTGATATTTCTAATGTCAAAAAATTAGATGAAATTTTTAAAAAAAAAAAATTTGATATAGTTTTTCATTTGGCGGCTTTAATTAGTAACGAAGAATCAATTAAATATCCAAAAAAATATTATTATAATAATTATTTTAAAAGTAAGATTTTTTTAAAACAATGTATTAAAAATAATATAAATAATTTTGTTTATTCTTCCACTGCAGCCGTTTATGGAAATAAAGATAAACCCATTTCTGAAAATGATTTTTTACGACCATTGTCACCTTATTCTAAATCTAAATTAAGATTAGAAAACTTATTTAAAAAAGAAAAAAAAAAAATTAGCTGTATTATTTTAAGATATTTTAATGTTGCGGGATCAGATCTGAAGTTGAGGTGTGGGTTTAATGTTAAAAAAAGTCATAATTTAATTTTAAATTTATGCGCTGCATCTATTAAAAAAAAAAAATTTGTTATTAATGGTGATAATTATAATACTAAAGATGGCACTACAATTCGTGATTACATTCATGTTCAGGATCTAGCTCATATTCATTTATTAGCTGCTAATCTAATTTTGAAAAAAAAAGTATTTAAAATTTTAAATTGTGGTTATGGCCAAGGGTTTTCAATCAAAGAGATTTTGACAACATTTAATTCAATATTAAAAAAAGATATTGAATATAGAGTCGGAAAAGAAAGACCAAGAGATATTAAGATCTCAATTTCAAACCCAAATAAATTAATTAAAACCATAAAGTGGAAACCAAAATATAATAATTTATCAGATCTTCTTAACTCCTCATTAAAATGGTATAAAAAAATATCTACTCTTTGAAAGATGAAAAATATTGAATAGTAGAAAAACAATAAATCAAACTTTTGTATTGATAAAATTGAATTGTAAGTTAAAAAATTTCTGATGATAAATAATAAAAAAATTTTGATTGTAGGTGCTGGTGGTTTTATAGGTGGGCATTTGGTTAAAAGATTATTAAGAGATGGTAATTCAATCATAGCTGTAGATATAAAATCAAGAGAATACTGGTTTCAAGAATTTGAGGATGTTGAAAATCATTTTTCAACAGATATGAAAAATATCGAAAATTGCAGAAAAGTTACTAAAGAAGTTGATTATGTTTTTAATATGGCTTGCAACATGGGTGGTATGGGCTTTATAGAAAATAATAAAGCTGAGTGTATGCAATCAGTGCTTATAAATACAAACTTACTTATCGCTTGCAAAGATTTTGGCGTTCAAAAATATTTTTTTTCGTCAAGTGCGTGTGCATATAATAAATCAATGCAACAGGAAGCCTTTATAGAGGGACTAAAAGAAGAAGATGCTTATCCAGCCGATCCAGAAGATGGTTATGGATGGGAGAAATTATTTAGCGAGCGAATGTGTAGACATTTTATGGAAGATTATGGAATTGAGGTAAGGATTGCGAGATATCATAACGTTTATGGTCCATTTGGAACTTATGACGGTGGGAGAGAAAAAGCTCCCGCTGCATTATGCAGAAAAGTTGCAAACGCCAAAAAAAATAATGCTGATAAAATAGAAATATGGGGTGATGGTAAACAGACAAGATCTTTTTTATATATCGACGATTGTGTTGAAGGAACACTAAGATTATTTGAGTCTGATTATCCCAATCCGGTTAATATTGGTAGTGACGAACAGGTTTCCATAAACCAAATGGTGGATGTGATTGAAAAAATATCAGGTATAAAAAAGTTAGAACGCATTTATTTATTGGATAAGCCTAAAGGTGTAAGAGGTAGAACTAGTAATAATGATTTAGTTAAAAAAGTTTTGAATTGGAGTTATGAAACTAAATTAAAAGAAGGCTTGGAAAAAACTTACGATTGGATAAATTCAGAGACAGGAAAGCATGGTTCAAATTTAAGTAAATTTACTAAGTCTTAATTTTTATTATTGTTAAGTATTTATGGTTAGACAAATAATTTTTAAAAACATAAAATTTAACAATTTAGATCACAAAAATTTTAATAAATTAATTATTAAAAAGGGTTTATTTGTATTTCCTGCTGGCCCAGCTCTTGCAAGTATAGAAAAATCAGTCGATTATTATAATTCTATTAAAAAAGCAGACTTTGTATTTTTTGATAGTGGGTTATTTGTAATTTTGTTGCGAATTTTTAAAAATATCAATGTTAGAAAGTTTTCGGGATATAAATTTTTAAGTTTATTTTTTACTTTTGTAAAAAATAATAAAAAAATTAAAATTTTTTGTGTAGATCCCAATCCAAAATTTTTAAACTCAAATCAATCTTTTTTTAAGAATTTGGGGGTAAAAAAAATTTATAATTATTTAGCGCCAAAATATTCATCAAGAAATTTATTAGATAAAAAGTTAATAAAATTAGTTAATAAAAAAAAACCTAATTTTATAATTATCAATATTGGTGGTGGAAAACAGGAGATTTTAGGTCTGCATTTAAAAAAAAAACTGAAAAATAAAGTTACTATCTTGTGCACTGGTGGAGCCATTTCTTTTTTTACAGGTGATCAAGCACCTATAAACAACTTTATTGATAAGTATTATCTTGGTTGGTTAATTAGATTTATTTATAATCCTATAGTTTTTTTTAAAAGATATTTCTTAGGTTTAAAGTTAATTCCTATGGTAGTTTTAAATAAAATAACTGTCATTAAATAAACTTAAATAAATATTCTGAATTATTGTCACAGGATAAAATTTAAATTTTATTCCTATCAAAAACAAATAAAGTCAGAGGATGAGAAAAATTATATTCTTTGTTATAATAATCTTATTTTTAACTACTTCTTTTCTCTCATATAGAATTATATCGGGAGAATATGACAAGCAGGATACTCTTATTTTAAAAATTAAAGATATAGTTCCAACAAAATTACAAAATAAATTAAGAAATTATGTTTATGATTTAAGAAAAAAATTAAATGAGGAAAGAATTGAAGAAATTCAAAAAGCTAAGTTAGAACAAGGATTAAAAGGAAAATTAATACAATCAAAAACTATTAAAACTGAAACTGATAAAATAAGATACTTTCTAAGAGAATATTTTTTACCTTTTGAAAGATTAGATTTATCTTATGGATGGCGTGCAATTCAGAATGCTAAAAGAGCTCATTATTTAGATGTTGTTGATGATAAAATAATTGTAGTCTCTGGAAAAGGTGAATTTATTTTTTTTGAAACAAAAAATTTTTTATTAGAAAAGCTTAATCAAAATATTATCGAAAATAATCTTGTAAGTTTTATTGAGAAAGAAAATTTTAAATTTGTAGGACTTAGAGACTTATTGATAGACAAAGAAGTATTATATGTATCCGTAATTTTACAAGATATTAAAGGAAATTATACTCTCTCGATACTTTCATCTAATTTAAATTTAAAAAATTAAAATTTAATTTTTTTTTATAAATTAGATTTAAACATTCCAAGATTTTCAATTGGGTCTGGTGGAAGAATTGTTTCTTTTGATGACAATAAACTACTTTTAACGATTGGACATTTTGATTTTATAGACGAAATTCAGAATTCTGATCATTTAGCTGGAAAAATTATTTCAATAAATAAAGATAACAAAAATTTTGATATAGTTTCCTTAGGGCATAGAAATGCGCAAGGCTTATTTTTTCTTAAAGATAATAATGATAATCGATTTATAATTAATTCTGAACATGGACCTAAAGGTGGTGATGAGGTTAATATAAACCATTTAAAGAACAATAGAGTACCTAATTTTGGATGGCCTATAGCCTCATACGGTGTGAATTATGATGGAACAAATCCTTACAAGTCTTCACATAAGGATTATGGGTTTGATGAACCCTTTGTGAACTTTACACCCTCGATTGGTATAAGTGAAATAAGCGTTATACAAAAAAAAAATTTTAAAACTATTTATGTATCTTCACTAAGAGCAAACTCAATTTATATTGTTAAGTCCGATGAAAACTTTTCTAAAATTATAAGTTCTGATAGATTAAAATTAGGAAATAGAATTAGAGATTTAAAATATGTAAAAAGTTTAAATGGTTTTATAGTAATTCTTGAGAATACCCCTTCTATTGGATTTCTAAAAATCAAAGATTAGTAATAAATTTGCAATTTGTTTGTCTATTTTTTTTTTTGATCTTTAATTATAAGATATTTATTTTTCCTATTTATTAAGATCTCATTTCTTGTACATAAAAATTTTATATCCCAACATAATCTTGATTGCCAACCATTACCCTTTTTTAAATTAGCTTCAAAATCAGGCCTATAAACAGAAATTATGTTATTATTATAAGAATTAATAACATGATCATTCTCAATTTTTTTGATACCAAAAAAAATTTTTTCTTCTTTAACTAACCTTTTTATATTTTTCGATAAGTTAAAAATCAAAAATATTGATAGAAATATTATAAATATTTTTTGTGAAAAAAATTTTTTTTTGCTTATCAAAAAAGTGAGCAAAAAGATTAAACATAGAAAATATATTACTCCAAATCTGTATACTGGTGAAAAACTTAACCAAAAGATGAGTCCTATTAATGTAAAAAAAATGAAAAATCTGAACTCTTTAAAATAAAGAATATTTTTAGAATTTGTTTTTTTTAAAAAAATAAGGTAAGCGAGTAAGGGAATAGACATAGTTAAAAGATGCTCTGAAATTTCAATATAGTTTTTTTTAAACCAGTAAGATAACCATGTAAAATTTTTTAGATATTCTTCTTCAGATAGACTATCTTTTGCAGTAACAAAATAACTCTTATTAATTAGCTCAAGTTTGTATTTTATGTCTAAAAAATATTCATTAAACCATGAAACATTAAAACAGCTAAAATTGGATGGGAAAATAAAACATCCCGTATAAAAAAATTGTTGAAGAAAAAAAAAGAAGCAAAGTGAATATATAAAAATATAATTAAACTTTAAAATATCTTTAATTAATATTTTATAATTTTTAAAAAATAAAATAAAAGTTAGCATCAGAATTGGGATTGATGAAAATTTAATCAAAATGGCAAAACAGGCAAAACTAAAATTGTTAAAGAAAAAATTTTTTTTTCTTTTAATATCTTTTTCCTCATTAAAGAGGAAAAAATTATAAATAGATAAAATTGAAAAAATAATTGAAGGAACATCATTTCCAAATTCTGATATTCGGGTATATTTTAAAATAAGATAAAAAATAGATACAATCAAAAAATAATTACTTATTTTATAATTATTTTTAATAATTTGACTTATTGAGAAAATAATAAATAAATTATATATAATAAAAGTAGGCAAAGAAACGAAATTAAAATTATCTCTTAAATAAAAAACAGATAATATGTTTAACCAAATTGAATTGTGGGCAAAAGCGTAATTGACATTTGCTAATCCAAAAATTATTTTTTCATTAATCATGTTAATAAGATATGGAAGGTGATAATAGCCAAAATCTTCATGGTATTTTTGACTTATATATATTGGTACAAGTGTCAAAAAAATTAAAGAATAAATTATGGTTTTTTTGTCTAATTTGATTTTAAGAAAATTAAATTTTTTTATACCAACAATGAACCCTAAAAAAAAAATTATGAATGAGAAATATAAGTTGATTTTAATAAAAAAATGAAAAACAGTTATTAAAAAACTTATAACAATAAATCCATAAAATGTACTTTCAAAAAAATTTTTATTGAATTTATAAACTAATAATTGTCCTAAACCATAAATTGAAAAAATTGAAAATAAAGTGATTAAAATAAAATAAGTTGTTTCAATAATAATCATTTTCAAAAACTCAATTTAAGTATAATTTTTAGTTAATTCTAATATAAATAAGAAAAAAATACCTTGATATTAAAACTAATTTTTATATAAATCCATTGCCTGGTGATTATAGCGAAGAGGTAATACCCGATCCCATTCCGAACTCGGAAGTCAAGCTTTTCAGCGCCGATGGTACTTTGTCTTAAGACATGGAAGAGTAGGACTTTGCCAGGCTAAATTCTTTAAAATTATGAAAATAAAAAGTTCATTAAAATCAATTAAGAAAAGAGATCTAAACTCAAAATTAGTAAGACGTAGGGGTAGGGTTTATATTATAAATAAAACCAACCCAAAGTTTAAAGCAAGACAAAAATAATTTTTTATGGATAATGAGAACCATAAAAAAACCTGGGAAAATTTTACAAAATTTGTATTGTGGGGAACTGTCGCGGTTGTATTGGTATTAGTATTAATGGCCTTATTCTTGCTATAGGATTTTTTAATGAAAATAGGATCAGTTTTAGAAAATCAAAAAATTGAAAAAAGAATTTCAATTACTCCTGAAATTGCAAAAAAATATAAGTCTCTTGGATTAGATGTTTATTTATCAAAAAATTATGGAGTGCATTTAGGAATTTCTGACGAGGAATATAAAAATATAGGTGTTAAATTTTCAGATGATGAAAAAGAAATTATAAATCTTTCAAACATTGTTGTTCAATTAGGACTTTTATCCGACGACAAAAGCTCATTATTAAAAGAAGATCAAACTTTAATTGGAGTACTCAATCCATATGATAATAAAAAAAAATTAGATGAGCTTACAAATAAAAAGATAAAACTTTTTTCTTTAGAATTATTACCAAGGATAACAAGAGCACAATCTATGGATATATTATCTTCACAAGCTAACCTAGCGGGATATAAAGCAGTAATCGAGTCATTTGCTAATTTTGAGAAAGCTATACCAATGATGATGACTGCTGCTGGAACTGTTCCGGCCGCTAAGATATTAGTTGTAGGTGCTGGTGTCGCTGGACTTCAAGCAATTGCTACAGCAAAAAGAATGGGTGGAATAGTTTTTGCTACAGATGTCAGGATGGCTTCAAAAGAACAAGTTGAAAGTTTAGGTGGAAAATTTTTGACTGTCGAGGGTGCTGAAAATTTAGAGACAGAAGGTGGCTATGCAAAAGAAGCTTCAGATGATTTTAAAAAAAAACAAGAGGAATTACTATCTGAAACATTAAAAAAAATTGATATTGTTATCTGCACTGCATTGATCCCTGGCAAAAAAGCACCTTTAATTATCAAAGAAGATATGATTAATAAAATGCAAGCCGGATCTGTTATATATGATTTGGCTGCTATACAGGGTGGTAACACTGCATTTACTAAAGTAGATGAAATCATTGAACAAAATGGTGTAAAAATTATGGGTGAAACCAATATTTTAAATAGACTACCAGTTTCGGCTTCTAGCTTGTATGCAAAAAATATGTTTAATTTCGTTGAAAACTTATTTGATAAAGAAAACAAAAAATTAAATATTAACTTAGAAGACGAAATAATAGAAAAAACACTTATTAAATGAAATATGGAAATTGATCCTTTAATATTTAGGTTAAGTATATTTATCCTCTCAATATTTGTTGGATACTATGTTGTTTGGAGTGTTACCCCATCTTTACATACTCCTTTGATGTCTGTGACTAACGCAATTTCATCAGTAATTATTGTTGGGGCTATTATTGCAGGATTATCTGGCAATCCAGATAGCGTGTTTAGCACTTCTAGCATTTTTGGTTTTTTAGCTATTGCATTGGCGGCAATAAATATTTTTGGTGGTTTTTTAGTAACTCAAAGAATGCTTGCGATGTATAAAAAAAAGAAAAAGGATAAGAAATGATATCAGCGAACTTATCAGCAATTTTTTACTTAGTTTCTGGTGTGCTTTTTATTTTAGCTTTGAGAGGCCTGTCGTCTCCAGAAACATCAAGACAAGGTAATTTTTTTGGTATTATTGGAATGATAATAGCTGTGACTGTGACTTTTTTATCTACTGGTAATTTTTCAAGTGGATTTGTCTATGTTTTAATATTCATTTTAGTTGGAGGTTCAATTGGAGCTTTTATTGCTTACAGAATACCAATGACTGCAATGCCGGAATTAGTTGCGGGATTTCATAGTTTAGTTGGTCTAGCAGCAGTTTTTGTTGCAATTTCTGCTTTTTTAAATCCAGAGGCATTCAATCTTGGAAATCCAGGAAACATAAAGCTTGGTAGTTTAATTGAGATGTCAATTGGAGCAGCGGTTGGGGCTATTACGTTTTCTGGTTCAGTAATTGCTTTTTTAAAATTACAAGGACTTATGTCAGGTTCACCAATCACATTTAAAGGACAACACCCTCTAAATGCTATAATTTTAATTTCAATAATCGTTCTAATTTATTTATTATGTTCAACGCAATCATCGAATTTATTTTGGATATTACTAGCAGTTTCGTTTTTGATTGGTTTTCTTTTAATAATTCCAATTGGAGGTGCTGATATGCCTGTTGTGATTTCTATGCTTAACTCATACTCCGGCTGGGCAGCTGCAGGTATTGGTTTTACTTTAGAAAATACAGCATTAATTATTACAGGTGCTCTTGTAGGCTCTTCAGGTGCCATATTATCTTACATAATGTGTAAAGGAATGAATCGCTCATTTTTTAACGTAATCTTAGGTGGCTTTGGTGCAACTGATGAAAAGTCGAGTGCTTCATCAAAAGAACAAAGACCAGTTAAAAGTGGAAATGCAGATGATGCAGCATTTTTGATGAAGAATGCTTCATCAGTTATAATTGTTCCTGGTTATGGTATGGCTGTTGCTCAAGCTCAACATGCATTAAGAGAGATGGTTGACACCTTAAAAAAAAATGACATCAAAGTTTCTTATGCAATTCATCCAGTTGCTGGAAGAATGCCAGGTCATATGAACGTATTATTAGCTGAAGCAAATGTACCTTACGATGAAGTTTTTGAATTGGAGGAGATTAATAATGATTTTGCAAATGCAGATGTAGCTTTTGTGATTGGTGCAAACGATGTAACAAATCCTGTTGCGAAAACTGACCCACAGAGTCCAATATATGGAATGCCAGTATTAGATGTTGAAAAATGTAAATCTGTTTTGTTTGTCAAAAGAAGTCTTTCACCAGGGTACGCAGGTATTGATAATGATCTTTTTTATAAAGAAAATACACTTATGCTTTTTGCTGATGCTAAGAAAATGACAGAAGATATTACAAAAAATTTATAGATAAATGAGTATTAAAGTTTTTTGCGATATTGCCGATTTGAGAAAAATTAAAAAATTTAATAGTAATAATTTTGTGAAAGGGTTTACTACAAACCCTAGTTTAATGCGGAAAGCAGGAGCAAAAGATTATAAATCTTACTCAAAACAAATACTTAATGTTTGTAAAAGAAAACCAATTTCATTTGAGGTTTTTGCTGATAGTCCTAAATTAATGATCGAGCAAGGGATTAAGATAAATAAATGGGGTAAAAATGTGTATGTAAAAGTCCCTGTTATTAATTCAAAAAAAAAATTTACAGGTAAAGTTATAAATGAATTAAATAGCAGAAAAATTAAACTTAATATTACTGCTGTTTACACAGCTAAACAAACAGCAAAAATTCTAAAAGTAATAAATAAAAAAACAAAGGTTATCATTTCCATTTTTGCTGGAAGGGCAGCGGATACAGGCAAAGATCCAGTGCCTGAATTTATTAAAAGTATAAGAATTGCTAAAAATTTTAAAAATGTTCAAATTTTATGGGCTAGTGTTAGAGAACCTTATAATTATATTCAAGCAAAACAATTAGGTTGTCACATTATAACTATACCACCATCAATTATTGAAAAAATACAAAAATTCGGAAAATCTTTTGACCAGCTTACACAAGAGACAGTAAGGAACTTTTTGATTGATAGCAGAAAATCTAAATTTAAACTTTAAGA
>QCNQ01000017.1 GCA_003213155.1 Pelagibacteraceae bacterium AG-426-G02 | reverse complement strand
AAAATTTTTTAATTATAGAGAAATACTTATTTGGAATAGGGGCAACTATAGCATCCTTTTTATTTTTTTTCTCCATTGGGTATCTATCCCAATATTTTTCCAGGTATTTGAATAATAAAAAAGTATGGAAATATATAAATATTTTCATTATTTTGTTCATGTCTTTAATAATATTTTACATTCTTGGAGATATATTAAATTTTAAATAATTTTTATTTATGCTCACTAGATTAAGTCAGATATATTCTCTAAAAGTAGAATTATTTATTTCAATACTATTATTGAGTCTGTTTTTATTTTTACAAATTGTTAACTCAAATGCTGAAAACGTTGGCGCCGATAAAACAATTTCAAGTCTTAACGAAAATCAACAAGTAGTAACAGCAGATGATGTCCATATCACAATTACAAACAATGGTAGTGTTGAAAGAACTGGTCAAAAGGCAATAAAAAATACTGATAGTGAAACTGCAGGCACAATACTTACAATACACTCAGGCTCATCTGTAACATCAACTGCAGCAAACACTATATCAACTGAAGGAGGTGAGTTTGAAATAAATAACTCTGGAACTATTTCAACAAATGTCTCTAAAGCAATTAGTTTGTTTAATTCTGATGGAGTATCAATTACAAATAATAGTGGTGGTATAATTAAATCTGATGGCAATACTATTCTTGGAAGCGCATCCACAGGCGCAGACAATACAACTATAGTAAATAGTGGTGAGATTTTTTCGACTGAAACAGGTGATTCAAGTAGTGCAATAATACTTGCAGACTCTGATACCACTACAACTGGTACAAACATTACTAATAATTCTGGAGGTGAAATTTATAATGCAGGAAATGATTCAACTATAGTGCTTGGAGCAAGCTCAACACTTACTAATAGTGGTTCAATTAAAAATAATAAGTCAGTATCTAACAAGGCAATTCAACTTAAAGGAAACAATAACACTGTAACCTTAAAAGATGCTGGAATAGTAGTTGGTAAAATTAAAGCTGCAAATGGAACGACTGGAAATAAATTAAGATTCAATCATGGTGTTGGTAGAGCTTATTATTACGACATTTCGGGAGATTTAACCTTAGAGGATTTAGATGGCAATCAAGTTGTTAAAGGTTCAGCAGGTTCTGTAGGTCAAGGTGGAAGTGAAACTATAGATGAGATGCTTAGCTATAAATCAATTAATTTAAGAAATTTTATTAATAGATACGAAAATTCAAATTTATTTAATCACCAAGGAGGCTGGGGTGAATTGTATTCAACTCTCCTTAACAGAAATGAAGATTCAAACAGTTTAGCGATGGAATATAATTTAATTAATTTTGGAGCAAATTTAATTTATCCATTAGATAATTCTAATTTCATAATGATGTTTGAAGGTGGAGTACAGGATTTTGCAAAAGACTATAGGATTACATATCAAAATATCTCAGGAGGTATTCATATTCCTGATAATGATAAATTTTTTAATTTAGATACCTTTGTTACTGGTGGAATTACATTAAAGGACGGAAAGAGAGAAGTTTTAACTAACACAGAGTCATCGGGAAAAGTAGACTCTAATAGTAATTTTCAAACTTATGATATCCAAATAGGAGCAAAAAAAAATAATTTAAATATTATTCCAGATATTGGATTTACATCAAGTATATCAGTAACACCAACATATGATGAGAGTAAATTTTATTCTTGGAGAAATAGAGTAGTTGGAAACTTATCAATCTATCTTTCAGATGATTATCTTATTAGAGATGACAAAGAAGAAAAACTAAATTTAAATTGGGCTTTAGATCTTAGAAGTGCAATTGGAGATAATGAACAGACATATTCAATTAGTGGTACAACAGCAACATATAAACAAGATAATGATTTAAAAAGAGAAATCTCATTGTCAGCTAGCATGAATTATGAAAAATATATTTACGAAAATAGCATGATAGGTTTTGCTTATTATGGCTTACTCTCTAGCCAAAATACATTGAGTTTAGGTGGTAATGCTTTTTATAAAATGAATTTTTAAATTTTTTGAACAAAATTCCTGTATTTATTGAGATTTTAAATTTACCTAGACAAATTTGGCACATAGTAATTTATTTTGCAGTGTTTAGATAAATTACATATGAGCAACTTAAATAAACATTTTGAACCTAAAAACTTTAGTGACAAAGTCGCTTTGTCATTTACAAAGTTTTTGAGATTTTTGGCTGATACTTTCTTCAAAAAAAGATATGGCCATAGAGCTGTTGTTCTTGAAACAGTAGCAGCTGTACCAGGTATGGTTGCTGGGATGCTTATTCATCTAAAATCATTAAGAAAAATTGAAGATGATAAAGGGTGGATCAAAACTCTTTTAGAGGAAGCTGAGAATGAAAGAATGCATTTAATGACTTTTGTTCATATTGCTAAACCAACTGCGATAGAAAGATTCATTATTATGATTGCTCAGTTTATATTTATAATCACATATGCAATAATTTATATAGTTTCTCAAAGAACTGCGCATAGGATTGTGGGTTATTTTGAGGAAGAGGCAGTGATAAGTTATACAGAATATTTAAATGAGCTTGAAGCTGGAACCATTCCAGATCAACCAGCTCCAGAAATTGCAATCAATTATTGGAATTTACCACTACATGCTACTTTAAAAGACGTGGTGAGAGTTATTAGAGATGATGAAGCTGGCCATAGAGATGTCAACCATACTTTTGCTGATTTAATAAACATTAAGAAAAACAAAGAGACTATCAATAAAAGTAATAAGGAAAAAAAAGAAAGTGGCGAAGAGATTTTAGATTAAATATTAATTCGAAAAACCATATTTTCTAAGTCTTACATCACCAGTCCTAGCATGAGCCTCCATACCCTCGTATCTTGATATCCTAGCACATACGGCACCAACAGATTTTGTGGACTCTTTAGTCATTCTTTGAAAACTCAAAGTCTTAATAAATTTACCAACAAATAATCCGCCAGTGTAACGTCCAGCTCCTTTTGTAGGTAAAATATGGTTTGTTCCAGAACATTTGTCTCCATAAGCAACAGTAGTTTCTTCACCAATAAATAATGATCCATAATTTTTTAGTCTTTTATGGAACCAATCAAGATTTTTTGTTTGAACTTCTAAATGTTCAGGAGCGTATTCATCACTAATGGTTGCCATCTCATCGTCAGTGTCACATAATATTACTTCACCATAATCTCTCCAAGCAGCTTCAGCGCTTTTTCTAGGTAATTCTGGTAATTCAGCAATTAATTCTGGAACTCTTTTCATGACTTCATCAGCAACTCTTTGACTCGTCGTATATAACCAAGCGGGAGAATTATATCCATGTTCTGCTTGTCCTACTAAATCTACTGCAACCATCTCCGCATCAGCTTCGTCATCAGCTATCACAGCAATTTCAGTTGGTCCCGCGAATAAATCAATACCAACTTTACCAAATAAAATTCTTTTAGCTTCTGCTACAAACTGATTTCCTGGACCTACTAAAATGTCTGCTGGCGGATTTTTAAATAAACCATTAGTCATTGCAGCAATTCCTGGAACACCCCCTAAATTTAAAATTACATCTGCACCACACAAATTAGCTGTATAAATAATTGCTGGATGTGCACCCACACCTTCCTTGGGTGGACTGCAAGCAATTATATTTTTTACTCCTGCAACTTTTGCAGTTGTAACACTCATCACAGCTGAGGCTATATGGGCATATCTTCCGCCTGGTATATAACAACCGGCTGTATTTACAGGAATTAATTTTTGACCTGCATAAAGACCTGGCGATAGCTCAACCTCAAAATCTTGGCCGTAATTTTTTAATTGTGCCTCAGCAAATTTTTTTACTCTTTCATGAGAAAATTGAATATCGTCCTTCGTTTTTTGATCTAATTCTTTATCTATCTGCTCAATTCTTTCTTTTGTAACGACTATTTCACCATCATACTTGTCAAATTTTTTTGTTAGATTAATACAAGCTTCTTCTTTTGAAATTTCTATTTCTTTTAATAACCCTTTAACAATTTCGTTTGTCTTACTATCGTCAGTGGAGGGGGTTTTTGGTGATTTTTTTAGGTATTTAATAGCCATAATATTTTAAATAGTACGTTTAAAGCATTATAGATTTTTTTTCAACGAAACAATTAATCTAAAGCAACAACAGCTGCAGCAATGGATGCTAATCTTGCAGGAGCTTCATCAGAACGACTGGTAATTACTACGGGAACTTTACCTCCAACAACCACACCTGCTGCACACGCTCCACAAAAATATATAAGCATTTTTACTAAGCCATTTCCCGTTTCAACACTTGGAACCAGCAATACATCCGCCATACCAGCTACACTGTTTTGTATTCCTTTAATAGCGGCAGATTTTTTTGAGATACTATTATCAAATGCCAATGGACCAAAAACATCTGCATTCAAATTTTCCTTTTTAGCTAAATTAGTTAATTCTTCAGCTTCTTTAGAACTTGGCACACTATCTAAAACTTCCTCAGTAGCAGATAATATTGCTACCTTAGGTCTTTCAATACCAATTCTATTTGAAAAATTAATTACATTTTTAAGAATATGTAGTTTTGTTTTCACATTTGGTAAAACGTTTAATGCTCCATCAGTAATTATTAAAGGTTTATCCTCTTTTCCTAAAGTCATATGCCAAATATGGCTTAATCTAGTTTTTCCAAGTAAATTGTATTCTCTTTTCAAAACTTCTTTCATTAAAACGTCAGTATGAATATGCCCTTTAACAATAATTCTAATTTTTTGTTCGCTTGCTAGTTTTGCAGCAATCGTTGCTGTATTATTTTCAACAGGCTCATGGATTATCTGATAATTTGAGATATCCCATTTCAGATCCTGGGCACATTTATTAATTTCTTTTTCATTACCAATAAAAATTGGCTCAATTAGATTTTCTTTAACAGCATCTTGTACGGACTGCATAGGAAGAGGTTTTCCGGCATTAACAATTCCCGCTTTAACACCTTTCTTTTTATGAGCAACATTAAGCAAGTTATCAGGACAAATAATTTCTTTATTGGAAAGCATAGTTAATTTTTTAAATCTACTAAATCTTTTTGAATAATTTTTGACAATTTAATTTCTTTTTTTAAGTTCATTTTAAACCTTTTATCTTTATTTTGACCAGGATACATTATTTCTTTTACACCTTTAATTTTTGGCAATCTTTTAATTGTTTTAATATTATTCTTAATTCTTGAAGTATAGTTTTTGACAAATAAGTTTGTTTTAAATGTGATAAACAAATGTCCAATATTTTGTGGACCTGAAAAATCATCAAAAGGATCCTTAACTTTACCTGCGTGATTTCCACCAGTTAAAACACCACTTAAAATATCTACCATCCATGCTAAACCTGATCCTCTAAAACCTGCTATCGGTAATTGAACTCCATAAAGGGCTTTTTTTGCATCTGTCGTTGGTTTGCCAAATTTATCTAATGCAACACCTTTTGGTATTTTTTGATTATTTCTAGCTGCAAATCTAATTTTGCCTCTATTAATTTTTGCAATAGCTGTATCTAATATAAAAGGTATCCTTGCTCCAGTTGGAGAACCAAAACATATAGGATTTGTTCCAAACAAACTTTTTTTAGCACCATAAGGCGCAATTGCAGGTGGTGCATTAGTATAAATCATAGTGATTAAATTTTTTTTAACGGCTTGTTCAGCGTAATAACCAGATAATCCATAGTGACCACTATTTTTAACTGCTACTAAACCGATACCTGTTTTTTTGGCACATTCGATTGCTTTTTTAATTGCAAGATCTGCTGCAACAAAGCCAATACTATTATCAGCATCAATGTGAGCAATCGATTGAGATATCTTTTTTACTTTTATTTTAGGTTTTGGATTGATGACTTTTTTAGATATTCTTTCACAATACATTCTTAATCTGGAAAGACCATGACCATAAGCACCAACTAACTCAGCATTAATTAAAGCATTTGCTGAAATAATAGCATGAGCATTACTTAATCCGTGATTTTTAAAAATTTTGATAACTTCTTTTTTAAGATTTTCTTTTTTCAAATTAGCCTTTTCCACGCCATGGAATTGTTTTGTCTATTATTTTTCTCAAAGTGACATCAAATAATAAACCTAACATTCCCATGATAAATATAGTGATCCAAATAACTTCGTATTGGAAATATTTCTTAGCAACGTTTTCAACAAATCCTATACCTGTTGTTCCAGCTAAAAACTCAGCTGCAACTAAAGTTCCCCAACACATACCGACAGCAACTCTTATGCCTGTAAGTATTTCTGGTAAAGAATTTGGAAAAATTACATACCTTAAAATTTGTTTTTTAGATGCACCAAGTGAGTGGGCTGCGTGAATTTTTGACAACTGGGTGCCAGAGGCACCAGCTCTTGCAGAAATAATCATGATTGATAATGAGACCATAAATAACAAGAAAACTTTTCCAGTATTATCAATTCCTAAAACTGAAATGATTAAAGGAGCCCAAGCCAGAGGGGGAACTGGTCTATAAAGCTCAATTAATGGATCAAAGAAACCTTTGGCAAATCTATTTAATCCCATAAATAATCCAAGCGGCACACCAATTAATATTCCAAATACTAATCCTAAAAATACTCTTAAAAAAGAATCCCAAATATGACCATAAGGCACAGGCACTTTAAATAACTTAAAGTCTCCTGTAACAAGTTTTAAAACTTGGCCTTTAAAATTTTGTTTAACAATTCCATCTTGAGTGTGAACTGGGTATTCACCAGGCAGAATATCAGCAATCCAATCTGGTAAAATAAAACCAATCATTTTACTAACATCAACCAGTTCTATCCATAGGAGAGGAATTTCTTTATAACCTACACTCGGTTTAAGCATAAGCATAAATTTATCAAATGTATCTGAAGGCTTAGGTAACCATCTACCAGATCCTTGTTCCGAACAGCTTGGCCCACTTGCAACAATAGTACCAGCTGGGAATAAAAATATATCGACAAATCTTAATCCCCCTTGAGCTTCTTTTTGGGCAACATCAAAATTGATAATTGCATTTTGCATTTCATTTAATGCATTTGGTGGATATATACTTGCAAATTCTATTCGTCGTGCAATTTTAACAATATCTTTGGCGTAAGTCGAAGCTACTTCTTGAGTATCATCTAAATTTTTTCGATAAGCTTTGATCTCATCTTTGAGTTCTTTTATTTTATCTTTAAATTGTGGATTATGATTTCTTAACTTAAAGAATTCATCACTAATAATTTGTAATTCTTTTGCTGCAGCATCAAATTTTAAACCTCTTTTAGTTTCCGGAACTAAAGGTACCTCGATAGTATTTTCTATAGAGCCAGTACCTGATTGAACTTTTATAATTCCCCAATCTCCTTGCTCACTTACTGCTTTAAGTCTTTCATTGGCTTCTTGTTCTGTTTCAAAAGGATATTCAGGTTTTTTAAAATTTTCAGTTAATAAGTTAATTTTACCAGTAATGTCATCTATTTTAAATTTTGTCTCATTTTCAATTAAATCTTCATTGGTTAATAAAGGAATTAGTTGAATAGTTTTGTTAATAAACTCAGTGAGCTCTGTTTTTTGTTGCAAGTTTAGATCTTCGGAAAACTTAATTTCATTTAAAGTTGCTTTAAGATTTTTATTTTCTTTCTTAATTTGTGCAGTACTTTTAAATTCTCTTTCCTCTATTGGAAATTGATATTTCAAACCCAATAAAGAATCGTTAACTTTTGCTACTTGGCAAAGTTCATTAGCCGATTTTGGGTAGAAACCTTTGGCAATATCCCAAGAATAGTAAAGCCATACCAATAATAGAAAGCTACTTCCGACTATAATCCAGTGAGTACCACCTCTTGCTCTTTCAGGATTTCCAAAAACAGCATCAACTTTTTCAGTTTTGATTAATCTTCTTCCATAGAGAATACAGCCAATAACTGCAAAAAAAATTAAAAAGGTGACGATTTGAGTTAACATTTAATTATCTTTCCCCATAATTTCCTCTTCCATATTCCAAATCATCTCTAATATTTCCTCACGTTTTGCAGAAAAATCTTTGTTCTTTTTAATCTCTCTTAGATCTTCTTTCAGTCCCATTGAAGCAAATGGAAGATTGTATTCTTTATGAATTCGCCCAGGTCGAGGTGCCATCACATATAATCTCTCACCAAGTAAAAGAGCTTCTTCAACTGAGTGGGTAATTAAAATAATTGTTTTCCCTGTCTCTTTCCAAATTTTTAAAACAAGAGACTGCATTTTTTCTCTTGTTAACGCATCAAGAGCTCCTAAAGGTTCATCCATTAAAATTAGATCGGGATCATTGATTAAACATCTTGCAAGAGCAACTCTTTGCTGCATACCTCCTGAAAGTTGATAGGTTGGGGTATTACCAAAACCTTTTAAGCCAACGATTTCTAACCATTCATCAACTTTTTTTTGAGTTTCAATTGGATCTTTTTTTTTCATTCTTAATCCAAAGTTGACATTCTCAGCAACTGTTAACCATTCAAACAAGGCACCTTGCTGGAAAACCATTCCTCTCTCTACACCGGGTCCATCAATCTCTTTACTATTTAAAGTAATACTTCCGGAAGTTGGTCTAATAAATCCTGCGGTAATATTTAATAAAGTTGTTTTTCCACAACCTGATGGCCCAAGGACTGTTAACAGTTCTCCTTTTTTAAGAGTAAAATTTAAATCTTTTAAAGCGTGAACAGTTTCTCCTTTTGGAGTTTTAAAAATCATATTAAGATTTTGAGAAACTAGATCACTCATTTGTCCACTTTATATTAGAATTTATAGTAAAAAAATAGGCACCAATTTATTAAAAAATTGGCGCCTATTTAAATTTTAATTACCTTTAAATTATAAAGGTAAGAAACTTGTATCTACGTTTCCTCTTGGTGTACCCATTCCTTTTAGAAATGCATCAAGATTTCCACTTTCCATAGAACTTTTTGTTTCCTCTGGAGTTAGAAATTTGAAACCACTTAAAGTTTCTTTCATGTCAGGAATTTTCATTTCTGAAGCTTTTGACATTGCATTCATATCGCTTTTGCCTGCTCTATATCTTGCATTCGCTTCATGAGTTACTTCGATGAAAGTTCTTAACATTCCTGGATTTTCCTTCATAAACTTTGTAGTTACAGAAGTAATATCAATCCCTAGGATACCTGCGTCTCTAGCTTCTTGAACTGTTAGTAATCTAGATCCAACTGCAGTAGCAGCTTTAATAGAATTACCACCAAATAAACATGCCATTACAACATCACCGCTTACTAAAGCAGCAGCACCTTCTTCAGGGTCCATTTGTATGATATCCATTTTTTTTCTATCCGCTCCAACAACTTTCATACTCTCATCAAAAACATATTCCGCCATCGTTCCAAGTGGAACAGCAACTTTTTTACCTTCTAATTCAGTTGCGTTGGCTTTTGTAATTCCAGATGCATTAGATGTAACACAAGTTGTTCCTCCCATTCCGTATTCCATAGCAATATCAACTAATTTGATAGGTGCTTTAGATTTTACAGCGTTAATGAATGGAACTAAGCCTTGAGAATAAGAAATATCAATATCTCCTGCTAACATCGCGTCAGTCATAGCACCACCATTAGTAAAGTTAGTCCACTTTACTGGAACACCTAGAGCTTTTGCGAAGTTTTTCTTCATCATGTCCTCTAGATTTGGACTTGGCCACTCTAAGAAGTAAGCAACTCTAACTTCATTTGCCGCTGAATTAGCAACAGATATTGAAAGATTAAGAGCTACAAAACATCCAAGAATAAAACTTATTATTTTTTTCATTTATGCCTCTTCCTTGTTTATTTATATGTTTCAATTTTAAGATTAATTTCACCTATATGTAAAACAAAAAAATGATCATTATAGTTACACAACTTTAAGTTGTGACATTATTTTGGTGGTTAATTTAAGTTAATTAGTCTAAGGATTCATTTATTAAGTATTTTAAAATTTAATTATGAGCTCAGAAAAAAGAACATCAGTACCTAATTCACTTAATGAACATTGGATGCCATTTACATCTAATAAGGATTTTAAAGAAAATCCAAAATTAATTGTTGAGGCAAAAGGTGTTTATTTAAAAAATCATCATGGCAAAACACAAATTGATGCAAGTTCAGGATTATTTTGTAATCCTTTAGGACATGGAAGAAAAGAAATTATCGAGGCAATAACTAATCAATTGAATACTCTGGATTATTGTCAGCCGTTTCAACAAGGTTTTGGTGGTTCATTTGAATTAGCAACAAGAATTTCAAAACACACACCCGGAAATTTAAACAAAATTTTTTATACGATATGTGGATCAACTGCAGTAGAAACTGCAATTAAGATTAGTATTGCTTACCACAAAGCAAGAGGCGAGGGGCAAAGATTTAGATTTGTTGGAAGAGAACGTGCTTATCATGGAATGAATATCGGAGCCACATCAGTAGGTGGTATGATCAATAACGTTAAAGCGTATGCAAGTGTATTGATGCCAGGTGTTGTTCATATGAGACATACACATTTAGATGAACATAAATTTATTTCAGGTCAACCTGAAACAGGAGCTGAGATTGCAAATGATCTAGAGAGAATTTGTAATAATTTTGGTTCTGAAAATATTGCAGCCTGTATTGTAGAACCAATTGCAGGTTCAACAGGAACATTAGTACCACCAGTTGGATATTTACAAAGACTAAGAGAACTTTGTGACAAACATAAAATACTTTTAATTTTTGATGAAGTTATTACGGGATGGGGAAGAACTGGTTCAGCTTTTGGAGCTCAAGAATTTGGTGTAACACCTGACATAATGACAATGGCAAAAGCAACAACCAATGGAATAGTTCCTTTTGGTGTAGTTGCATGTAAAGAGGAAATTTATGATGCAGTGATGGATAATTCTCCAAAAGGTGCAATAGAATTATTTCATGGTTATACATATTCAGGAATTCCTGTATCAGTGGCTGCAGCATTAGCTGTTCAAGATATTTTTGAAAAAGAAGATATTTTTAATAGAGCAAAAGAACTTGCTCCTTATTTCCAAGAAGGTCTATTTTCTCTTAAAGATATTGATGTAGTAGACAACATAAGAGGTTATGGAATGATGGGTGGAATAGATATTAAAACTGATGCCAGACCTGGTAAAGCAGGTTTAGCTACTTTCAAACATTGTTACGATGCAGGAGTAAATTTCAAAGCGACTGGTGATTGTTTAATTATTGCACCAATGTTTATTTGTGAAAAAAAACACATTGATGAAATCATAGAAAAATTAAGAACTGGAATTACTAATTACGCAAAGAGTAAAAAGAATTAAATTTCGTTAATGAGAATTGGCGTACCTAAAGAAATAAAACCTCAAGAAAATAGAATTGGCCTGACACCTGATAGTGTTAAAACTTTAGTTTCAGAGGGTCACGAAGTTTTAATTGAAAATAATGGAGGTTTTGAAGCAGGTTTTGATAATGATCAGTACAAAAATGCCGGCGCAAGAATTATAGAAAAAGCTGCTGATATTTTTAATGATGCTGAAATAATTGTTAAAGTTAAAGAGCCTCAAAAAGTTGAGGTTGAAATGATTAGAGAAAATCAAATTGTTTATACCTATTTACATCTAGCTGCCGCAAAAGAATTAACAGAGGGTTTGGTAAAATCAAAAAGTATTAATATTGCTTACGAAACTATTACAGATGACAATGGACGACTTCCTTTGTTAGCACCTATGAGTGCTGTAGCTGGACGTATGTCAGTTCAAGCAGGAGCACATTGTTTAGAAAAAAACCAAAAAGGTAGAGGAGTATTATTAGGAGGAGCTCCAGGTGGTGAACCAGCAAATGTTTTAATTTTAGGTGGAGGGGTTGTAGGTGAAAATGCTGCAACTATAGCAACCGGTATGAAGGCAAAAGTACACGTTGTCGATAAATCAGAAGCAAGATTAAAACAATTAGTTGAAATGTTTGGAGATAAAATCATTCCAGAACAAAGTGATAAAATAGATTTAAAAAAGTTAGTAGCCGAGGCGGACTTAATAGTGGGTGGAGTTTTAATACCTGGAGCAGAGGCACCAAAATTAGTTACCAAAGATATGCTTAAATTAATGAAAAGAGGTTCTGTAATTGTTGATGTTGCAATAGATCAAGGTGGATGTGTGGAAACAAGTAAACCAACAACTTTTAATGATCCAACTTTTATAGTAGATAATGTTGTCCATTATTGTGTAGCCAATATGCCAGGTGGAGTTCCAAGAACTTCAACTATAGCATTAAATAAAGCAACACTTCCGTATTTGGTAAAATTAGCAAACAAAGGTTATCAAAAAGCTCTTGGAGAGGACAAAAACTTTCTAGCGGGACTAAATGTTCACAAGGGTCATGTGACTTATAAAGCGGTTGCAGATGTTTTTGGACATGAATATGTTAACCCAGGAGATGCAATCAATAACTAATTAAATGGAAAAAAAACTTCCAAGTAGCACAAAAGTTGTTGTGATAGGAGGTGGGGTAGTAGGCTGCTCTGTTGCTTATCATTTAGCTAAATTTGGTTGGAAAGACACGATCCTTTTAGAGAGAGATCAATTAACCTCGGGAACAACTTGGCATGCAGCAGGCTTAGTAAGTCAATTAGGTCCAACTGCAGCAGTTACAAAAATTAGAAAATATACTTTAGATTTATATAAAGAGCTTGAAAAAAAAGTTGATCATTCTGCAGGGTTAAGATTAAACGGGGCCCTTTCAATTGCTCAACATAAAGGAAGATGGCAAGAACTTCAAAGACAAGCAACAACAGCACAACTTTATGATGTTGACGTAAGAATTTTAGATAAAGATCAAATTAAAAAAGATTATCCCATAATCAACACAAATGATGTCATAGGAGGAATTTTAATGCCAGGCGATGGTGCTGCAGATCCTTCAGGTGTTACTCATATGTTAGCTAAAGCAGCAAGATTGGAAGGGGCACAAATTTTTGAGAAATCACCAGTTGAGGAAATTTTAACGAAAGATGGAAAAATTTCTGGAGTTAAAGTCAAAGGCCAAAAAATTGAATGTGAATATATTGTTTTAGCTTCAGGCATGTGGTCGAGGCAAATAGGAGAAAAAGCTGGTGTAAGTATTCCATTATATCCAGCAGAACATTTTTACATAATCACTGAACCAATTGAAAATTTATCAAAAACTTTACCAGTGGTAAGAGATTTTGATAATCGAACATATATAAAAGAAGATGCAGGAAAAATACTCGTTGGAATTTTTGAAGGAAATTCAATTCCTGCTTGGAATAAAACTAATAAAGTTCCAGAAGATTTCTCATTTGGTGAGTTTCAAGAAAATTTTGAACATTTTGAACCTTATTTAGCTTCAGCAATCAAAAGATTTCCAATTTTAGAAACTGCTGGAATTAGAAAATTTTTTTCAGGCCCGGAGTCTTTTACTCCTGATACCAACACTTTATTAGGAGAAGTACCTGAGGTTAAGAATTTTTTTGTATGTTGTGGGTTAAATAGTATTGGAATTGGCAGTGGCGGTGGTGTTGGTAAGGTTACAGCGGAGTGGTTGATGACTGGTCATATTAATGAGGATATTTTTAGTTATGACATAAAAAGATTTCAAAAGTTTCACTCGGAACTAGGTTTTATCAAAAAAAGAATTACAGAGTCACTAGGAGATTTATATGGAATGCACTGGCCCTTCAAACAACACAAAACTTCTAGAGATATAAAAAAACTTCCACATCATGATAATTTGAAAAGTTTTGGAGCCTGTTTTGGTGTTTCAGGAGGATATGAAAGACCGATGTGGTTTGCGCTTGATGGTGAAAAAGCGGAATATGAATATAGCTATAACTATCAAAGTTGGTATCCCTCAGCTGAGTATGAAACAAATAATACATTAAAAAATATTGGTTTATTTGATCTGACTCCTTTTTCAAAATTTGAAATTAAATCTGATAAAGCCCATCAAGAATTGCAAAGAATTTGTACTGCAAATATTAAGAAAGATGTTGGTAAATGTACCTATACTCATATGTTAAATTCAGATGGAGGTATTGAGACTGATTTAACTATAGTGGCGATAGATGAAAACCATTTTAGAATAATTAGTTCTGCGGCGACAAGAGAAAGAGACAAGCACCACATCAAAAAACATTTAAATAAAGATATTAAATTAATAGATGTAACTGATGACTATTGTGTTTTTGGATTATTTGGGCCTAAGAGTAGAAGTCTTATAAGTTCATTAAGTAATGATAATTTTGATAATGAAAATTTCAAATTCGGAACAGCAAAATTTATTTCAATCGCAGATACTAAAATTTGGGTTCAAAGATTGTCTTATGTTGGAGAATTAGGTTTTGAACTTTACGTTGAATCTAATGATGCCAAAAAAATTTATGAATTAATTATAGAAAAAGGAAAAGATTATAATCTTTCAAATTGCGGCATGCATGCAATGGATATTATGCGAATGGAAAGTGGTTTTCTTCATTGGGGTCATGACATTTCCCCTGAGGAAAATCAATATCAAGCAGGTTTATCTTTTACAATCAGTAATAAAAAAAATGTAGATTTTATTGGTAAGTCAGCTCTTGAAAAAATTAATAATGAGAAGATCAAAACAAGATTTGCTATGTTTACATTAAAAGATAGTAAACCTGGAGAACCATTATTACTTCACGATGAGCCTATTTATTTAGAAGATAAGATAATAGGTAGATCAACTTCAGGAAATTACTCTTTTAACTTTAAGAAAAATCTGACTTTTGGTTACATCAAAAACGATTTTTCCAATGAAAAATTGAGAGATAGTAAATTATTTATCGAGGTTGAGAAAAGGAAATACGAAATTGAATTGATTGATAAACCAATAAAACAAACCAATTTTAAGACAAATTAAACTTTATTTTTTAAAAGAAAAACAAATATAAAACCAGTGATGTACATAATCAAAGCATATGCAGCTGTTGGAGTTATGTAGACTATATCTGTACCGAATATTTGTGTAGAAACAAATATTGCTAAAGTACCATTTTGTAATCCACATTCTAAAGCAATACATTTTTGTTGTTTTATTCCTGAGGCAAAAGTTTTACCAAGGTAATAAGCCACAATCATCATTGTTACATTTAGAATAAAAGTAATGAAACCTGCTTGCATTAGAAAATCTATAAAACTTTCTCTTTCTTCATAAAATGCAGCTATAAAAAAAATAACAAATAATATTATGTTGAGTTTTTCAAATATTTGAATTTTCGAATTTACAAAATTTTCAGCAAATTTTCTTATAATCATCCCTAAGATTACCGGAACAGTTACAACCAAAAACATTTTTAGCGCTATACCAGTCATTGAAATATTTTGAGAAATATCGGTAATTCCAAATAAATCAGCAGATTTAAAAATTATAAGAGGAACGGTAATAATAGAAATTAAACTGATTACAGCTGTTAAAGAAATAGATAAAGCAACATCTCCATTAGCAAATTTTGTTAATATATTAGATGTAACTCCACCTGGTGCAGCAGCGATAATCATAACTCCAATTGCTATTTCAGGTGGTACTTTTAAAATAATAATTAATAAGTAAGCAACTAATGGAAGAATAATTAATTGAGAAAAAAAACCTACAAAAAAATCCTTTGGAGTTTTTAATATTCTCGTAAAATCATCAATCTTTAATCCCAAACCTAAACCCAACATTATTAATGCGAGTATGATAGGTGCAATTTTTGTCACTATCTCCATGACCCCTCTGTATAATAGTATAACGTTTATAATTTATTTAAGATTTATGAAATTACAAGAAGATTTAGAACTTTACGTATAAATTTAGCTTTAAACTTAAAAGCTTCAGTTTGGTAAGGTAAAATTTTCTTAAAATTGAATGAGGATAAAGTATATTGTTTTTTCTCATTAAGTTTTATCAAATCATTTTTTATTAAGTATTTGCATTTTCTTATTACTGTTGCTCTTGGTATTAATGTCATGTCTGAAATAGACATTGCGCTTATACCTGAAGTTGAGCCAACATTATCAATCAGTATTTTACTCGCAGCACCATGATCTAGTGGTAATTTTTTTGTTTCTATATTCTTTAAATTTTTGGTTACGTTCAATGATTGATTCATGCAAATAGTTCCCCAAACATGAAACGTACTTAGATCTTGCATGAATTTGTGATACCCAATTATTAATGGTATTTGCATACGATAAAACCACCGCCAACATAATGTAAATTTTTTTTTGATTAAACTTTCAATTAACTTGACATCAACTTTTTTTGAAAAGTGCTTATCTGTATATAAAGCTTCAGCCACTAATAAGATATATTTTGATGAAAGTTTGATTTGATTTTGAGGTTTGACAAAAGTAAATGCTTTACTATCAATAACAATTTTTTTTTTATCTCTTTTAATAACACCTTCTTTTTCAAGTTCTAAAACTTTTCTTCTTATCGTTTCTTTTGGTAGGTCTAATTTCTCACATAATTCAGTAATACTAAACTTATCTATTTGAACATATGATTTAGAATAATATTCTTCATACGATTGCTGAATATTCATTTGATCATAAAATTGAAGTGTTTTTTCTATAAGTGAAATTATAATCATATATTTGTAGTGATCATTAAAAGCCCAGTACACATTGTTCATCCAATTCCACTGATGTGATATCCATTCATTAGCTAATTCAGAATAGTTATTCATTATACTCTCATAAACCTGATCGTCGGTTAAGGTTTTACTGAAATCGATTTGTTCTAAACTCATAAAATTTGAATTCGAGAATATTGACCCAAATTGAACACATGTCAATCTAATAGTGACCCAAATTGAACTTCAGGAAAATTGTTCGACAGATATTTTGATGTACTAATCCTCTCATGAATAATAAAGGCTTTGCAGAGACACATACTAGCATCGAGACCCCAAATGATGTTGATGTTGCTGAAAAGCCTTTAAAAACATTAAAGAAGAGAGTTGATATAAATATTCTAAAGTCAAAGCTAGAGGAAACAGAGGCAAAGGAACTCAAAAAAAATATTTTCATTTTATCTTTGCTGATAATTGGCGTGGGAGCCTTTGGAATTTATCTTTCTTTCTAACAAATTTGCAAAAATCAATTTTACGTGATTAAATAATGCTATGAAAAATTCAGGTATTAACGTTAAGGAAAAGCTTATAGCTAGATACCTTGAAAAAGATCCACCATCAACTCAATCAAAAAGTAGCAACATAAACGTTCTTCTTAATAGAATTGCAGTAAATAAAAAAAATGAAAGCAGAAAAAAATTATATTTTTCAGCAGCTGCATCAACAGGGTTGATTTTATTTGGACTAATCATTTTTTAAGAAAATATTAGTAAATTTTCTATAAATTTATAACTTTTGTGTAATTATAAATATTGAATCAAATTATTAAACTATTATAAATCTCATCACAAGGCGGGGTAGCTCAGTTGGTTAGAGCGCGGGACTCATAAGCCCGAGGTCAGTGGTTCGATCCCACTTCCCGCTACCAAAATTACTAAACTGATATGAAAACTTTCGATTTAACTGTTGTAATAACTTCATTTCATAGCAGGGATAAAATTTTTAGTTGTATAGAGTCAATTGAAAAAAATATCAAAATTATTGTTATTGAAAATTCAAATGATGAAAAATTAAAAGACGAAATTTATTCTAGATACCAAAATGTGGAATGTATTTTGTCAA
>QCNQ01000016.1 GCA_003213155.1 Pelagibacteraceae bacterium AG-426-G02 | reverse complement strand
TTATTTTTTTGTAGCCAATCTAAATAATAGTAATTTAATTTTTCCCAATTTAAATATTCATTTTTCATAAGAACTTTTTGATTGCAGAATAAGAATTTTTAGTTGTATTAATATAATTTTTACAAAAGTCTTGGATTAAAATTTGCAAATGATCTGTGTTCCACCACTTATGAAAATCTTGTTTTTTTTTTATAAATTTCAACATTTTTCTATTATCAAAAAAAATAATATTATTTTTTACAAAATTTTTTTTGAATATTTCAAAACTTTCTCTATTTTTTTGAACATTTTTGTCAATCAAAAGTATTGATGGAATGTTATGATAACAACTTTCTAAAAAAGTTGTAGAATTGGCATCTGAAATAATTAGATCATACAAGTGAATACTTTTTTCAAAAGGAGTCATACCATAATCAAATTTTATATTTTTTGAGAATAATGACTTATTAAAACTTGAGTCCCAATTCGAGTCTATATAAGATCTATATCTCAGTGTTATATCAAAATCATTCTCTAAATTTTTACAAAGTTGAATAATAGAATAAATCTTTTTTAATCTTTCATAATTATTATTTGGTTGAGATGTAATTCTAAATAATGTTTTATCAAAATAATGAAAAATTATTAAAATTTTTTTTTTACCATTTTTTTTAGGCACAAATATTTGCTTTTTAACTATTTTTTCTGTCAATTTAAGATTAAAAAATTTTTGACATTTTTTATGATCAGACCATCCCCAAGTTAAAAATTTATCTGAGATTTCTTTTATATAATCTTCTTCATTTATCATCTCATCAATTCCAAATCCACCACCATGTTGAAAAATAAAATAACTTGAGCCTTTTAAAGAATTTTCAGCAACCCAATATTTAAATAAATCATCTTTTTTATAATTAAATGCCGTAAAAAATTTAAATTTTTTACCAATCGGATAATATTTGTAAATTAACTTTCTAATACTTTTAAAGTCCTCTATGTAAGATTTTGGAGTAAATAAATATAAATTTTGGAAGAAAAATCTTAAAAAATTATCTTTACCTTTATAAACATCATTAAATATTTTTTTTCTCAAATTGATATCAATAGTATTTTTTTTATAAAACAATCTCCTATAAAAAAAAGGAAATTGAATCTTTTTCAAATATATCTTAATTATTTCTTTTCTATTGATAGAGGAATTTATCAAAAATAATTTTTCATTTTTATAAAGAAACTTGGTTAAATAAAAAAAAATCTTCCAAAAAATATCAGTAACAAGATTTGTTTTGCTCCCATCATTACGACTTATTTTCCTTGACTTTACTTTTTTTATTTTTGAATTTCTGCTCTCTAGAGCTTTTGTTGTATAAAATAAGGTTTCATCCTCATCGAATTTAAAATTCCCAAGGTCATTAATTATAAAGTCTTCATCATTAAAGTTAAATGACGTAAAAACATCTTTTTTATTAAATTTTTTTTTATAAACTAATTTCCATTTCAAATATAAAAAAGTAAGATACAAATTCAACCAGGGATATAAAACAATTTTCCAATATTTTGCATTTAAATTGGTCTGATGATGCTTATTCAAAATTTTATAAATTTTGGGATAAATAATTCCTAAATATTTTTTTATTGAATTGTAATATCTTTTTTTTTCATTTGTGTTCAGCTTTGTGAACGTTTCAATTTTTTTTTTTCTTTTAATAGATTTTATAATTTCTTTATCTTCAAAGCACCAATCAGAAAAAGGAATAAATTTTCCCTTACCAATAGACAGTTTTTTACTTAAAAATATCTTTCTCATTTTGAAATCGAAATCTTATTTGACTTTATAGAAATTATTTTATCACAAAGATTGACCAAATTTTTATTGTGTGAAATCAAAATTATTGTGTGGGTCTTTTTCAAATTAATAATCGTTTTCATAATTTTTTGCTCATTTTTTTTATCTAGTGAACTGGTAAACTCATCTAAAATTAAAACTTTAGAGTTCTTATATAAAGCTCTTGCTATTCCAATTCTTTGTATTTGACCTGAAGAAAGTCTATTCCCCCCCTCCCCGACGATTGTATTTGATCCTTTTGAAAAAATTTTTTCTAAATTCAATCCTGATTTAAGAGCTGAGTTTTTTATCTTCTGTTTATTTATTTTTTCATTATCCTCTCCTAGTGCAATGTTATTTTTAATTGTATCATCTATTAAAAAAATTTTTTGAGGCACATATGCAATCAAATTTTGCCATGATTTAAGATTGGATTTAATATTAATATCATCAACAAATATAGCTCCTTTACTTGGTTCTAATAATCCCATTATTAAAGATATTAATGTTGTTTTTCCTGATCCACTTGATCCATGTATTCCAAGTAAAGAATTTTTCTTAATCTTTATATTAATATTATTTAATATTTCTTTATCTTTTTCATTATATGCAAAATTTACGTTTTTAATGTTGATACTGTTGTTAAAATAAAAATTATTCTTTTTTGGTTTAAATAATTTTTTTTCATTGAATTTTGCTTTTAAAAAATTTTTTTTAATTGTATTTTGAATAACTGCATAATTAAAAGCAATATTTTGTCTGGCATTCACAATTTTTATTAACGACGGTGCAATTCTCAGAGACGCAACAATAAAAATAGTTAATAATGGAATATAATCATAAAAATTTTTTGAAAGAAAATTAATAAAGATTACTGCAAATATTATTAACAAAACTAATAAATATTCTATAATTTGTCTTGGCAAAGATAATATAAATTGATGTTTCATTTCTAAGCTTGAACCAAATTCGATAATATTTTTAAACTTTTTATAAAAAAAATTTTCTAAACCAAAAAGTTTGATTTCTTTTATCCCGTCAAAACCTTCCTTTAAGTTTTTTAACTTACTTCTATCATTAAGTAATCTTTCAGCTCCTAATATTTTACTCTTTCTAAAAATAAAATAATTTATGACCACACTTGTTAGAAGTAGAAATAAAAAGGCAATTAATGTTACGTATGGATCATAAACAAACAGAAAGATTGAAAGAGTTAACAAAATTAACATTTCAGAGATAAGAGTTAGCTCAGAAGCAGAATATTTGGTCATATGGTTAATATCATTTAAATCTTGAATTAACTTAGTAGAATGATTTTTGATAAAGAATAAATAAGGTTTCTTTAAAAAATATTTTAAAAGTTTTTTTGAAATAGTATTTTTAAATAACCTTAGAAAATTTTGCTGATAATAATAAGAGTAGACTAAAAAAAGAAGTTTAAGGAAATAAACGATTATTATTATTAAAACGATTGAATTAAAATCAAAAGATAAATCGTTTATATTAAGAAATTCAACATTTAAACTACCCTTAAAAATGATTGTCAATAGTGGTATCAAAAGAGCAATACTAAGTAATTCAGCAAAAGTAGTGATAAAAATAATTGCAATAATTACAAATAATTTAATTCTAAGATAATTGGGTAGTAGTTGATAATAAGGAAATAATTTCATTTGATATTAATTTAACAATTAATAATTTTTTTTAACTTTGAATTATCAAAATCTGTCACTATTAAATCTGTTGAATATTTGTCTACAATTAGTTTCCATTTAGACTCACTCATTTTACTAACTTCCTCAATTAATTTAGATACACTTGTGTAATCTATTTTTGATGTCCAAAAAGGACCTTCATCTAGAAATTCTTTTGGCCATCCAAATTTTAGGCTTTTATCATGTAAATGATGTCTAAAATTTAAAAAAATTGTTTTATTACCTCTAGAAAAAGACTCATAACCTAAAGTTGAATTAAAATTAATTATAATATTTGAGCTATCAATTAATCTAATTGGATCAATTATATGATTTGGAATAAACGTATATTTATTTCTACCCAATATCTCATCGTAAAATATTTTCTCATCTTCTGGAAAATTACTTTTACCATAAACATATAAAAGTCTTTTATTTTCTTCACAAAAATTTGATAAATGTCTCAGTATTTTTTCTGTGATTTCAATTAATTTTGGGTGAGTTAATTTCAATCTATTTCCGTCACCCCCTGAAATAAATGAAATATCTCTTTCTTTCGAAATAAAATTTTTCCTAAGAAAACAATTTGATTTTAAAGATCCTAATAAAAAAAAATTTCCGTCAATAATTTCACTATATTTTTTTTTTATGTTTTCATTAAAGCAGAAAATATAATCTATCTTATATTTAGAGTTTTTTTTTTGTGCTAAGTTTCTTAAAAATTCATCATCATATTCCGTTTTCCAAGATTGCTGAACAAGGATTTTTTTTGTTTGCTTCAGTTTTAATTTAAAAAATCCTATGTCATTATCTCTCAAAGTAATTACAAAGTTTGGTTTAGAAAAGTTTATATAGGATTCAATATAACTTCTAAGTGAAAATTTGAGATTTAATAAATTAAATAACAATATCAAAATATAAAATTTTTCTCCTCTAACATCTAAAATATCTATTTTTTTTTTTGTATTTAAACAAGAGTAGATTATGTTTGATCTATTTCTATCATAAATTATAATTTCTGATTGGGGTGGTAATTTAAAAGTAAAGTTTGCATTTAAAAAATAATTGATAATTTTTTTAATATAGTTAGACATTATTCTTGTTATGAGATTTAAAAATGAAATGTGGGCAATCATACCAGCTAGATCTGGATCTCGAGGGCTCAAAAATAAAAATATTAAAAAAATTAATGGAGTGCATTTAATTGGTTATAGTATTCTAATATCTCAAAAAATTAAAGAAATCAAAAAAATAATATTTTCCTCTGACTCTGATAAATATCTTAGTATTGCAAAAAAATATGGTTGTGATTATTTACATAAAAGATCAAAAAAAAATTCATCAAGCAAAGCATCTGAGCTTTCGGTTTTCAAAGAAATTTTAAATGATTTTATAAGAAAAGGACATCCAATACCTAAATATATAATTCATTTTAGGCCAACGACGCCACTAAGAAAAAAAATAACTATTCAAAGAGCTATCAAATATTTTAAAAAAATAAAAGATAAGTGTACTTCATTTAGAACAGTCAGTGAACTTTCAAATCCTGCTTTTAGGTATAATAGAATTATAAATGGAAAATTATCAGCTTTAACAAAGAAAGATTTTTCCTTGGATAAATGGTTTAAAAATAGACAATTATTTCCAAAAACTTATGTTTGTAATTGTGTTGTTGATATTTATAAAAGCAAAAATATATTAAAAGGAACTTTGTTTGGTAATAAAGTAATACCTTACTTAATAAAAGATTATAAAAATGATGTGGACGAGATAGATGATTTTAAATTGATAGAACATTATATAAAAATAAAAAATTTTAAAATTTAACCTTAATTAAGTGATCCTCAACTTTTTCAAGTATAAAATGAAGTAAAAATTTCTGACATTCTTGAATTCGTGCAGTATTACTCATTTTTACTGAAATATCGAAATCACAATATTTTGATGCAAATCCTCCTTTATTTCCAAAAAATCCAATCTTACGAATCTTCATTTTTGTTGCCTCTTTTAAGACCTTAATAATATTTTTTGATTTACCTGAGGTTGATAAAACAATTAATAAGTCCCCCTCTTTCCCAAATGCTTGTAAATTCCTTGAGAAAATTTTTTCAAAGCTATAATCGTTTGCACATGCAGTAACAGTTGAAACATCTTGAACTAAAGAGATCAATGGATAACTTTTTCTGTTTTTATTACCTCTTAATCTTACAATAAATTCTGTAGCGAAATGCTGGGAGTCAGCAGCCGAACCACCATTTCCACAAATATATACTTTATTATTATTTAAAATTGTTTTTTTTATAATATCAACAATCTCTAAAATTTTTTTTTCTTTTTTTTTTAGTAAATTTAACTCTTTCGTTAAAAAATTTATTGATTGAATTAAATCCATTTTTTTAAATGAGACCTTAATTTCTTTGCCACTGGTTTTTCTATTTCTAAGATATTTTTTTCTTCACTTCCCAATAAAGATTTCTCGATTTTTCTTATACCGCTAACTAATTTGAGTAAACCTTCTGGTGTTATTGAGGCTGCTTGGTCACTTCCATACATCGCTCTATCTAATGTGAAATGTCTTTCAAGTGATGAAGCTCCCAATGCAACTGCTGCATAAGATATTGCAACACCTCCTTTTTCATGACCACTATATCCAACTTTACAATTAAATTTTTTCCTTAAAACTTCAATCATTTTTAAGTTAGCTTGATGATCATCAAATGGATAGGCTGATATACAATGCATTAATTCAAATTTACAATCATTTGATTTAAAGATATCTACAGCTTTTTGCACATGTTTCATTGTCGACATACCAACACTAATAAATGTATATTTTTTTTGTTTTGCAACATTGTCTAAAAAATCTTCATCAACAATCATGGCTGATGCAATCTTATTATAATTAAGTTGAAATTTACTTAAAAAGTTCAAGCTATTTAAATCCCAAGCTGATGCAAACCACTCAATTTTTAAATTTTTACAAAATCTATCAATTTCTTCATACTCCTTTTGACCAAATTCAAGACCTTTTTTTTGATCTCTGTTGGTGGTCCCCCATGGGCTTTCTCTAGGTGAGTCTAATGTTTCTTTGTCATAAACTAAATTTATATCTCTTTTTTGAAATTTAACTAAATCAACACCACAGTTGTAAGCTGCAGATATAAGTTTTTTTGCTAATTCTAAATCTCCGTTATGATTTATTCCAATCTCCGCGATAATTTTTGTAGACATAAATTATAATTATAGGATAGTCCTGCCTCCATCAACTACTAAATTATGACCAGTCATATAACTACTATCATTGCTACACAGAAATTTTATTGATCCTTTGTATTCATCAACCTTTGCCATTCTTCCCATTGGAATTTCATTTCTTAATTTTTTCACAAAAGTTTTATCTTGAAAATTAAAAACACCACCAGGAGACAATGCATTTACTCTAATATTTTTTTTTGCCCAATAAGAAGCTAGATATTTAGTCAATCCTATCACACCAAATTTGATTACCGAGTAAGTGACTGGTTTAAAAGATTTAAGATGGTTATAAAGTTTTTGATTTGGTGCGATTACAGACAAATCTGAGGAAATATTAATTATAACATTTGCCTCATTTTTTTTCATAAGTTTACCAAAATATTTTGACATTAAAAAAACTCCTGATAAGCCGACGGATAATTCTTTATTCCATCTTTCAAGAGAAAAATTTTCAAAACTATTTAAAAATTTGTTTTTTTGTTTCAAATTTCTATTTGGAACATAGTCTATAGCAGCATTGTTAATTAAAACATTTATCTTATTAAATCTTTTTTTTATCTTTGATGCCAAAGTTTTAACTTCTGTTTCTTTTGAAACATCGGTTCTATAAAAAAAAATTTTATTCGGGTACTTTTTCTTTAATTTAAAAGAATTTTTTTTTAATGATCTATCATTTATATCAACTAAAACCACCACATATCCTATTTCAAGTAAAGCAGACGCATGCTGTAAACCCAGCATACCTCCACCTCCTGTTACTAAACTAATTTTTTTTTTTTTCATAATAATATCTTTCAATTAAATCTATTGCTAAAGTGTGTGATAAAAAAGAGTTTTGTATTGAATATTTTTTTTGAAAAATTTGACCTTTTTTTGCACAATTTATTGCGTATTTTATCTCTGATACAAATACATCATTTCTCTTAAAATTGAACTTTTTCTTTTTAGTTGTCTTATTATTATAAATATAAACAACATTTGATAATAAGTCAGCTTTCAGGGTCTCATTTTTGAAAATTATTTCAATATAATTTTTTTTTGGTTGTTGAAAGATATTAACATCAATCTTGCTCAAGAATTTAAAATTTTTTTTTCTTATATTATATAAAGAAATAGATAAATCCTCTGTATCAACTTTTAAATTAGAGACTTTATTTGAGTAAGATACTAATCTATTGAATTTCGCACCCTCAAATAAAAACTGCATTTTATCTAGTTCATGTATTTTTTGAGTTAAAATAGCACCACCACCTAACTTTTTTTTTGCAGCATAACTAACCTTATAGTTTTCATACTCATGAAATTTTATAATAGACTCTCCATTAAAAAAGTTAACTCTTATTATATCTTTGTATCTTTTTTTAATCTCATTTTTCAAATATTTAATTATTGGATTAAATTTATTTTGAAAACCCACCATTACATTTCTTTTTATATTATGTTTTTTGAAAAAAAATTTTAATCTTTTTAATTGTTTTTTATTAATACAAATTGGTTTTTCTACAAAAGTATAAATTCCCATTTTGGCAAATAAGATTATTTGATCACAATGATGAGATGAAGGCCCACAGATAAACACCATATCAATTTTAATTTTTTTAGTTAATACAACTTTTAAATTATTTATAATTTTAATCTTGTAGTAAGCAATTAAGTCTCTATTTATTATTTTATTTTGTGAATTAAGTGCTGGAGATTTTTTTACTCTTTTTAACGCAAAAAAATTTACAGTCGGATAAGTCTTTTTGATATTTCTTAAATGTCTTTGACCTATAGATCCAAGACCAATTATTAAAATATTCATTTTTCTTTGAAAATTTATTTAAATAGGTAGTATCTATAACATGGATTTAAATTTTCTCAAAGACAACTTCAAAACTGCAATTGATCATGAAAAAAATTTTATTCATAAATCAAAACATTGGAACAACTTTTTTAACGAAAAAAATTTAAATAATTTTTTAGTGGATGAAAATCTTATCAATTTTAGGAAAGATCAGAGATTATCAAAAGGTCTTGATGATAGTCATAATATGACAAACAAAATCAAACTTGAGGATTATCTGAATGAATTTAGTGATGATTTTTTAATAAAGAATCTAGCATCAAAAAATATAGGAAATTCTAATCATAACTATAAAATTTTAAATTTATTTTACGATTATGGGGAACTATGCCATTTAGAATATTTTAAAAAATTTGAAAAAAAATTATCAAACAATTCTATTATTTGTGAAATAGGTGCTGGGTATGGTAACTTAGCAAGAATAATTAAAAATAATTTCAAAGTAAAAATTATTCTAATTGATCTTCCTCAAGCGAATTTATTGCAATCATATTATTTGATGAGTTTTTTTCCTAATTATAGATTTTACTTGTACAAAGATTATCTAAAAGAAAATTGTTTAAGTAAGGAAAGTATAGATAAAAATGATTTTTTTATTTTACCACCAAATTTAAAAATAAATGATCAGATTAAAATTGATTTTTTCATTAATACGAAATCATTAATGGAAATGGATTATCAGATGGTAAAATATTACTTTAATATTATTCAAAAAAATATAACTAAAAATGGCTTTTTTTTTAATCTAAATAAATACACTCATTTTAAATCCTCAAATTGGAAAAATTCAATATGGGACTTTCCTTATGATAAAAATTGGGATGTAATATCATCCGAACCAATGAAGAAACAACCTCAACTTCATGCACTATTAACGAAAAGGGAATATGAAAATTTTAATAATAATATTTTATCTCATTTACAGAAATTAAAAGATAGTCATGGGAAAACTTATTCAAAAAAATCAAATTATTTCAAACAAAAACTTCAACACAAAATTAAGAGAGTGATTTATCTAATTTTAAGAAAAGTAACAAACACTATTTTAAATAAAAAATATTTAAAAAAAATAATAATTTTTTTACAATCTGTATATCAATCTAAGTTTTAAAATAGATAAATTTTACTCTAATTAAAAATAATTTTTTTATAACTTGATAAAATAGATAAATTTTTCTGGTACAGTGGATATTCCCTAATATTTTCAAAAGTTAAAAAAATTTTTTTGAAATTTTTTTTTCTTAACAAATTTTTAATATCAATTAATCCCTTTGACAATTTTACTGACTTTTGAAATTTATTTTTATTTTTAATATGTAAGATTAACATATCCTTTTCAAATTTTTTTAAGTCATTATGTAAATTTTTAGTTACTGAGTTTCTATTTCCAATATCAAAACAAAAAAAAATCTTTTTAGATGAAAGTTTTCGAATAGATTTAAATTCTTCATAATTACAATTACTTTCAATTACCACATTCATATTATTTTTTTGAATAAATAAAATAATATTTTTAAGTTTTTTAAAATATAAACTTGTTTGGTTATAATTACTTTTATTAAACAAAGGTAATATTACATTTTTTACATTTAATTTTTTTAAAAAAATAATTTGATTTTTTAAATACAGAAATACTTTTGGAGAAGTTAAAGGCTTATTGATAATATATGCCAACGTAAAAATTGGAGTTTTAATATTATATTTTTTTTTAAACAATTGTATATTTTTACATCTATTCTCATCTAAATTTAAACTACATCTTTTATTTTCATCACTATGAAGCTCAATAAAATCATATCCAATTTTATTAGCAAGAAAAAATTCCTTCTCAATATTTTTAGGTACAATTTGAATATGATTTTTATTAAAAGTTCTTGAAAGTCTTCCTAGGGTAATACCAATCATAATTTTGAAATTTTCAGATTTTTAACAAAAATATCGCAAATTTTATTTGATAAATTATTTGACATTTTGTTAAACGGAATTCCAATAAAAAATCCATTTTCATTTATTAGATCGGCATTTGGAAGTTTATATTTTATTGTCTTTAAGTATTTTTTTATTGCTGGTTGCTTAGTGAAATTTCCACTGATTATTGGTCTAGTTTCAATGCCTTGTTTATTAATTAAATTCACAAATTTATTACGATTGATTTTTTTAGATAAAATCATTGGTATTCCAAACCAAAAAGGATCACAATTTTTAGTGGCATTTGTTATTTTGAGATAATTATTTATCAAAATATTATCTCTGAATTTTTTAACAATCTGATCTCTAACTAAATTTTTTTCTTTTTTAAATTTATTTAGATCTTTAAATTGACTTGAAGCAATAACAGCAGATATCTCAGTTGGTCTTAAATTATACCCTGAATTATAAAAAATAAATTTTTCATCCAAATGTTTATTTTGTTTAGCTATTTTATCATGAATAGACAAATCTCTTGACCATCCGTGAGATCTAAGTGATTTAATTATTTCATAGTCATCTTTAGATTTACAACTGATCATACCACCTTCTCCAGAGGAAATTTGATGTGATGTATAAAATGAAAAGGTTGAAAATTCACCAAAAGTGCCGAGAAAGTTATTTTTATATTTTGATCCTAAAGACTCACATGTATCCTCAATAAGTGTTAAATTATATTTATTTTTTAGTTTAAGTAGTAATTTCATATTTGTGCAATTACCTAATACGTGTACAAGCATTATCGCTTTTGTTTTATTTGTAAGTTTTCTCTCCATATCATTTATGTTTATATTCAAGTTATTAATATCTACATCTACAAAAATAGGCTTTAGGCCTGATTGTATTATAGGCCACAAAGAAGTTGACCAACACAATGCGGGAATAAGAACCTCATCACCTCTTTTAAGTCTTTTTTTTCTATAAGGATTAATTAAACATTGAAATGCCAAAAGGTTCGCAGATGAACCTGAATTGGTCATAGTAGAGTATTTATTATTAATCTTTTTTGAAAATTGTTTTTCGAAAGCATTGACATTTGTTGACATTGTAATTCTTCTAGTTTTGATTACCTTGATAGCTTTATCTAAATCTTTCTTTCTAAAAGGATTGTCTACTAAAGGGTATATATATTTATTCATCTCTATGAGTTTTTGATCTCATAATTAATCATATCATCAATTAGAGTCTCAATATTATGTTTTGGTTTCCACTTTAAAAGAGTCTTTGCTTTTTTGTAATTTCCTTTAAGATATTCAACTTCTGTAGGTCTAAAAAATTTTTTATTTACGTCGATAACAATTTTGTTATTTTTCTTATCAATTGCTACCTCATTAATGCCTTGCCCCTTCCACTCTAAATTTAATTTTAATTTTTTAGCCACTAAATTTATAAATGATTTGACACTTTTTTCTTTATTTGTTGCGATTATCCAGTCATCTGGCTTTTTGTATTGCAAAATCTTCCACATTGACTCTACATAATCTTTTGCATGTCCCCAATCTCTTATTGCATATAAGTTTCCTAATGATAGTTTTTTTTGTTTTCCTTTTTTTATTCTCACTAATCCTTGAACAATTTTTTTTGTTACAAAATTTGCACCCCTTCTTGGAGACTCGTGATTAAATAAAATACCATTGCTAGCATATAATCCATATGCTTCTCTATAATGAACAGTTGTATGATAAGCAAAGACTTTTGATACTCCGTACATAGATCTTGGGTGGAAAGGGGTAATTTCATTTATTGATTTCTTTTTTAAAACTTTTCCAAACATTTCAGAGCTTGATGCTTGGTAATATTTTGTTTTTTTCAGACCTGAGGCTCTTATTGATTCTAATATTCTTAATGTTCCTAAACCAGTAATATCTGATGTATATTCTGGTATATCAAAAGAAATTTTTACATGACTTTGTGCAGCTAAATTGTACACCTCACTTGGCTTAATAGAATTGATTAATTTAAAAATGTTCGATCCATCAGCTAAATCACCATAGTAAAGATTGAAATCTTTATTTTTAAAATTTATACTATCAAATATATGGTCTATTCTCTCGGTATTCGGGCTTGAAGATCTTCTTTTAACCCCATGAACCATATAACCTTTTTTAATCAAAAATTCAGCTAAATAAGATCCGTCTTGACCTGTAACACCAAATATTAAAGCGGATTTTTTTTTCACAATATAAAAAGTTTATTTTAATGTAATGTTATTTTTCTTTAAATAGAATAATAAAAATATAGCAATAAAAAAACAAAACAAAGACATGGTTTTTAATATTAATCGGGTATTATCCTTATAATAAATAATTTTTGAGCTATTGGGCTTTAAATTAATCAACATTAAAGAATTTTCTAAATTTATTATAGAAGAATTTTGCGTTTTCCAATTTTTATCATACAAAAATGGGATTACATATACAATATCTTTCCTAGATTTATTAATTATTTCATATTTATTTTGACCAAGCCTTTTTAGATTTATAAAATTTGAGTTATAAAATAATTCTTCAATTTTCAGCAAGCAAAACACAGTTTCAAATTCATTACAATTTTGAAGCTTAAATTTATCATTATTATTTTGGTTAAATAAAATGCTTGAGGTATTTTTTCTTTCTAAAAGATAAATTTTTTCGTTGTAAGAGGTATTAATACCAAATATCACATTAAATTTATTTATATCGATATTTTCTAATTCACTTTCTAAAATTAATAAATTTTTTATCAAAAAAAGATTTAGAAAAAAATCATTAGAAACATCATCAAATTTAGGTGCTAATTCACTATACATTTTAGAAGTGGGTTTTATCAATTTATTTTTTTGTGCATTTTTAAAATTATAGTTATATGGATAAATATTAAATTTTTTTAAATCAGTTAAATGATAAATTTCTGATTTTTGAAAAAATTCAAAATTTTTTAATTGGCTCTTGTTATGTCGATTAAAATAATCATATATTTTAGGACTTATGTAAGTCTTGTGATAATTAATGTTTTTTATCTTTTTTAACTCATTATAAAATGGTTCATTTATATAATTATTAAAGGGATTCAAATAAGTAAATGAAGATTCTTTTTTAATTAAAGAAAGATTTTGCCAATAAAAAATTAATGAAAAAATAACAGATAAAAAAATTATCAAATTTTTAAATTTAATAGATTTTATTCGCTTAATAAAAGATAAAAATAAAAACAAAGATAAAAATACACAAATATCTCTTAAAACATAAGGACCACTTAGTATTTTAATATATTTGGTAAAGTCGAAAAATGAAAAAAATAAAAAGAATAAAAAAATATAGTTTAAATAGTAAAAATTTTTAGTTTCTTTTAATCTAATTTGAATGATTATTTCTATAATTGAAATGTAAATTAATAAACCAGCAAATGGAAAAAATATAGTTTGATTCGTTGAAAAATTATTATTAGGAATAAATGATATTCCTTTAATATAGTCATTTAAAAATAGTAAAAAAAAATAAAAACCTGATAAAAAATGTTTAAATTCAAAAGACCATTGCTGTGGCCTTTTTATTTCATCAAATTTAATAAACTCATTAGTTAAATTAAAAAAAAATTCAGAAGTAATTAGAAAAAAAATAATTAAACATATGTAAAAAAAAAAATTTTTAAAGATATAAAAAAATTTATTGAAAATAAAAAAAGTTATCAAAAATAAAATGATAATAAAATTATATGCAAAATGGCTGTTTAAAAGTATGTATGCTAGAAGCACAAACAAAAGTAATAAATGATAATTTTTTTTTTTTTCTATTAATTGAATAGAATAATATAGAAATATTGGCAAAGTAGAAAAACTTATAAACATATCCAGGTAATCAAAATCAAAAAGAAATGAAAAATTAGAAATAGATAAAATAAATAATGAAACAATTATAAAATTATGTTCAAATTTAAATAAATTTAGTAATTTTTGAAAATAAAAAACTTGTAAAAATAGTCCAAAAAAAACTGTAGTAAAAAAAAACAAGTTTTTAAAATCGATAAAAATAGAAAAAGGAAATAAATAATAAAAACCATGCCCAATCGGTAGTTTTGTTCCAGGGCCTAACAGATCATAATAAAATAAAAAAGGATTAAACTTATTTTCTAATAAAATTTCAAGATTAAAAAAATTATAAGTGTAATTTTCAAAATGGTTAATACCAAATATCTTTAATGGAATAAAAAAAAATAAACCAAATATTGATGAATAAAACAAAGATGATAAAAAAAGATTATTATTAATTTTTATTTTTAGTTTCACGCTTTACTCTTAATATACCTATGCTTCCTGAGTCCTCTAACGCCATTAGTATCATTTTATCATCAGAGTCAAAATATAAATCTCTAATTCTTTCTCCTAAATATATTTTTTCGATAAACAAAATTCTTTTGAAATCTGAATGAAATTTTATTCTATACAAACTTCTTCCAACTAAGGAACCAAGAATTAAATTATCATCCCAATATTTAGAAAACTTATCTTTTGGGATTTTAATTATTTCGGTTGGTGCCATTGCACTTATAAAGCTATAAATTGGTTCCTCAAATCCTGCATCTTTATGATTTTTTTTATAATCAATAAGATTGTCACTATCATAATATTTTTCACCATATGAAGAAATATTCCATCCATAATTTTTACCTTTAATAATTAAATTAATTTCGTCACCGCCCTTTGGACCATTTTCGCTCGCTAAGATATCTTTTGACACATTATCAAAATATATACCCAAAATATTTCTATGACCTTTGGAGTATATTTCATAAATTCCTGACAGAGGATCTATAGAAATTATTTTTCCAAAAAAAGAATCATCTCTCTGCGCAAGAGATAAGTAATTTTTCATTGATTGATTAAAAGTCTCATCTGTATTTGTTGAAAGCAATATTTTCATATCTAAATTTACATCTTCAAAAATTTCAATCCTTCCTGCTTGTATATTCAAATCTTTATTACAAAATTCTTTTTGAAATACTTCAGTCAAATCTAAATTTTCAAAATCTATTTTAGATTTATAAATTTTAATAAATTGACAATCATTTTCTTTGGTTACTGCGCTTAAATAGATGGTATCATCATGTATTAAAAAATCTCTTGCTTTATATACACTAACATTTTTTTTTATGTTATTAAGGGTAATGTTTTCACTATTTATTTTGTTTAATTGAGTGTAATAAAAATTACCTTTAGTATCCATAATTACGATTTTATCTTTATATTTTTCAACATAAAAACTCTTGTATTGGTTTTTTTTATATGGGACCCACTGACTACTATTATTTTCAGTTTTAATTATTTTTTCAAAGTTTTTAATCTTTATTTTTTTGAAATCCAACAACAACTGCTCTGTCTCTGGTAAAAATTTCGTCCTCTCATCATTAAAAATTTTTAGTGTAGTTTTTTTATTGCTAAATATAGATAAAACAATTGCTTTTTGATTATTATTTAAATTTTTATAAACGTACCCAGATAATGAATTATAATTTATTATAACAATTACAAAAAAAATTAAAAAAATAATCAATAGTCTAATTTTTAATTTTTTCTTTATTTCTTTAAAAACCATTTTATTGTTTTTTTCAAACCCTCATCTAAACTTGTTGTTGGCTTATATCCAATTAATTTTTTCGCACGGTTGATATTAAATTTTTTAATTTTAATTCCTGTTTCCTTTTTTTGATCCCATTTAATCTTAAAATTTTTTAGTTCTAGTATTTTTAATATCTTTTCTGCTACTACTTTTATTTTATAAGTTTTTCCTGTTCCAATGTTTATTGGATCACTGATTTTATAATTTTTGAGTGATAAAATTATCGCTTTTGCGGCATCTTCAATGAATAAAAATTCTCTTTCTTGATTGCCAGAACCAAAAAGAGTTATAAAATTTTTTTTTTTTTTCTTTGCTAATTTAATTTTTTGCAAAATTGCTGGAATAACATGAGACTCTTTTAAATTATAATTATCTCTTGGACCATAAAGGTTCATAAATAACAAGTGTGTTGTGTTAAAATTATACTGTTTTTTGTATGCCTCTCCCTGAACCACCATCATTTTTTTTGAGAAAGCATATGCTGAACTAGTGGGTTCTGGGAACCCATCCCAGTAATTTTTTTCTTTCCATGGAATTGGTATTTTTTTTGGATAAGAGTCTACTGTTCCCGCGCAAAGCATATTTTTTACACCCGAAATCATACTTAAATGCATTAAATGAGTATTCATTAAAATATTTTTATAATAAATACTAGCTGGATTATTTATATTATAATAAAGACCACCATGAGCAGATGCTAGATGAACTACGAAGTCTACTTTTTTGTTTTTTAGAAAAATCTTCTTAATACTATTTGGATTTGTTAAATCACATTCTTTCGAATTAGGTGTAATTAATTTAATTTTTTTTTTATATTCTTTCTTTAATATTTTTAATAAATGAGATCCTAAAAAACCATTTGACCCTGTAATTAAAATTGTCTTATTTTTTAGTGAAATCATTAAAAATTTATACTATATATTAATTAATTTTAAATCATTATAAACTTATATCATTCACAAAAATTTTTTATATGCATCAATCAAATTTAACTTTAGTCATACCTGCTAAAGAAGAAAAGGAGTCTTTACCAATGGTGTTGCGTGAATTAGTAAATTATAATTTTAAAAAAAAAGTAATAGTAGACAAAAATGATACAGATACAATCGATGAGGCAAAAAAGTTTCCTGATGTTGAGATATATTATCAAAAAAAAAGAGGGGTGGGATCAGCAATAATAGAAGGCATTGAAAGTTGTAATACCTCGTACTTTTGTATTTTAATGGCTGATGGTTCTACAGATTCAAAATATTTACAGGAAAAATTAAAAAAATGTGTAGATGAAAATTTAGACTTTGTGTTTTCAAGTCGTTATAAAGATAATAATTCTGGTAGTGATGATGATACAATCATTACATTTATTGGTAATTTTATTTTTACGAAAATTTGTAATATTTTGTTTGATCTTAAATTAACTGATGTTCTATTTAATTACGTTTTAGGAAAAACGGATTCGTTTAGAGAACTAAAAATTAAATCAATTGATCATAGAATATGCATAGAATTACCTGTTAAAGCTAAAATAAAAAGTATGAATTATTCATCGATTTCATCCTATGAAAGAAGAAGATTTGGAGGCAAAAAGAAAGTAAATGCTTTGATTGATGGGTACTTAATACTGACAGAGATTATAATTTTGTTTTTTAAAAAAAATTAAAGATAGTTAAGTTTTTGTTTAATTTTTCGACTTGGGTTTCCAATTATTCTATTATTATCACTTATATTTTTGATAACAACTGACCCAGCTCCAATAACTACTTTTTTTCCTATTTTTACACCATGTATCAATGTTGCATTTGAGCCGATAAACACATCTTCTTTAGTTTCACAATTTCCTGAAAGAACGGCTCCTGGTGATATTGAATTAAATGAACCTATTTTGCAGTCATGCTCAATAATTGACCCTGTATTTAATATACAAAAGTTTTCTATTTTTACATCATTATTAATAATACAGCCAGGCATCACTAAATTACCGATACCAAATTTTATATTTTTAAGTAATTTATTTTTTTCGTAAAAAATATTTGGAAAATTATTTTTTTTCTTTTTTTTAAGTAAATTAAAAATTTTTCTTCTTTTTGAATTTTCTCCTATAGCTATAAAAATATTTGTATTCTCTTTAATTTTCATAAATTGATTTAATGAAATTATCTTTTTATTAAGAAAAATTTTTTTACTCATTTTATCAGATACAAAATATTTAAAAATATATTGTTTTTGTGAAGCTATAATTCTAAATAAAACTTTTGCTTGAGTACCGGTCCCAAATATATAAATATTTTTCATACTTTTTTTTTAATGAAAAAAAAATTAATTTCATCACAAATAAAATCAATTTGTTTTTTATTTAAAGTTATACTACTAGGTAAATGAACTGAGTTTCTTGAAATTTCGTAGCTCACTGGAAAATTCTTTTTATTAAATTTTTTTTTTAAATATAATGCGTCAGAAACTGGATTTACCATTTGTCTAGCATCAATACCTCTTTTGTTTAAAAATTTTATTAATCTATCTCTAGCATTTTTTTTATTAAGTGTTATCGTAGTCAACCAATGTACAGGTTGACACCACTTTGCAAATTCTCTGGTTTTTATCTCTTTTATCTTTTGTAATTTTTTGTAATAATAGACTTGCTGATTTAATCTTTTTTTTAAAATTTTTTTAATTTCATCTATTTGAGAACAACCAATAGCAGCCTGTAAATTCGTCATTCTGTAATTAAACCCTTGCATTATATGATAATATCTTTTTTTAGTTGACATTCCATGATCTCTTAAAATTTTACATGTTTGATATACTTTTTCTGAATTTGTTAGTAAGGCACCTCCTTCACCTGTAGTTATAATTTTATTCCCATAAAAACTTAAGGTTGAAACATCTCCCATACTTCCCAAAATCTTATTTTTATAGTAACCTCCAATGCTTTCAGCATTATCTTCTATAATTTTTACATTATATTTTTTACAAAGATCTATTATCTCTTTCATATGTGCCGCATGACCAAATTGGTGAACAACAATTAAGGCTTTTGTTTTTTTTGAAACAATTTTTTTTAATTTGCTCACATCAATTGTTAAAGTAGTCGGATCAATATCAATTAATTTTAATTTGAGATTAGAAAGCAAAACCATGTTAGCAGGAGCTATAAATGTAAGTGCTGGACAAATAACCTCATCACCCTTTTTTAAATTTAGGCTCAGTAAAGATAAGTGCAATGCTGTAGTGCAAGAAGAAGTTACTAAAGCAAATTTTCTATTATGAAATTTAGCTAATTTTTTTTCAAACTGATTTATAAAATTGCCCTGACTAGAAATCCAATTGTCTTTAAGTGCCTTGTTAACATTTATTTTTGCCTTAACTGAAAT
>QCNQ01000015.1 GCA_003213155.1 Pelagibacteraceae bacterium AG-426-G02 | reverse complement strand
TGAATGGGCCGATGTCGTCCATGCCTGTATCTTGTGCAATAAATGTAGTCCCCCAAATGAAAGTGCATAATAGTGCACTAAATAATGAGAGAGTTTTTGACATATTTTTACACAGCTAATTTGTAAGCAAAATTTTTTCCAAGATTGTCTTTCAAATCGTTGTTAAATCGAGCTGCTTCAGCTCCATCAATTATTCTGTGATCATATGATAAAGATAAAGGTAACATTGTTCGTGTAATAAATTTTCCATCAATAAAAATTTGTTTTTTTTGAGATTTGCCAACTCCCAAAATTGCAACTTCAGGATAATTAATTATAGGTGTAAAAAAAGAACCGCCAATACCTCCTAGACTTGTTATTGTCATGGAACCACCAAATAATTCTTTTTTATCAATTTTAAGATTCCTGCACTGATCACTTAATTTTTTAAGTTCGTTGCCAATTAATGAAATATTCTTATTGTCAGCATTTCTTAGTTTTGGCACCATAAGTCCATGCTTCGTATCTACTGCTATTCCAATATGGTAATACTTTTTTAAGGTCATTTTTCCTTTATCAATTTCATCTATAGATGAATTAAAATTTGGAAATTTTTTAAGTGATGCGGTTAATGCTTTGACGATAAAAGCTAAAGGAGTAATTTTTTTTTTTTCTCCAGTGTAAATATCTGTAAGAGATGTTCTAAACTCCTCTAATTCAGTTATATCTGCTTCATCATGATTGGTCACATGGGGAATATTGGTCCAAGAATTCATAAGATATTTAGACGAAAGTCTCTTCACTCTTGGAATATCCTTTATTTCTGTTTTTCCAAATTCAGAGTGAGGATATTCTAGTTCTATCGTTTCATCTTTTTTGAATTCTTTTTCAGAATTTCTTCTAGGTTTATTTGCGACAAATGACTTTACATCACTTTCAGTTACTCTTCCTAGTCTTTCACTACCTTCAACTTTACTAATATCAACACCAAGTTCTCTTGCAAATTTTCTGACTTTTGGTGAGGCTGCAGTTTTTTTAGAAAAATCTTTTACGATGACATTTTTTGATCCAACTTCTCTTCTAATTTCTATTTTTTTTTCCTTAGTATTTTCTTTTTTAATTGTTTTTATTTCTTCAGTTTTTAATTGAGTTTCTACTTGATTGTTTTTTAATTCAATTTCTAATATTTTATCACCCTCAGAAACCTTATCCCCAACATTTAAATTTAATTCTGTAACTATTCCATTATGTAATGAGGGTATTTCAACACTCGATTTATCACTTTCAATTGTTATTAAAGGATCATTTTTTTTAATCTCTTGACCCTTTTTGACTATAATTTCAATAACCTCTACATCTTTAAATTCACCAATATTTGGAACTTTTATATCTTTTTTGGGCATTCTATAATTTTGTTGGCATAGGTTTATCAATATCAATCTTATACTTTTTGATTGCTTCTTTTGCATATTTTGATGCAATAAGCTGTTCCTTAGCTAAAATACTCAAACCATATGTTGTGATATGTTCCTTATCAACTTCAAAAAATTTTCTTAACTTCTTTCTTGTATCACTTCGACCAAATCCATCCGTTCCTAATGAATAAAAACTTTTATTTACGTATGGTCTAATCTGGTCAGAATTCATTCTCATGTAATCAGAAGCTGCTAAAATTGGTCCTTCAGTATTACCCAAACATTTTTCTACATAGCTTTTTTTAGGCTCTTTATCAGGATTTAGAAGATTGTATCTCTCTACCTCAAGGCCATCCCTTCTTAATTCATTAAAGCTGGTTACACTCCAAATCTCACTATCGATTTGATACTCATTCTGTAATATTTCGGCACCAGCTATCATTTCTCTTAAGATTGTGCCAGATCCAAGAAATTGAATTTTAGTTTTTTTATACTTGTTAAACTCCTTTATTTTATACATTCCTTTTAAAATACCATCCTCACATGATTTATCTTTTGGCATTTCTGGATGAGGATAATTTTCATTCATGGTCGTAATGTAATAGAAAATATTCTCTTTTTTCTCATGCATTCTTCTTAAACCTTCTCGAAAAATGACTGCAAGCTCGTAGTGAAATGTTGGATCGTATGATCTACAATTAGGAATAGTTGAAGCCATCAAATGACTATGACCATCTTGATGTTGTAAACCTTCCCCAGCAAGAGTTGTTCTTCCAGCGGTTGCTCCGATCAAAAACCCTCTGGACTGGCTATCAGCACCCGCCCAAGCAAAATCACCAATTCTCTGAAAGCCAAACATTGAGTAAAAAAGATAAATTGGGATCATTTCTATATCATGGTTTGTATATGAAGTTCCTGCAGCGATCCAAGATGACATCGCTCCAGCCTCGTTAATTCCTTCCTCTAAAACTTGACCACTCTTTTCCTCTTTATACGAACTTAATTGAGCAGAATCTTCTGGCTCATATTTTTGACCTTCATGAGCATAAATTCCTATTTTTTGGAAAAAACCCTCCATTCCGAATGTTCTAGCCTCATCAGGTATGATTGGAACCAGTCTTGGTGCAACATTTTTATCTCTCAAAAGGTTTGTTAACATTCTGACCAATGCCATTGTGGTCGACATTTCTTTTTCACCTGTAGAAACTTTCATATTATCGAAAATATCTTTTGGTGGTGCTTTAACAGGTTTCGCGTAAGTTGTTCTTTCAGGAATAAAACCACCCAATTGAATTCGTCTTTCATTTATGTATTTAATCTCTGGAGAATTTTGATCAGGCTTGTAGTATTCAATATTCTTAACTTGTTGATCTGTTAATGGAACATCAAACCTATCTCTGTAATACATTAAGTCGTCGATATCTAACTTTTTAGTCTGGTGAGTTGTATTTACACTCTCACCACTTTTGCCCATTCCATAACCCTTAATAGTTTTTGCAATTACAACTGTAGGACTTCCAACATTTTTAGATGCTTTATCATAAGCTGCAAAAACTTTATGAGGGTCGTGACCACCCCTGTTTAATCGCCAAATATCTTTGTCTGAAAGACTGGAAACCAACTCTTTGGTCTCTAAATATTTTCCAAAAAATTTTTCTCTCACATACGCACCGTCCCTTGCTTTCATTGCTTGATACTCACCATCGACAGTCTCATTCATTGTTTTAACTAAATGACCTGTTTTATCATTGGCAAGCAATGGATCCCAATAAGAGCCCCAAATAACTTTTATAACATTCCATCCTGCGCCTCTAAAAATTCCCTCTAACTCCTGAATTATTTTTCCGTTTCCTCGAACTGGTCCGTCTAGTCTTTGAAGATTACAATTTACAACAAATATTAAGTTATCTAATTTTTCTCTTGCAGCTAAACCAATCGCGCCTAAAGATTCAGGTTCATCCATTTCTCCATCACCTAAAAATGCCCAAACTTTTCTACCTTCATCTTTGATGAGACCTCTGTTGATTAAGTACTTCATGAATCTTGCTTGATAAATTGCAAGCATTGGACCTAATCCCATTGACACTGTTGGAAATTGCCAAAAATTCGGCATTAGCCAAGGATGAGGATATGAGGAAAGACCACCAGGGTTTACTTCTTGTCTAAAACTATCTAATTGTTTTTCGTTAAGTCTACCTTCTAGATAAGCTCTAGCGTACATACCTGGAGCGCTATGACCTTGAAAATAAATTAAATCTCCACCAAATTTATTATTTTTAGCTCTCCAAAAATGATTCATACCAACATCGTAAAGGGTTGCAGCAGATGCAAAAGTTCCAATATGCCCTCCAAGTTCTGGGAATTTTTTATTTGCTCTAACTACCATTGCGGCAGCATTCCATCTAATTAAAGATCTAATTCTTCTCTCTATGTTTTGATCTCCATTAGATTTTTTTTCCTCGTTAACTGGTATAGTGTTTATATAAGGAGTATTTTGCGTATAGGGTATATTGGCACCCTCCATATAAGCTTTGTTAATAAGTTCTTTAATTAAATAATGTGCCCTCTGATTTCCGTCTTTTTCTATTACTGCTGACAAAGACTCTAGCCATTCACTTGTTTCTAGTGGATCGATATCCCCTTCTTTAACTACTTGGATTATTTTTGGTTTTTCGGTCTCAATTATTTTTTGTGGAATATTTTGGTCCTGATGTTTTATTAAAGTACTCTCAGCTTCTTGAATTAAATTTTCAGTTTCTTTTGGAACACTTTCTTTTTGAGATAATGATTGATTTGAAGAAATATTTATTAATAGATCTCCCTTTGAAACCTTATCTCCAACTTTAACATTTACAGACTCGACTCTGCCAGAAAATATTGATGGTATTTCAACACTCGATTTATCACTTTCAATAGTAACAACAGGATCATTTTTTTTAATATCTTGACCCTCTTTTACTAAAAGTTCTATAACTTCCACGTTCTCAAAATCACCTATGTCAGGAACTAACAATTTTTCAGTCATTTTTAAAAGTTTTATACATAAAAAAAATTTACTTAATCTTTAATTTTAACACATTCTATCCAATTTTTTGACACTCTTTATTGAAATACTCAAATAATGATTAAAAAGTTATTAAATATATTTATTCAACCAAAATTCAACACATATAAAGATGCTAATGTGTGGATCCAAAAAATCTTGTTAGAGGAAAAATACGGAAAAATTAATTCCTAAATTTTTTCTACACATAGCGCAATTCCCATACCGCCACCTATACAAAGTGCGGCACAACCTCTTTCTTTATTCTGTTTTTTCATTTCATGTATAAGTGTCACAAGTATTCTTGCTCCAGATGCACCTATTGGGTGGCCTAAAGCAATAGCCCCACCATTTACATTAACTTTGTTTTCATCAATACCCAATTCACTGATAACTGCTATAGCTTGAGCAGCAAAAGCCTCATTAATTTCAAATAAATCGATTTCATTTAAATTCCAATTTACTTTTTTTGATGCTTGGCGGATAGCTTCTATAGGACCAAGACCCATTAAAGACGGTTCCAAACCAACAGATGCCCAGGAAATAATCTTGGCCAATGGTTTAAGTGAATTTTGTTGAGCTTCCTTAAATGTAGTTAATAATAAAGCAGCTGCTCCATCATTTATACCAGATGAGTTTCCGGGTGTCACAGTCCCACCATCTTTAAAAGCTGTTTTTAATTTTTCTAAATCAGATAATTTTAAATCTTTTCTTGGGTGTTCATCATTTTTTAAAATAATACCTTTGTGATTTATCTGCACTATTTCATCATCAAATTTATTATTTTTAATTGCAAATTCTGTTTTTTTTTGGGATTTAAGAGCAAATTCATCTTGTTGTTTTCTAGAAATATTAAACTTTTTTGCAACATTTTCAGCTGTAACTCCCATGTGGTAATTTTTAAAAGCATCAGTTAAACCATCGTGAATCATAGTATTGATTAATTGATCTTTTGAAATTTCTTTTTTCTCTGAATAAAAATAAGAGTAAGGTGTCATCGACATATTCTCTTGACCCCCACAAATTACATTATTTGCATCTCCTAATTTAATTTGTTGATAACCTGAAATAATGGCCCTTAGTCCTGATCCACAAACTTGGTTTACTAAATAAGCAGGTTTGGATACAGGGATCCCAGCATTTACTGCTGCTTGTCTCGCGGGGTTCTGTCCTCCAGCAGCAGTCAAAACCTGGCCCATTATTACTTCATCAATTTGATTATTAGATATTTTACTTCTTTTCAAAACCTCATTTATCACGATAGTACCAAGTTGATCTCCTTTCAAATCTTTTAATGATCCCTTATAAGTGCCTATAGGAGTCCTAACTGCACTACAAATGACCACGTCATCAGGTTTGTTGTTCATAAATTTTAATTTTATCTTATAATTAAAATACACTAAATATTGATATACTATAAACAAATATATTTATAAATGCGCCTGTAGCTCAATTGGATAGAGCGCTTGGCTACGGACCAGGAGGTTCTGGGTTCGACTCCTAGCAGGCGCACCATAAAAAAGGAAAATTATGTTAAAATGGTTAGAAAAAATATCTCTTCAAATGTCAGTAATATATTTTTTTGTTTCTATTTTTGTAATTATATTAATCTTAACTTTTGTATTATAAAAAATTATGTCTAATCAATTTGAACAAATCAGTCTCAAACCGGGTTTTATGAAACATAACGGAGGCCTTTTATTTAGAAATATCTCTGAAAATGAATACGAATTTAAATCAACGATTAATAATAATCATTTAAATGCTGCAGGAATTACTCATGGGGGTTATTTGTCTGCACTGATAGATGCTGGTGCCGGCACAGCAGCACATAGATCAGCTGACAATTCACCCTGCGTAACAATTTCTTTAGATATAAAGTTTATTGGATCATCAAAAGTTAATGATGAAATCTACGGGAAAGTTAAAATATTAAAAAAAACAAAAACTCTTGTATTTTTATTTTGTGAGTTAAATTGTAATGGCAAGATAATTACGTCAGCATCAGGAATTTGGAAAATTTTAAAAATCAAAACAACTGACTAAGCATTCAGCACATAATCTTTATAATTAATTTAATTATGTTAAGTTAAATTATTATTTAAAAAAAAATGAGAACTTTTTATCCATCGATTCGGTCATGTTTTAGTCTATTTTTGTTCTTTAACAACAACTACATCTGGTAGATAAAAATTAAGATATACCAAAGATAGAAATGACAAAAAATAAAATTACAGCTGTCCTTGGCCCAACAAATACAGGTAAAACTCATCTTGCTATTGAGACTATGCTGTCGTTTGACACTGGAATGATAGGTTTTCCTTTGAGATTGTTAGCTAGAGAAGTTTACGACAAGGTAATTAAAAAGGTAAGTTTAGATAAAGTTGCATTAATTACTGGTGAAGAAAAAATAATTCCTACAAATGCAAAGTATTATCTGTGTACTGTTGAATCTATGCCTATTGATAAAGAATTAGATTTTGTAGGTGTGGATGAAATTCAAATGTGCGCAGACCATGAGCGAGGTCATATTTTTACAGACAGATTATTGAACTTAAGAGGAATAAAATTAACAATGTTAATGGGATCAAATACTATAAGACCAATTATTTCTAATCTTGATGATGACATTGAATTTATAAATCGAACTAGACTTTCAAAACTTTCTTATGTTGGTCATAAAAAAATTTCAAGAATTCAAAGAAAAACTGCAATTATAGCATTTTCTGCAGAGGAAGTTTACGCCATTGCTGAACTTATAAGAAGACAAAAAGGAGGAGCTTCTATTGTTATGGGATCTCTAAGCCCAAAGACAAGGAATGCACAAGTAGAGCTGTATCAATCCGGAGATGTTGATTTTCTAGTAGCAACTGATGCTATTGGTATGGGAATTAATATGGATCTTGATCACGTTTATTTTTCCAATTTAAAAAAATTTGATGGAAAAAAATTAAGAAAGCTAAATTTAGCAGAAATTGGCCAAATAGCTGGTAGAGCAGGAAGATATTTGAACAATGGAAATTTTGGTATAACAGGAGAGTGCAAAGAAATAAATGCTGATGAAGTAGATTTATTGGAAAATCATAAATTTGAGGAAATCCAATCTTTATTTTGGAGAAATTCAAATTTAAACTTTGAGAGTCCTTTTAAATTATTAAAGTCTTTAGAGGAAAAGCCTAATAGAAGATGGTTAAGAAAAATACATGAGTGCGAAGATGAAAAAGCCTTAAAATTTTTTTTAAGAGATAAAAATTTAGAAAATATTAAATTTGATAAAGATAAATTAAGTCTTTTATGGGAATGTTGCCAAATACCAGATTTTGTTAAAAAAACCTATGGCAATCACTATGAAGTGATTGAAAATGTTTTTAAATATTTAACAAGTGAAAAGGGTAAAATTACAGATGATTATATGCGACTTCAACTCGTCAAACTTGATAAATTAGATGGAAATGTAGATTCTTTATCAAATAGAATTGCAAATGTAAGAACTTGGTCATATGTTTCAAATAAAAATAATTGGATAGAAAATCAAAACTATTGGATAGAAAAAACAAAACACTTAGAGGATAAGTTATCAGATAGATTACATGAGGAGCTTACAAAAACTTTTATTGACAAAAGGGCAAGTGTCCTAGCAAGAGGCTTAAAGCAAGATATGGAATTTGATACTAAAATTTTAGAAAATAACGAAGTAATGATTGATGATCAATTTATTGGAAAGATAAATGGACTTAAATTAGAACTAGATTTAAAAAAGGGTGCTTTAGAAACAGATGTCAAATCGCTCAAAAAAGCAGCAAGACAGACAGTTGGTCCAGAACTTCAAAAAAGAATAGATACAATAATCGAGACAGGTTTAATAGAACTAAACGAGGATTTTAAAATTTATTGGAGAAAGTCTCCAATAGCAAAATTGCAACCAGGTAGAGATTATTTAAATCCAAATATTGTTCTTATAGTTGATGATATTCTGGAAACAGATCAATTAAAGAAATTAGATAATTATTTGGTGAAATGGCTAAAAAATAAAATACAAAATGTTTTAAGCAGTTTAATTGATTTGAGAAATCTTAAGGAAAAAAATTCATCAATTAAAGCTCTTGCATATCAATTGTATGAGAACAATGGAGTTCTTCAAAGAAATCAAGTTACAGATTATCTAAAAATATTAGGACAAAATGAGAGAAAATTTTTGAGAGATCAAGGAGTAAAGTTTGGAAGATATCATGTATTTTTACACAAATTAATCAAACCAGAGGCTGTGTCCTTAAGAACTTTACTTTGGAAAAATTATCATCAAAAATATTTTAATTTAAAACCTCCTGTGTTTGGTTTAAATTTTTTAGAAAACGACAAAATTAAAAACAGAAATTTTATGTTACTTTGTGGATTTGAGAAATTTGACAATTTTTACGTAAGGATTGATATTTTAGAAAGATTATTTGTTCAAATTATTAATTCAAACACAGAAAAGAATGAAATTAAGTTAATTCCTGAAATGTTGAATTTACTTGGATGTAATAAGGACAACTTTAAAAAGCTTTTAAAAATTATGGGTTATAAAGTTTTTGAAAAAAATAATGATATATTTTTTAAATACAATCCAAGAAAAAGCTCAAAAAAAGTAAATAAAAAATTCATTAAAGAAAGTCCTTTTAAAGTGTTAAAAAATTTAAATTTAAACCAGTAAGTAATGTTTTTTAAAGAAAAAAAAGGAGATACTAAAACTAGTGATTTAGCAAGAGTTGCGGCATTATTGATTCATGCTGCAAAAATTGATGAGAACTTCTCAAAAGAAGAAGAGGTTATAATAAGTAAGGCACTTTTGAAAATAGGTGCAGACCAAGATAATTTAGAAAATATTTTAAAAGAAGGTAAAGAAATAGAAGAAAACTCTAACCAAATTTTGGATTTTACAAGGGAAGTTAAAAATATGGATGATAAAAAAAAAATTGAAATTATAGAAACCCTTTGGAGAATAATTTACTCAAATAAAGAAGCAGATATGTTTGAAACTAATTTGATGAGACGACTTGCAGGCTTATTGTATATTGACAATAAGATCATGGGAGATATCAAAGAAAAAATTAAAAAAGAAAATCAATAATGACATATATAGTTAATGACAAATGCATTAAATGTAAGTTAATGGATTGTGTTGAAGTTTGCCCTGTAGATTGTTTCTATGAGGGAAAAAATATGCTTGTAATTAAACCTGATGAGTGTATAGATTGTGGCGTTTGTGAGCCTGAGTGTCCTGTTGATGCAATAAAAGCTGATACAGAGCCGGGGTCTGAAAAATGGCTAGAGATCAATAAACAATATTCCGAAATCTGGCCAAATATAACAGTTAAGAAAGATCCTCCATCGGATCACGAAAAATATAAAGATGAGCAAAATAAGTTTGAAAAGTATTTTAAAGAAAACCTTTAAAAAAAGTAAAGCTGCTAAATCAAAAAAAAAGGCAAAAACCAAAAAGATTGTTAAATTAAAAAAAGTAAAAAAGAAGATAAATAAATTACCAAAAAAATTAATTAAGACTAAAAAAATACCTTTAAAAAAATCTATAAAATCTGAAGTCAAAACTACAGAACAGAAAAGTGATGGTTTAAGAATTACAAAAAATAATGAGGCTAAACCAGAAATTAAAAAAGTAAAAAAACAAGAAACAGAAAAAAGAGAATATAAAATCAAAGATTACGTCGTATACCCAAAACATGGTGTTGGGCAAATTACTGAATTCAAAAAAATAAATATTGGAGGAATAGACGTTGAAACTTACGTTATAAAATTTGAAAAAGATAAAGCAAATGGAATGGTGCCTGTTAATAAACAATTACACTTAAGACCATTAGCTACTATTAATCAGGTAAATAAATGCATCTCAATATTAAAAAGTAAGCCTAAAATAAAAAGATCTATGTGGAGTAGGAGAGCACAGGAATATGAAGCAAAGATTTCATCAGGTAAGATTTATGAGTTAGCTGAAGTAGTAAGAGACCTTAATAAGGGGGATGATTTGATGGTTGACCAATCTTATAGTGAAAGACAATTGTTTGAAAAAGCATATGAAAGAATCCTTTCAGAATTTCAAATAATTCTAAATCTGTCATTAGAGGATACTCAAAAAAAATTAGATAAAGCTTTAAAAAGAAACTTAAATACTCAACCTAAACCAGAGGCAGCACCAATAAAGCAAGCTTCATCAGATTTACCTGAAGAAGAGGCTGTTTCAGAAAATGAAGAAGATATAGAGGAATAAAAAAAAACGCCTCTCACACGTAAATCGTTATGAGAAGCGTTTTTAATAAAGAATACTAAGTAATTATCTTCTTCTTCTTTTTTTAGCTTTTTTCTTAGCTTTTTTCTTAGCCTTCTTTGCTTTTTTTCTTCTCTTAGGCATCTTTAGCTCCCTTTTTTAAGTTAAACGAATCAATTGATTCGCTATTAATCTATTTTTATTTTTTTATGTGCCTTATGTCAAATCTTAATTTTTAAAGAAAATTTCAAAAATAAAATTAAAATTAAAATTTTTTTTAAAAAAAAATTTAAATTGTAAAAAAGTTAGTGTTTATGCGCTTAATAATCAAATATTTTGTAAAAAATTAATAAAGTTTTTCTAAATCTTCTTTATATTTTTCTAAAATTTTTTTTCTTTTTAGTTTTAAAGTTGGTGTTAACATTCCATTTTCAATTGTAAATTCTTCATTAATTAATTTTATTTTTTTTACTCTTTCAACAAGAGATAAGTTTTTATTTAGATCATCTATATATAATTCAATTTCTTTTTTATTTTTTTCACTATCACTTACAATTAAAGCAACTAAATAAGTTTTTTTGTCTCCATAAACAAAACTTTGTTTAATTTTGTCGTCAAGACACAATAAATTTTCAATTTTCGAGGGTGAAATGTTATCACCACCAGAATTTACAATAATTTCTTTTTTTCTGTCAGTAATTTTCAAATTTCCCTCTTTTGTAATTTCACCTATATCTCCTGTGTGTAACCAACCATTTTTAAGTATATCGTCTGTTTCTTTTTTCATGTTCCAGTAACCAAGCATTACATTTTCGCCTTTGACCAGAATTTCACCATCCTGTGCAATCTTCACCTCATTAGTTTTAAAAGGAGGTCCAACTGTATCAATCTTGATTTTTTCAGGTATATTGCAACTTACTACTGGGGATGCTTCTGTTAGGCCATAACCTTGTAAAGTTGGCAATCCGATAGAATTCAAAAATTCACCAATTTTTTGATCTAAAGCTCCCCCACCAGAAACAAAAGCCTTTAAATTTCCCCCAAACTGATTTTTGATTTTTTGTCTTACTAATTTTTCACATAAATAATTTAGTATTTTTTCTCTGAAGCTCATATTCTCATTATTTAGTTTTTTTATTCCGAGCAAAATCGTCGAGGATATTAATTTTTTCTTGAGACCTGTTTGTTTTGAAAAATTAATCGAAATCTTGCTATACAAATTTTGATAAAATCTTGGCACAGCAGTCATTATAGTTGGTTTAGCAACTGACATATTAGATAATAATTTTTCTAAACTTTCAGCATAATAAATTTTTGCTCCTAATGTGATTTGTACAAATTGAACAGCATGTTCATATGAATGAGATAAAGGTAGCCAAGTCAAAAAAACAGGTTCACTATCTTTAACAAGCGAATTCAAAATTTCTTGTGCACCCTCACAATTAGATAAAATACCCCCATGACTCAGCATTACACCTTTAGGATTACCAGTTGTTCCTGATGTGTAAATGATACAAGCTAGATCTTTTCTTTCAATATTTTTGTTAAAACTTAAATGATCTAAAGTTTTTTCTTTAGAAAATCTTTCAAAAATATTTTCTATACTATCAATTTGTTTATCTATATTTTCTATTGATAAAACTTTTATTTTATCTGAAATGAATTTATTTATTTTTTGTAATTGAGCATTATTTGAGACAATACAAATTTTTGGATTACAATCATTAATGATATATTCATAATCTTTTTCAGAGTAAGTTGTAAATAAAGGAACTGTTACCCCACCAGCGTTCATTATGGCTATATCAGAAATAAGCCATTCAGGTCGATTTTCAGATAATAAAATGCACCTATCCCCTTTAGATAAATTTTTTCTTAAATATTCAGATAAAATTTGAATATTTCTTTCAACTTGTTTCCAAGTAAGAAAATTTTTCTTATTATCCTTTAACCACTTTAAAAATGGCTTATTAGAAGTAGAGTTTAACTCCTTATACTTCGTAAAAAAAAGTTCTACTAAACTGTTAATTTTACTTAATTCCATAATTTGGTGGGCGAAGAGAGAATCGAACTCTCACTTCTTGCGAAACACGATTTTGAGTCGTGCGCGTCTACCAGTTCCGCCATTCGCCCTAGTTATTTAATAATTTATTAAATAGTATAAGAACTAAAATTATATTAAAACCAAAAAATGTTTAAAAGTCTTTACAAAAAATGTTTAGATTTAGCAGCTCATAAAAGTTCTAAATATTATTTGGCAATAGTCTCCTTTATTGAAAGTTCATTTTTTCCTATTCCACCAGATGTAATGGTAATTCCAATGGTAATATCAAAAAAAAATGATTTTATTAAAATCTTTCTTATAACTACAATTTTTTCAGTTTTGGGTGGTATGTTTGGTTACTTAATTGGTGCGTTCTTTTTTGAATTTGGAGCACACATTATGAGTTTTTATGGTTATGAGGACAAGTTATCAAAAATTAAAGAAAACTTAGTTAATAGTAATGGTTTTTATGCTTGGTTAGGAGTGCTTTTTTTAGCTGGCTTTACTCCTCTTCCATATAAAGTTTTTACAATTGCAAGTGGCCTGATAGGATTTAACTTTTTAATCTTTGTTTTAATAAGTTTAATTTCACGAGGATTAAGATTTTTCATCGTATCATACCTTTCTTATAAGTTCGGTGATTTATTTAATGAATATATGGATAAGCATGGGTCAAAATGGTTTACAATAATTGGAATATTAATTGTTATTATTAGCTTAATAATTTATCTGATTTTTAAATCTCATGTTTAATCTTAAAACTGAAATTTACTTGAGAATAATTTTTCTATTTAGTCTAATAGCTTTAATTTCTGCTTATTTTATAGAGCATGTTCTGGGCCACCAACCATGTAATTTATGTTTGATAGAGAGAATTCCTTATGGGTTAAGTATAATTTTGATATCTCTAATGTTTATTATAAAGAAAAATGAAAATTTCTTTATTTTACTTTTAATACTAACTTTTATTTTTTCTTTTTTTATTTCATTGTATCATTTCGGCATAGAACAAGGCATTTTTCAAGAATCAACTGTTTGTGGTGTAAAAAACTTTTCTGAAAATGTAAGTAAAGAGGAATTGCTAAATCAACTAAGTGAAAAGACTATAAGCTGTAAAGATGTGACATTTAGGATTTTAGGATTATCACTAACTACTATTAATATTGTAATAAGTATATTATTTATTATAACGCTAGCAAAAATTTTTACTAAATATGAAAAAAACTGATAGAAGAGTTGAAGAATTTATTAGAGTTGACCATGCAGGCGAGAGGGGTGCTGTCAAAATTTATGAAGGTCAGTTATTAGCTTTAAATACAATTGTCAAAAATGACAATTTAAAAAAAACAATTGAGGATATGAAAGAACATGAAGTTGAACATTGTCAATTTTTTGAAAACGAAATAAAAAAAAGAAATATTGAGCCGACAAAATTTTTGCCATTGTGGGATCTGCTAGGTGTAGGTTTAGGTTTTGGGTCTACTATTCTTGGGAAAAAAGCAGCTATGCTATGTACTGCCTCCGTTGAAGAAGTAATAGATAAACATTACCAAGACCAAATAAATCAACTTGGTCCAGAAGAAAAAAATCTAAAAAAGAAAATTATAAAATTCAGAGAAGATGAGCTTCATCATAAGGATATTGCTTATGAAAAAGGAGCTACCAAAAAAGGCATTTATTCAATTATGGATAAAATAATAAAAACAGGTTCAAAAATTGCAATACGAATATCAGAAAAAGTATAAAACTTAAGCTTCTAATTCAACATCCCAATATAAATAATCCATCCAGCTTTTATGTAAATAATTTGGAGGAAAATTTTTTCCATTACGATGTAAATCTTCTGTTGAAGGTTGATAAGGATGTTGGGCCAGTTTCATGCCCGATAACTTTAATAGTTTGCCTCCTTTTTTAACGTTACAAGCAGAACATGCTGTAACGACGTTATCCCAATTAGTTTCTCCACCTTTTGATCTAGGCAATAAATGATCAAAAGTTAATTCCTCGTTGCTGCCACAATACTGGCAGGAAAATTTATCTCTCAGAAAAACATTAAATCTTGTAAAACTTGGTTTAGATTGAGGAACAATATAATCTTTTAGAGCAATTACACTAGGCAATTGCATATTAAATGAAGGACTTCTTACTACACGATCGTAATTACTTACTATAATTACACGATCTAAAAAAACTGATTTAACAGTATCCTGCCATGACCATAGTGATAGAGGATAGTAGCTCAATGGTCTATAATCAGCATTTAAAACTAGTGCAGGACATTTTTCTAGTGAAACATCTTGATCAATAAAATTATTCATATCAAATTTTAACTTAAATAAAAATTTTTTTCAATATTTAGGAATTATTAAATTTTTTTAAGATATAATTCAATGCAATACTTGAAGCATTTACAGGAATATGATGGTCACAATTTTTTATGAGATGCGTCTCAATGTCTATATTATTTCTCATAAAAAAATCTTTTGCCTCTAACATAAAATTTGGTGAGACAACTTGATCAGAATCACCATGAATTAGCAAAATACTTGATGCGTTTTTTTTTCTTAATTTCAAATCCTTTTCATCAATAATTTTTCCAGAAAAACCCACAACACAATTAAAAGGTTCTTCAGAAGTAAGTCCTAAGTTTATTGACATCATGCAGCCTTGGCTAAAACCAGATAAACAAATTTGTTTATTTTCAAAATTAAATTCATTTTTAATTTCATCAATAAATTTTGATAACTTTTTTTCAGCCTTTATAGATTGATCCAAAATATACTCTGGATCATCTTTGCTTAAATCAAACCACTGATATCCATTTGGGTTTATACTGCATGGTTCATGACCATTAGGACAAATAAAAATAGTATTAGGTAAATGTCTTTTCCAGTTCAGTGAGAGCATACTAATATCCTTGCCATCACCACCATAACCATGAAGTAAGATGATAGCATTTTTAATCTTTTTATTAGTCTCTGGTTTGACCATTACTGAATCTAGGCAAAATGTCATAGTGTGTGAATTATGTTTTTTTATTTTAAAAACACCCTACAATACCTTCATGTTATCTGGAATAGTAGTTAAAATATTATCTATAATTTTGTTAATGGCGGTTGGGATTGTTTTAATTCTTGGTATCGGAACTTTATTTAAAGGTGGTGAAACCAGCAAAAAATATTCAAATAAATTAATGCAGTTAAGAGTTTTGCTTCAATTTATTGCAATAATTGCTTTGGTTGGTTTTGCATATTTTTTCAAAAATTAGTTGTAACTAGCCAACCATTCAACAAAATTTTTTTCCTTAAAATCGATTGACCCAACAATTCTTGCAAACTCATATCCATCCTTGTTTATCAAAATTGTGGTGGGCACTCCTCTTAGTCCAAACTTTTTCGCTAAGGTAATTGGCGAGTCGAAATATATCTTAAGATTATCTATACCTAAATCCTTAAAAAATTTAGAGGCTTTTTCTAAATTATCCTGACCAACATTAATCGGAAATATTTTTAAATTATTTAAATTTTTTTGAGATTGCAATTGATCAAGAGATGGCATTTCCTCTTTACATGGGGCACACCAAGTTGCCCAAAAATTGAGTAAAACCAAATTGCCTTCAAATTGATCAAGTTGAATTTCATTACTCTGATCATCTAAAAACGTTAATCCATCATATTTTTTAAGCTCTTTATTGATAACAAGATTTTTTATATCTTTGATTTCTGCTGCAACACAATTAGATATTAAAAAAGCAAATAATATTAAAAATCTCATGTTAAATAGGTATAATTAATTATCATGTCGAAAAATAAAAACAACCAGGCAATATGGGGTAATAGAATAAAAAAAAACACTTCATCAATTTTTCAAAAAGTGGGAAGTTCTATAGATGTTGATAAGAGACTATATAAAGAGGATATAATTGGATCAATTGCACATGCCGAAATGTTATTTAAACAAAAAATTATCACTTTTAAAATAAAGAATAAGATTGTTTATGGTTTAAACAAAATCAAAAAAGAAATAACGAACAAAAAATTTGTATTTAATAAAAAGTACGAGGATATTCATATAAATATTGAAAAAAGACTTTTCGAAATAATTGGTGAAGATGCGGGTTTTATTCACACTGCACGATCAAGAAATGATCAAGTGATCACAGACTTAAAAATTTGGATGAAATCATCAACCAAAGAAATTAATATTCTATTAGATACTATTATTAAAAGTGTAATAAAAGCAGCAGAAAAAAATATATATACTCTTATGCCTGGATTTACTCATTTAAAAAATGCTCAGCCAGTTTCATTTGGCCACTATTTGATGGCTTATGTTGAAATGTTTAAAAGAGATAAAAAGAGATTCATAAATAATCTAGATAGTTTAAATGAAAATCCTTTAGGTGTCGCTGCTTTAACTGGAACCTCTTTTAATATTGATAGAAATTACACTACAAAAAAACTTGGATTTACAAAACCAACTAATAACTCAATAGATACAATTTCTGACAGGGATTTTGTGCTAGATTTTCTTTACTCTATTTCAGTCTGTGCCATGCATATTTCTAGAATAGCTGAGGAACTTATCATATGGAACTCTGATGCTTTCAAGTTAATAAATTTATCAGATAAAGTTGTAACTGGTTCTTCGATAATGCCACAAAAAAAAAATCCAGATTTACTAGAATTTTTACGAGGAAAGTCTGGAATTATTTATGGTAATTTGTTTTCTATGCTTACAGTTTTAAAAAGTTTACCTTTATCTTACTACAAAGATCTTCAAGACGATAAGGAAATTGTTTTTAAATCTAATGATACACTGCAAAATTGTTTAAAAATACTTGATGAGATTCTCAAAAATTTTACACCAAATAAAAAACAAATGATAGAATTAGCTAACACAGGATATTTGACTGCAACTGATCTTGCAGATTATCTCGTAAAAAATCACTCAATGCCATTTAGAAAAGCATACAAAGTGACTGCTAATATTGTGAACTTTGCTGAAAAAAAGAAAAAAAATCTCGATCAATTAACGCTGGCTGAACTTAAAAAAATTGAACCAAAACTATCAAATGATGTATTAAAAGTGTTTGATTTAAAGAATTCTGTAAATTCTAAGAAATCATATGGTGGAACATCTTTTGATAATATTAAAAAAATGATATTGAAATATAAAAGAAAAAAATGAAAAAAAAGATTATTTTAGCAATAATTGTATTTTCTACATTGATCGCTTGTGGAAAAAAAGGAGACCCAGTCTATAAAGAATCTCAAAGTAATTCAAAAATACCAAGCTACTTTCTAAATAAAGCTTAATGAGATTTTTAAATAGTAAACTTAAGATTGAAAATACAATCCTGCAAAATATTGCTAAAAAATATGGAACACCTGCATATTGTTACTCGTATAAACAACTTAGAGAAAATATAAATGATTTTAAAAAAAATTTTAAATCCATCTCACCATTAATTTGTTTTGCTATTAAATCTAATACCAACTTAAATTTAATAAAAGAAATAAAAAAATTTGGACTTGGAGCTGATGTTGTATCAATGGGTGAATTAATGTTGGCTCTTAAGGCTGGAATTAGTCCAAAGAAGATTGTTTTTTCAGGAGTTGGTAAGACTTCCAAAGAAATTAATTTTGCAATTGATAAAAATATTTTATTAATTAATTCAGAGTCCAAAAGTGAAATCATAGAAATTGATAAAATTGCTAAAATAAAAAAAAAACGGGTTAATATTGGTATTAGAATAAACCCAAATACCGATGCGAAAACTTTGAGCCAAATATCGACAGGTAAAAAAGATAATAAATTTGGAGTTAATGATAAAACGTTTTTTGAACTTGTAAGATATTGTAAGAATTCTAAAAATATTCATTTGAAATGTTTAAGTGTTCATATTGGAAGTCAAATTTTAGATCATAAACCCTATGAAAAAATGTTAAGAATATTAGATAAAGTCATCAAAAAAACTCAATATAAATTTGATTTTATTGACCTTGGGGGAGGTATGGGCATCCCATACAATAATGATAAAAAACTGAATTATAAAAAATATCATTCAGCAATTAAAAAATTTTTAAAGAATAAAAAATCTCAGATTATATTTGAGCCAGGTAGATCAATAGTCGGCAATACAGGAGTTTTAATTTCAAAAGTAATTTACATAAAAGAGAGTTATAAAAAAAATTTTATTATTCTAGATGCTGCTATGAATGATTTAATGAGACCCGCACTTTATGGTGCAGTACATCGCATCTTACCTTTGTTAAAAAGAGGTAAAAAATCAAAAAAAATTTATGAATTTGTTGGCCCAATTTGCGAAAGCACTGATAAGTTTACATCCATAAAAAATTTTCAAGAACTAAAAGAGAAAGATTTTATCGCAATTTGCGATGTAGGTGCATATGGTATATCACTCAGTTCTAATTATAATCTTAGACCTAAACCTATAGAAATATTAATTAATGGATCTAAAATAAGAGTAGTTAAAAAAAGACAAAAGCACCATGAGATAATTTAGCTTTTGATAATTAATGATAAGAAATTTTCTATTTTCAATTTTCTTTTTTTCAGGAATAATTTTAATTTTAATTATTTTTTTGCCAACGTTAATCTTACCGCAAAAATTTACACTTTTTGGTGGGAAATTAATGGGTTATTGGGCTGCTATTTGTTTAAAAATTTTCTTGTCCACAAAAATCATTGTCAAAGGCAAAGAAAATTTAATTAAAAATGAAAAATTTTTTATTGCTTCCTCTCATCAATCTATGTTTGAAACTTTTTTCCTACAAACGATTTTTAATTCTCCTGTATTTATCTTAAAAAAAGAATTACTTATGATACCTATTTTTGGCTGGTACTTAAAAAAAATAGGATCAATTTCTATCAAAAGAAATAAGGTATCGAAAGAAAACATCAATTTTTTTGAAGATATTTCTAAAATAATTGCAAATACAAATCGACCAATAATAATTTTTCCTCAAGGAACTCGAGTATTACCCCACGAACAACCTCCATTTAAAAAAGGTGCATCAAGGATTTATGAAGAATTGAAAATAAAATGCCAACCGGTTGCTATTAATTCTGGTTACGTCTGGCCAAAAAAAGGAAAAAAAGATATTAACAAAACAATTACAATTTCAATTTTGGAACCTATCAAACCTGATTATTCCAAGGAAGAATTTTTAGGGATTTTAGAGAAAACTATATATTCTGAACTTAAATTGCTAAATTAACCTTTCATAGGCATAACTACAAAAATACTATCGAAATCACCAGGATCTTTGATTAGCGCAGGTGAACCTGAATCATTTAGAAACATTTCAATATTATTTCCATCTAATTGTGAAGCAACATCTATAAGATATTTAGAATTAAAACTAATTTCTAAATCATGATCAAATTTCACTACAAGGGATTCTTTTCCATCACCGCTGTTGGTATTATTTACAGACAAATCTAGTTTATCTTTACTTAAGCTAAATTTTACACCATCTTTTTTATCAAGCGATACTGAGGCTACTCTATCCACCGAACTTTGAAAAATTTTAAGGTCAATTTCTAATTTTTTTTGATTATTTTTTGGAATTACTTGAATGTAATTAGGAAATTTTCCATCTATTAACTTAGAAATTAAAATACTATTATTTAATTCAAATTTTATCTTAGATTTCATATTTGAAATTTTTACTTCACCATCATAATTTTCTAATAATGAACTTAATTGAAAAATAGTCTTTTTAGGTAATATAATCGGTTCAAAAATTTTTTTTTCATTTAATCTGAGTTTAGAAATGGACATACGATGACTATCAGTTGATACTGCAGTTAAGTAATTCTTATCCTCAACCTCTGTTTGATGAAAATAAATTCCACTTAAATAATGTCTGGTCTCATCATTTGACACAGAAAATTTACATTTATTTAGCAACTTTAATAGGTCTTTTGATTTAAGGCTAAATTCATTCTCATTAAAATTTTCATCTGTTAAAGGAAATTCCGAAGCGGGCATACAATTTAAATTAAAAATAGATTTTTCTGATTCTAAATGAAGTTTGCTATTGTCTGTTAAAGTTAAATTTATTTTTTTTCCAGATGAGAGTTTTCTAACAATATCATACATAGTAGACGACGTAGTGGTTGTTTTTCCTTCCTCTATGACTTCGACGTTATTTATTTGATTAATAAATATTAAGTCTAAATCTGTCGCTGTTATAGTGAGTTTTGAATTTTGTGCATCGAGCAATATGTTTGACAATATTGGAAGTGTGCTTCGTTTTTCTATGACTCCTTGACAATAATTTAATGCTTGCTGTAGGTCTTGTTGGTTTACATTAAATTTCATTTTCTTTATTGCTATATAATATTTGATTTTTTAGTTTATCTATATTTGCAATCATATCTGGATCTTTTTCTTTTAATTTTTCAATAGTTTTAACTGAGTGAATTATAGTTGTGTGATCTCTATTTGAAAACTCTCTTCCAATTTCAGGAAGAGATTTTGAAGTCAAAATTTTTGTTAAATAAATTGCTGTTTGCCGTGGTCTCACTAGGTACCTAGATCTTCTTGATGAAAGCATTTCATTTTTGCTAATCTTAAAAAATTTACACACAATAGTTTGAATGAGATCAATAGTTACTTTATTTTCATTTAAATTTAGTAAATCTTTTAAAATAACTTTTGTCTCAGCTAAGCTTGGTATTTTGTTATAAATTCTTGAAAAAGATATAATTCTATTTATTGCACCCACCAATTCTCTTACACTCGTTGTGATTTTAATGCTTATAAAATCCTTAATTTCCTCAGGTATATTAAACTTTTCAGGATACAAATTATTTAAGTCACTTATTTTACTTTCAAGGATTTTTTTTCTGAGTGCTAAATCAGTTTTTTGAATATCCACAACTAGACCTCCTGCAAATCTTGACTTTATCCTCTCCTGAATTCTTGACAGCTTATTAGGAGATCTATCAGCAGAAATTATAATTTGAGAACCTTTGTCTAATAATGCATTAAAAGTATGAAAAAATTCTTCTTGCATTGCCTCTTTACCATTCATGAATTGTATATCATCAATTAACAAAATATCTGTATTACGAAAATACTCTTTAAATTTGACCATATCATTAGATTTGATTGATTTTACAAATTGATACATAAAACGTTCTGCCGATATAAACATAACCTTATTATCTTTTTTCAGGTGATAACCAATTGCATTTAAAAGATGTGTCTTGCCCATTCCAACACCACCATAAAGGTAAAGTGGATTATAATGTGAAATATTCTCTGAAACTTTTACAGAAGCTTCGTATGCTAATTTATTACTGGAGCCAGTAATAAAGTTTTCAAAATTTTTGTTAGGATCTATACGGTTATATTGTAAATAAGAGTCTTTTATAAAAGAAACATTTTCTTTATTTTCAATTAGATTAGTATTATTTTCATCCTGAGTTGAAATAGGTTTATTTTCAGTTATTTTGAATTCAATTCGAACAATTTCTTTTTTATAATTTTTTATAATTTTCAAGATTTGATCTAAGTATCTAGATGTAATCCAATCACGAATGAATCTAGTAGGTACAGATAATAAGATATAATTATTTATTTCCTCGACAAAAGTTATTTTTTTAAGCCAACTCTCGTAAATATCTAGTCCTAATTTATTTTTCATTTCAGCTTGAACTGAAACCCAATTAAGAATATCAGATTTAGAATCTTTTAAACTATTATTATTTATAGAATTGTTCATAAATGTGGAGAGT
>QCNQ01000014.1:5000-23582 GCA_003213155.1 Pelagibacteraceae bacterium AG-426-G02 | reverse complement strand
GTTTATTATTTTAAAAATATTAACTCTTTAAATATGGAGAGTACGAATTTTAGTTTGAATGATGAGGAGTTTTCAAAAATAAAAAAAAATTACTAGCGAAGTTAGTGATGAAACATTAATATTATTTTGGCAATTTACTTTAAAAACTCTTGGGGAATTAGAAATTGTTAACAATCAAAATCTATCAATTGAAATGTTTCTTATTAGACTAATGTATTTAAAGTCTTCAGTAAATAAAGAGCACTCGCCTTTGAGCAAGAATAAAATTGATCAATTTAAAAAGCAAGATGATAAACAAATCATTGTGAACGAAAAAAAGAATGAAACGATCAGTCAGGTTAAAAATATTTCACAAGAGCAAGAAGTAAAAATTGAAAATAATAAAGGAATTAAAGCAGAGGAAAAGATAAATGTAAATTCATTCGACAAACTTTTAAAAATTTGTAATGAAAAAAAAGAGATCAAGTTTAAGTATGAACTAGAAAAGAATGTAAATTTAGTTCATTTTGAAAAAAATCGTATTGAAATATCTTTTAATGATAATCTAGATAAAAATTTTATTAAAGATTTATCTTTAAAACTCTTTGAATGGACTGGAGATAGATGGATTATCACATTAAGTAAATCAAAAGGTGAGTTATCAATAAAAGATAAGCAAAAAAATCAAAAAATTAAAAATATCAATTCTGCTAAACAATCTAAATTATATAAAGATTTAATAGAAAAATTTCCAGATGCAGATTTAATCGACGTAAACCCAAAAAAAGAAAATGATTAGATGACAGATTTTACTAAAATATTAGATAAGGCTAAACAACTTGAGGCAAAAATGAGAGAAAGTCAGGAAAATATTAAAAAGATTAGAGTAGAGGGTATATCAGGAGCTAATTCAGTAAAAGTTATTTTGGATGGAGAGGGCATAATGCAAAAAATAGAAATCTCAGATGAAACATTAAAAGAAAATAAATCTGTTTTAGAGGATTTAATTACTGCTGCTCATAATAATGCAAAATCAAAATTGAGAGAAAAAACTAACGAAGAAATTTCTAAAACAGCTGGAGGATTTGGAATCCCTGGCTTGAAGTGGCCATTGTAAATATGCAAAATGTAAATGAGATAGACGAACTGATTAAGATAATATCAAAACTCCCTGGTCTTGGACCCAAATCTGCAAAGAGAATTGCTCTAAAATTAATCAATAATAAAGATGAACTTGTAAAACCTATGGCGAACATATTAGTTCAAATTTATAAAAATGTAACAAGATGTAATTCATGTGGATCTTTAAAATCTAATCTCCAAGATTGTGTTAATTGTGTAAATCCAAAGGGGAATTTCAAAAAGATTTGTGTAGTTGAAGATATTGCAGATCAGTGGTCGATTGAAAATTCAAATATATTTCAAGGATATTTTCATATTTTAGGAGGAACAATTTCGTCTTCAACACAGAGAAAAGAGGATTTATTAATTAATTCACTGGTTGAAAGAGTTAAAAAAGACAATATAGAAGAAGTAATTTTAGCAACTAGCGCTACTGTTGAAGGACAAACAACAGCATTTTATATTCAAGAGAGTCTAAAAAAAACAAAAGCTAAAATTACAAGATTAGCACAAGGTTTACCTGTTGGTGGTGAAATAGAAACTCTTGATGATGGAACATTATTCTCTGCTTTCAAAAACAGATCTGAAATTAATTCAAGCTAGATTTTTTTTCTATTCTGTTTAAATGCAGAAGAGGCTCTGTATAACCTGATGGTTGATCTTTTCCTTTAAATATCAAGTCGCAAGCTGTTTTAAACGCTAAAGAATTTTCGAAATTATCTGACATTCTAATGTAGTTCCTATCATTCTCATTTTGTTTATCTACAACTTTTGCCATGGCTTTCATAATTTCCATAACCTGAATTTTTGTTGTGATCCCATGATGTATCCAATTGGTAATATGTTGTGAAGATATCCTCAAGGTAGCTCTATCTTCCATAAGTCCAATATTATTTATATCAGGGACTTTAGAACAACCCACTCCTTGGTCAATCCATCTCACAACATAACCTAGGAGTGTTTGTGCTGAGTTAGTAATTTCCTTATTGATTTCATCAACTGACCAATTAGGTCTATCAGCCACGGGAATCGTCAATAGATCATCTAATTTAGATTGTTCACGTTTCATAATCTTTTTTTGCTCATCAAAAATGTTTATTTGATGGTAGTGAAGAGCATGTAATGATGCTGCAGTTGGGGAGGGAACCCAGGCACAATTTGCACCAGCTTTTAAATGACTGATTTTTTCATCTAACATTTCCTTCATTTTATCTGGCATTGCCCACATACCTTTACCTATTTGTGCCTTGCCTGAAAAACCACATTTAAGACCAATATCAACATTATTATTTTCATAAGCAGAAATCCATTTTGATGATTTCATATCCCCCTTTTTAATCATTGGACCAGCTTCCATGGAGGTATGCATCTCATCACCAGTTCTATCTAAAAATCCTGTATTTATAAAAAAAACTCTATTTTTCAAAGTTCTTATACATTCCTTTAAATTTGCAGAAGTTCTTCTTTCTTCATCCATAATACCTATTTTGCAAGTATACTTTTGTAAGCCAAGTAATTCCTCAACTTTCGAAAAAATTAAGTCCGTAAATGCTGTTTCATCTGGTCCATGCATTTTTGGTTTAACAATATAGATTGATCCAGTTCTTGAATTTTTCTTTTTCTTAAAATCATGTAATGCAGCAGTGGTTGTTATAAAAGCATCCATTATACCTTCCGGCACTTCGCTACCATCATTTAAAATTATTGATGAATTAGTCATTAAGTGGCCAACATTTCTTATTAACAAAAGACTTCTTCCATGTAATTTAAGACCTTTGCCTTCTTTAGAAATGTAGCTTCTGTCAGGATTAAGTTTTCTCTCTAATTTTTTTCCGTTTTTTTCAAATTGTACTTTTAGATCCCCCCTCATTAGACCTAGCCAGTTTCTGTAACATGCTACTTTGTCTTCAGCATCAACCGCTGCAACACTATCTTCATTGTCACAAATAGTGGAAACTGCAGACTCTGCTATTACATCACTTATTCCAGCTATATCATGAGCAGCACTAAAAGCTTTTGGATTAATTATAATTTCAAAATGTAGGTTATTATTTTTTATAATTATTGCCGATGGCTTATTTACATCACCTCTGTGACCTACAAATTTACTTTCATCTTTAAGTTTATACTCTTTATCTTCTTTTAAAATTATAAGATTTTTATCTTTTACTTTAAGTGCAGATATATTTTTCCAACTAGCCCCATCAATTGGAATATATTTATCAAAAAACTCTCTTACATATTTTATAACTTCCTGCCCTCTATTTGGGTCGTATCTTTCACTTCCCCCTTCTTCTGACTCAATAATATTTGTACCATATAAACTATCATATAAACTCACCCATCTAGCATTAGCTGCATTGAGAGTGTATCTAGCATTCATTATTGGAACAACTAATTGAGGTCCGGCAATTTGAGTAATTTCATCATCTACATTTTTAGTCTCTATTTTAAAATCTGGTCCCTCTTCCTTTAAATAACCAATTTCTTTTAAAAACTTTTTATATTGCTCAATTTCGATTTTATTTCCTTTATTTTTTATGTGCCAATTATCTATTTTTTTTTGTAAATTCTCTCTAATTTGAATAAGCTCTTTATTTTTAGGTGCCAAATCATGTACAGCGCCATCAAAACCCTCCCAAAATTTTTGAGAGGAAATATCTAAATCTTGTAGTAATTCCTTATTCACAAACGACAGCAATTCATCTGAAATTTTTAAATTGTTAACAATTTGATAATTTTTAGACATGAATAATTTCTAAAACCCTCATAAAACTAAGTCAAATAATTAATAGTAGCATTGACATTTTGTTGTCAATTTCCATAGTTAATATCATAGAATATGAAAAATTATCTAAACTTTGAAAGTGATATAAAGAATTTAGAAGATGAATTAGACAAACTAAAAGATCCATATAATCAAAGTGGACTTTCAGAAGTAGATACACAAAAAATTTCTCAGATACAAAACGAAATAGATGAAAAATTAAAAATGATATATTCAAACCTTGATCCTTGGCAAACTACAATGGTAGCTAGACATGAGGATAGGCCGAAGTCAAAATTTTTTATAGATAATTTGTTTGAAGATTTCATCCCTTTATCAGGGGATCGTTTTTATGGCGAGGATCTTTCAGTGCTTTGTGGGTTTGCGAAGTTTAATGGTTTATCAGTTTTAGTTATTGGACAGGAAAAAGGAGAGGATTTAGATTCAAGAATCAAAAGAAATTTTGGCATGATGAGACCGGAAGGTTACAGAAAGACTATTCGACTAATGCAGCTGGCTAATAAATTTAATATACCAATCATATCATTTATTGATACTCCGGGCGCTTATCCTGGTGTTGGTGCAGAGGAAAGAGGCCAGGCAGAGGCCATCGCAAAATCAATAGAATGTTGTATGAAATTAAAAGTTCCAACGATCGCGATTGTTATTGGGGAAGGTGGCTCGGGAGGTGCAATCGCTCTTGCATCATCCAATAAAGTTTTAATGTTAGAAAATGCAATTTACTCAGTTATTTCTCCTGAGGGATGTGCAACAATTTTATGGCGAGATCCAAAAAAAATGCTAGATGCAGCTAAAGCAATGAAGCTTTCGGCTAAAGATTTACTAGAGCTTGAGATAATAGATGAAATTATACCAGAGCCATCTGGAGGTGCGCATAGAGACAAAGATTTGATACTAGAAAATGTTAAAAATGCTTTAAATAGAAATTTAGAAAATTTTAAACAAATGTCCCCAGAGGAAATATTTGATGGTAGAAAAAATAAATTTTTAAAAATAGGTAGAAGTAAAGGGTTTATGAGTAATTTAAATGAATTAAGTTCGCTAAATTTAGAAAAAAGTAATTTTAATCACTTTTTAAAATCCAAAAAAATATTTGTTGTAGGTGTTGGACTTACAATTTTTGTTATAGGATTGGTTCTTTACTTTTTATAAAGCTCCACAACATCGCTTATATTTTTTACCAGAACCACATGGGCAAGGTTCGTTTCTACTTATTTTTTTATCAAATGCTTTTTTATAATTCTCTTTCTTTTCATCATTATCCACGTTTTTAGTTGATGATTGAACTAAAGTTAGATTCATTAATATTGTTGTAAAATCTATTTTCAATTTACTTAACAAACTTTCAAACAAGTGAAATGCTTCTTTTTTATATTCCACTAAAGGATCTCTTTGACCGTAAGATCTTAACCCGATAACTTGTCTAAGTTGTTCTAAATACTGAATGTGGGATTTCCAATTTATATCAATAGTTTGTAAAAAAATTTTTTTTTCTATATCCTGTGATTGATCTTTACCTAACAATTTTATTCTTTCCTCCCTAGAGTCTTGAAATTTTTTATTTAATGACTCCCTTAATTCTTTATCACTACAATTTGTAAGTTCCTCTAGGTATGAATATATAAAATTCTTACCTAAAATTGATTTAAGTTTATTTTCAAAATCAGTGCTTTTAGGATTGGACTTTTTCTTTATTTTAAGTCTAATAAGGTCATCAATTATTTCATTTAAAAAGCTATTAGAATAATCAAAAATTGTGTCACTATTCATGGCATCTTCTCTTTGACTAAAGATTACATTTCTTTGGTCATTTAAAACGTTATCGAATTTAATTAATGTTTTTCTTATGTCAAAATTTCGAGCCTCTACTTTTTGTTGAGCTCTCTCTAAAGCTTTATTTATCCAAGGATGATCAATACTTTCTCCATCTTTAAGACCAAGTTTTTGAAGTATATTATTCATTGAGTCTGATCCAAAAATTCTCATTAAATCATCTTCAAGACTTACATAAAAGATTGAATTTCCCTCATCACCTTGACGTCCTGATCTACCTCTTGCTTGATTGTCAACTCTTCGAGACTCCATTCTTTCAGTTCCAATTACAAATAATCCACCAAGTGATTTAATTTTTTCTTTATTCAACTTTAATTCTTCATCTGGCATTGAGCCTTTCTTTCCACCAAGCTGAATGTCTACTCCTCTACCAGAAATACTTGTAGTTATAATTACAGAATTTTCTTTGCCAGCGTTTGCGATTATTTCAGCTTCATTCTCATGATTTTTAGCATTAAGCACTTCATGTTTAATACTCTCTTTGTTTAATAGATTTGAATATATTTCAGATTTATTAATACTAGAGGTAAACACCAATAAAGGTTGACCTTTTTGATGGCACTCTTTTATCTTTCTAATAATAGCATCATTTTTTTCAGTCTCTGATCTAAATATTTGGTCATTAAAATCATTTCTTATCATTTTTTTATTAGTTGGAATAACAACAACTGGAAGATTATATATTTCATAAAACTCTTGAGATTCTGTTACTGCTGTTCCAGTACAACCAGAAATCTTATCATATAATTTAAAATAATTTTGATAAGTAATTGAAGCTAAAGTTTGATTTTCAACTTTTATGGGAATTCTTTCTTTTGCTTCCAAGGCTTGATGAAGCCCATCACCAAATCTTCTTCCTTCAAGAATTCTACCGGTTAATTCATCTATAATTTTCAACTCATCATCTTGAATGATGTAATCTTTACCTTTTTGAAATAAATGATTTGCTCGTAAAGCTTGATTTACATGATGAACCAAACTTAAGTTTTCAGGATCATAAAAGTTATTATTTTTTAAAATTCCTGCATTTGAAAAAATTTTTTCAATATTGTTTATTCCATCATTGGTTAAAAGTACATTTTTGTCCTTTTCATCAACCTCATAGTCTTTTTCTTTTAAAAATCTGATTAATTTATCTATAGCCAAATATTGGGTTGTTCTATCCTCTGCTGCCCCAGAAATAATCAATGGTGTTCTGGCCTCATCAATTAGACAGGAGTCTATTTCATCAACTATAGCAAAAAAGTGTTTCCTTTGTACCATTTCATCTTTTGAAAATTTCATATTATCTCGCAAATAATCGAAACCTAATTCACTATTAGTTGCATAAGTAATATCACAATTATAATTTCGCTTTCTTTGAGAGTCGTCTTGATCATTGTTTATGTAACCAGATGTTAATCCTAAAAAGTTATAAATCTCACCCATTTCTTGAGAATCTCTTTTAGCGAGGTAATCATTTACAGTCACAATGTGAACTCCTTTTTCATGAAGAGCATTAAGATATGCAGCAAGAGTAATAGTAAGCGTTTTTCCTTCACCAGTTTTCATTTCAGCAATTTTAGACTCTTGTAGAACTATTCCGCCAACTAACTGTACATCGAAATGTCTTTCTCCTCTTTTTCTTCTTGAGGCCTCCCTGACTAACGCAAAAGCCTCAGGCAATATCTGCTCAATTTTTTCTCCTTTTTTAATTCTTTCTTTAAATTCGATAGTTTTGTTTGGAAAGTCCTCATCTTTTAAATTTTTGATTTCTTCCTCTAATGAATTAATTTTGTTTACAATTTTAGCAATTCTATCAAGTTCTCTTTGATTATTGGATTTAATTAGTTTTGAGAAAAAGTTAAGTGGATTTAGCATCAGTTTTTGATTTATTATTTACTTATAACCATTTATATAATCATTAAATAATTATTTTAAATAGAATGGGTATTAATTTAACAAATTTTCTATCATCTAAATCAAAAAGCAAGAGATTAAACGAATTTCAAGATCTTGATCATATTGATGGTGTAGCAATTTCTACGATTAGTGCTGACTTATATAATAGTTCTCGAGATGATTTAGTCATGTTTTATTTTAGAGATGGAGTTAACTATGCATCTGTTTATACCCAATCCAAAATAATTTCTGAAAATATAAAATGGAACTTAAATCAAAAAGCTAAAAAAATTTTTTCATTAATAGTGAACACAAGAAATGCTAATTGTTTCACTGGAAAACAAGGTTATAAAAGTCTCGAAAAAATTGCAGAAATTATCTCTCAAAAATTAACACAAAAACAGAAAGAGGATGAAGATCAACCAAAAAAAATTAATTCAAAGGAAATAATTTTTGGATGTACCGGAACTATTGGTGAGATTTTTCCTGAGGAAAAAATAATTAGTAAAATTCCTGAACTAATTGAAAAAATAAAATATACACAAAACAAGTATATCTGGATGAAGTCCGCATTAGGGATAATGACTACCGACACTCAGCCTAAAATGGCAATGGAGGAATGTTCAATTGGTGGAAGTGACATAAAGATATTTGGGGTTGCTAAAGGCTCAGGTATGATACAACCTGATATGGCTACAACCTTAGCATATATTTTTACTGATGCTGATTTACCAAATGATATACTTAAAAAACTTTTAAAGAAAAATATTTCTAACACTTTTAACGCTATCAGCTGTGATAGTGATACTAGCACTAATGATATGGTTTCAATTTTTTCAACAGGTAAATCAAAACATCCTAAAATTAAAAATGCTAATGATGAAAAAATTAAAAATTTTGATATTGCTTTAAATAAGGTTTTATTAAATTTAGCTAAAAGAGTTGTAGCTGATGGTGAAGGTGCTTCAAAATTTATAACTATTAATATCCAGGGGTGCAAAAATGAAGATGATGCAAAAAAAATAGCTTTCTCAATTGCAAATTCACCTTTAGTAAAAACAGCTATCTCAGGCGAAGATGCCAATTGGGGAAGAGTGGTTATGGCAATAGGAAAAGCAGGTGTACAAATTAAACATGAAAAATTATCTATTAAATTTGGTGAGATAAGTGTTGTTTCCAATGGAAAGCTGAATTCTAATTATAATGAGGATGAAGTATCCGAATATATGAAAAGTGATAGCATTGATATTAATGTTGATATTTCCTGTGGTTCCAAAAACTTCAAAGTTTACACGATGGATTTGACAAAAAAATACATTGAGATTAATGGAGATTATCGAAGTTAGATTTTCTATTGAAATTTATAGAACTATTACTAAATAATTATCATGATCAAATATAAGTTGATTTGCAAAAATTGTAATTTTTCATTTGATAGTTGGTTTGCTTCATCTAAAGAGTATGAAAAACTTAAAAGTAAAAATTTTTTAAATTGCCATAAATGTAATTCTCAAAAAGTTGAAAAAACTTTAATGGCTCCTCAATTAATAAATAGAAATAGCATCGACAATCTTGAAAAAAAGAACACAAAATTAAATGAGATAAAAAACAAGATTAAAGAGTATCAAAAATTTATCAAAAGTAATTTTGATTATGTGGGTAAAAATTTTGCTTACGAAGCAAGATCTTTACACTATAATAAAAAAAATAAGAAAAAAGGTATTTATGGCTCAGCTACAAAAAATGAAATTCAAGAACTTAAGGAAGAAGGAGTTGAAGCTGAAATGATACCATGGATTGAAGATAAGAGTAATTAAACTTTATTAAATTTTCCAATATAATTAATGGATTTATCTGAGCTTATCGACCATTTGTCGGTAATAATATTAAACTTCATTCCGTCTAGATTTTGTAATTGAAGATTATATTTTTTAGAAATTTTAATTAAATCATTGGGATCTATAAATTTATCCCATTCGTGTGTCCCAATAGGTAGCCATCTTAAAATATACTCTGCACCTATTATTGCAAATAGATAAGATTTTAAAGTTTTGTTTATTGTTGCAACAAACATTATACCCTCTTTTTTTAATAGTGATGAACATGATTTTAAAAAAATATCAACATCTTCAACATGTTCGATAATTTCCATATTCAAAATTACGTCAAATTTTCTATCTATTTTTAAATTTTCTGGTGAGGCAGTTAGATAATTAATTTTTAAATTATTCTTTTTTGCATGAAGTTTTGCAACTTGTATATTTTTTTCTGATGCATCTATGCCAGTTACTTCTGCTCCTAATCTGCTCATAGGTTCTGATAGTAAACCACCACCACACCCAATATCTAATAATCTAATTTTTTGTAATGGCTTATCTGAATTTTCAAGTTTAAAACTACTAATTATTTTTTCCTTTATATATGAAATTCTAATAGGATTAAATTTATGTAATGGTTTAAATTTACCAGTAGGATCCCACCATTCTTCTGCGATTCTAGAAAATTTTTCTATTTCTTTTTTATTTATTGTGCTAGTTTTCATTACAAGATTAACAATATATTGAAGATGTATTTAATCAATAAATTTTAATTAAAATATTTATCATGAAAATTGTAGTATTAAAATTTGGTGGAACATCAGTTGGTACAATTGAAAAAATTAAAAAAGTTACTGATATTATCATTGAACATAAAAAGAAAAAAAACAAAGTAATAGTTGTTTCTTCAGCTATGAGCGGTGTGACAAATGACTTGATCAAAAAATCAAAACAAATTAGTAACAATTTCATAGATTCCGAATATGATGTTTTAGTATCATCAGGTGAGCAGGTCGCATGCTCCTTGATAGCTGGAAGATTAAACCATAAAGGTTTCAAATCAAGATCTTGGCTAGGTTGGCAAATACCGATTTTTACCAATGGTCCTCACACAAATTCAAGAATTCAACAAGTGAATAAAAATAAATTATTTAGATTCCTTAAAGAGGGAGGGATTCCTATTATTACCGGCTTTCAAGGGATAAATATGAACGAGAGAGTAACCACGATAGGTAGAGGAGGTTCAGACGCAAGTGCAATTATGATTGCAAAGTCCTTTAAAGCACAGAGATGTATTATTTATACAGATGTAGAAGGCGTATACACCACAGATCCAAATAAATTAAAAAAAGCAAAAAAAATTAAAATAATTTCTTATGAGGAAATGTTAGAAATGGCATCTTTGGGTGCTAAAGTTATGCAGCCTGTTTCAATTCAAGATGCACGATTAAATAGAATTAATATTGAGGTAAAATCATCATTTATAAAAAAACCTGGAACATTAATTACAAAAAGAACAAATTTAAATAATAATAGAATTATTACAGGAATTTCCTCAACGCATAATGATGCAAAAGTTACTTTAGTTGGTGTAAAAGATAGACCGGGCGTGGCAGCATCAATTTTTAAACCACTATCAATCAATTCTATTAACGTTGATATGGTGGTACAAAATATTTCACCGAATGGAAAAGAAACTGATTTAACTTTTACGATTAAAGCTGAAGATCTCAACAAAACAAAAAAGATAATTCAAGAAAACAAAAGTATAAAATTTAAAAAAGTGTTATTCCAAAAAGGAGTTTCTAAAATATCAATAATTGGTGTTGGAATGATAACAACTCCTGGTGTTACTTTTAGAATGTTTCAAGCTTTAGCAAATAAAAAAATTAACATTCAAGTTATATCAACATCTGAAATTAAAATATCTGTTTTGATTAATAAAAAAGATGCTAAAAAAGCTCTAATTACTTTACATAAAGAATTTAAATTACAAGAATAAAAAAATGAGCATCAGACCTTTTAGAGATATTAAAAGACGAAAGACCAAAACTATAAATGTAGGTAATGTAAAAGTTGGGGGTGAAAATCCTATAACTGTGCAATCAATGACCAATACCATAACATCAGATGTTAAGAGTACAATTAAACAAATTCAAGAAATACAATCTGAAGGAGCTGATATTGTTAGAGTTTCTTGTCCTGATGAGTTGTCATCTAAAGCACTTAAAGAAATTACAAAACACGTTAGTATTCCAATAGTTGCAGATATACATTTTCATTACAAGAGAGCAATTGAAGCTGCAGAAAATGGAGCGAGTTGTTTGAGAATAAATCCTGGAAATATTGGAGATAAAAAAAAAATTGTTGAAGTAATTAAATCTGCTCGAGATAATAATTGCTCAATCAGAGTAGGAGTTAATGCTGGTTCATTAGAGAAAGATATACTAGAAAAATTTAAAGAACCTTGTCCGGAGGCATTGGTAGAAAGCGCGATAAGAAATATTGAAATTCTAGAGGATATGGATTTTTCAAATTTAAAGGTAAGCGTAAAATCTTCTGACGTTTTTCTGTCTGTAGAGGCTTATCGTCAACTTTCAAAGAAAATAGATTATCCACTTCACTTAGGAATCACTGAAGCTGGTAGTTTTATTGCAGGGAGTATTAAATCCTCGATTGGCTTAGGAATTCTCCTTAAAGAAGGAATTGGAGATACAATTAGGGTATCTCTTTCTGATGATCCAGTAAAAGAGGTGGCGATTGGGAATGAGATACTCAAATCATTGAGTCTTAGAAATAGAGGAGTAAAGATTATTTCGTGTCCGTCCTGTGCAAGACAAGGTTTTCAAGTAATTGATACAGTAAGAGTCTTAGAGGAAAAATTATCACATATCAAGACACCAATCACTCTATCAATTATCGGATGTGTTGTTAATGGTCCTGGGGAGGCTGCGATGACAGATGTAGGAATAACAGGTGGGCAAAAAGGAAGTAATATGCTTTACCTTTCTGGTGTTCAAAGTGAAAAAGTAATGACAGATGAAATTATAACCAGAGTGATTCATGAAGTTGAAAAGAAAGCTTCCGAATTAGAAAATAATTTAAAATGATACCAGAAAAAACTATCGAGGAATTAATTACTCGACATTCTTCTCTAGAAAAAGATTTAGCATCAGGAAATGTAGACAAGAAATTGTTTGCAGAAAAATCAAAAGAGTATTCTGATTTAAATGAAATTGTTTATAGCGCAAAGAAATATGCTTCATATAAAAATGACAAAATTGAACTAGAAAAAATTCTAAATGATAAAAATTCTGATGAGGAGTTAATGAATATGGCTCATACTGAATTAAGTGAGCTAAACTCACAATTTGAAAAAAATGAAAAGAAATTAAAATTATTTTTACTACCAAAAGATGAGGCTGATAAAAAAAATGCTATTATAGAGATAAGGGCTGGAACTGGTGGTTTAGAAGCAAGTTTATTTGCAGGTGATTTATTCAAAATGTACGAAAAAGTTTGTAATAAAAAAAAATGGTCTCTGGAATTAATATCTATTTCTAGAAGTGATGCAGGTGGATTAAAAGAAGTTATAGCGTCAATTAAGGGGAACAATATCTATTCAACTTTAAAATATGAAAGTGGTGTACACAGAGTTCAAAGAGTCCCGGATACAGAAACTCAAGGTAGAGTTCACACTTCAGCTGCAACCGTTGCAGTGTTACCTGAGGCAGAAGAGGTTGATCTAAAAATAAATGAGACGGATTTAAGAATTGATGTTTTCAGAGCCGGTGGTCCTGGTGGTCAATCTGTTAATACAACTGATAGTGCAGTAAGAATAACTCATATACCCTCTGGTTTGAGTGTTTCACAGCAAGATGAAAAATCTCAACATAAAAATAAGGCAAAGGGAATGAAAATATTGAGAGCAAGATTATATGAGTTAGAGAGAACCAGAATAGATCAAGAAAGATCAGCGGATAGAAAAAGCAAGATTGGCACCGGAGATAGATCTGAAAGAATAAGAACTTATAATTTTCCACAAGGAAGAGTCACAGATCATAGAATCAATCTAACCTTACATAAGTTGGAAGAATTTTTGGAGGGAGAAGCATTTGATGAAATAATTGAGTCTTTATCTTTAAAAGCACAAGAGGAAAGTTTGAGCAAACTTTAAATTATGGATATACAGAGTGCATTAAAAAAAGGACAATCAATTTTAATAGATAATAACATCATATCAGCAAAATTAGATAGTGAAATTTTAATGTCTCAAGCAATTAGAAAGAATAAAAAATTCATAATTTTAAATTTACATAAAGAAATAAAAAAAAGGGATCTTGATTACTTTGACAATTTAATTCAAGAAAGAGCTAAGAGTAAGCCGATAGCACAAATCATAAAAAAAAAAGATTTTTGGAAATATCAATTTATCGTAAACAATAATGTATTAATACCAAGACCAGATACAGAAATTTTGATTGAACAAGCGCTTATAATAGTAAAAAATAAAAACAGTTTGCAAATATTAGATATTGGAATTGGGTCTGGTTGTATTTTAATGTCAATTTTGAAAGAAAAGAAAAATTTCATTGGAACCGGCATTGATATAAGCAATAAATCATTGCAAATAAGCAAGATTAATGGTCAAAAATTGAGAATAAATAATAGATTGAGATTATTTAAATCAAATATTGACAATTTCAATACAGGCAAATATGATTTGATTATATCTAATCCTCCTTATATTAAAAAAAATAATTTAAAATATTTGGAAAAAGATATTGGTTTTGAGCCTAAACATGCATTAGACGGTGGGTTAGATGGTTTATCAGAAATCAGAAAAGTTATAAATAAATCGTCTGTACTGATAAAAAGAAGTGGTCATTTCATAATAGAAATAGGTTTTGATCAAAAAAATAAAGTAAAAAAAATATTACATGATAATGGGTTTTATATTAAAAAAACTATTAAAGATTTATCAAATCATGATCGCTGCATAGTAAGTATTAAAACTTAATAAGATGGTTACATTTAGAAACAACAATGGACGAAGAAGCAACTTTCGAAGAAATGAGAGAAGTTTTAAGTCTAATGGTGACAGAAATAAATTTAATAATAGTTTTTCAAGTTCTGAAAATTTTCAAAGAAAATCTCCAGGGAGAAATAATCACAATGCGCCTAAATTAATTGAGAAATATAATAACTTAGCTAGAGAAGCCTTATCAACTGGGGATAAAATTTTATCAGAAAATTATTTTCAGCATGCAGATCATTTTACGAGAATATTAAATGAGAAAGGGATCCAAAGAAAAATGAGTTTTAAAAATAAAGATTTAGAGGAAACCACTGATACGAATGAAAATAGAGAAAATAAAGAAAACTCTATATCAAATGAAAAAGATAATGCTGAAGATAAACATTCAGAAATTAATTAATTAAGACCAATTATTTTTTCGGATTTTAATACGTCCAATTTGATTCTTTTTGTTTCAAAAATCTTTCTTGCATCTCCTTTTAGAATTTTCCCTGATGGCAGCTTTAATGTTTGAGAATTTATTTTTTTTCCATTGACTATCACCTCATAATGTAAGTGTGGTCCAGTTGATTTCCCAGTAGACCCAACATAGCCTATAGTTTGTCCTTGTTTTACCCTTGTTCCTTTTCTGATGCCTTTAGCAAATTTTGACATATGTGCATAAACAGTTTGATAAGTAGAATTATGTTTTATAACGACACAATTACCACCACCTCCACACCATCCCGCTTTTTTTATCACTCCATTACCAGATGCCATGATAGGCGTTCCCATTGGTGCAGCAAAGTCTGTCCCTCTGTGCATTTTATTAAAACCATCAATCGGATGTTTTCTCATTCCAAATGGTGAAGATAGTCTTGCACCATTTATTGGTGTTTTCATTAATGCCTTTTGAACACTTTTTCCATTTTTATCATAATGTCCTTCATTATTTTTTGAGTCAAAGTAATATAAAGAGTTATCTTCACCACTTAGTTTTAGATTTGCATAAAGTATATTACCTGTTTCTATTACTTTTTTTTTATCATCTAAAAAAACTTCATACATGATTTGGAAACTATCTCGTTTCCTTACATCTCTCTGAAAATCAACTTGAAAACCATAAATTCTAGCAAACTCAACTATGATTCCTGCTGGGATTTTTTGGTTTGAAGCTGATTTATACAGACTTTCTAAAATGATACTTTCGTCATATATAACTTTTTTATTTAACTTAGTGACAACAATTTTTTGATCAAATTTACCAGTATCTATTTCTCTAGTAAGATAAATTTTCTCTGTATTTGAAATCTGAAATATAAATTCCTTAATTTGGGAGTTTGTTTGATCTATTGTGAATTGAAATTTTTGATTTAAATTTAATTTATCCAGATTGATTTTCTTTCTTAATTTTTTTTTAATTTGTGCTATTTCTGATTCTTCAACTGAATAACCTTCTAATATTTTATCAAAAGTTTCACCCACATTAACTTTATGCTCAATTTTCTTAAATCTTGGTTCCAGATTGTCTAAAATTTGATTGAATGATTTTTTGAAGTAAACGTTATCTAATAAGTTTGAGTAATTTTTGAATATATTCTTTTTGTTGTAATTGTAATAAGATGTGAATGTTATTGTAATTAATATTAATAACCCAAGTGCAAATAGCTCTAAGTTTTTTTTTATCCTTACTTTTATTTTTTTAAGCATCTAAATTTATTGAGGCTTTTATTAGTTGTTTAGCTTTTAAAAATATCAAAAAAAACCCTTTAAAATAAGGGGTTTTTCTGGTTTTTTTTCTTCTTAAAAGCTTGATTTCCTTTAATTTTAGCCTATAAGCATCGAACTTCTCTATAAAATTATTGTAAAACAATATAATAAGTGAGGTTTATTGGGCCTTTTTAAGCTCAATTAGTTATTTAAAAAGTAAAAATTTAAGAAGAGAAGTGTGGACGGTTAAGGTTACCAAAATTTGTCGTACACACTTCAACTATATATAAATTTTATTCTTAGAATTTATATAGAAGCTAGTGTGCGCCGTTTTTAAACTTGAGAGTTTGATCATGGCTCAGAACGTACGCTGGCGGCACGCCTAACACATGCAAGTCGAACGAAGTAGCAATACTTAGTGGCAGACGGGTGAGTAACATGTGGGTATCTGCCCTTTGGCCTGGAATAACACGAGGAAACTTGTGCTAATACCGGATAAGTCTTTACAGAGAAAGCTTTATGCACCATTGGATGAGCCCGCACTTGATTAGTTTGTTGGTGGGGTAATGGCCTACCAAGACTTTGATCAATAGCTGATTTGAGAGGATGATCAGCCACATTGGGACTGAGACACGGCCCAAACTCCTACGGGAGGCAGCAGTGGGGAATCTTGCACAATGGAGGAAACTCTGATGCAGCGATGCCGCGTGAGTGAAGAAGGCCCTTGGGTTGTAAAGCTCTTTCGTCGGGGAAGAAAATGACTGTACCCGAATAAGAAGGTCCGGCTAACTTCGTGCCAGCAGCCGCGGTAATACGAAGGGACCTAGCGTAGTTCGGAATTACTGGGCTTAAAGAGTTCGTAGGTGGTTGAAAAAGTTGGTGGTGAAATCCCAGAGCTTAACTCTGGAACTGCCATCAAAACTTTTCAGCTAGAGTTTGATAGAGGAAAGCAGAATTTCTAGTGTAGAGGTGAAATTCGTAGATATTAGAAAGAATACCAATTGCGAAGGCAGCTTTCTGGATCATTACTGACACTGAGGAACGAAAGCATGGGTAGCGAAGAGGATTAGATACCCTCGTAGTCCATGCCGTAAACGATGTGTGTTAGACGTTGGAAATTTATTTTCAGTGTCGCAGCGAAAGCGATAAACACACCGCCTGGGGAGTACGACCGCAAGGTTAAAACTCAAATGAATTGACGGGGACCCGCACAAGTAGTGGAGCATGTGGTTTAATTCGAAGATACGCGCAGAACCTTACCAACACTTGACATGTTCGTCGCGACTTTAAGAGATTAAAGTTTTCGGTTCGGCCGGACGAAACACAGGTGCTGCATGGCTGTCGTCAGCTCGTGTCGTGAGATGTTGGGTTAAGTCCCGCAACGAGCGCAACCCTCACTTTTAGTTGCCATCATTAAGTTGGGCACTCTGAAAGAACTGCCAGTGATAAGCTGGAGGAAGGTGGGGATGACGTCAAGTCCTCATGGCCCTTACGTGTTGGGCTACACACGTGCTACAATGGTATCTACAACAGGAAGCAAAACAGCGATGTTAAGCAAATCCTTAAAAGATACCTCAGTTCGGATTGCACTCTGCAACTCGAGTGCATGAAGCTGGAATTACTAGTAATCGTGGATCAGCGTGCCACGGTGAATGCGTTCCCGGGTCTTGTACACACCGCCCGTCACACCATGGGAGTTGGTTCTACCTTAAGGCAAGGCATAAAACCCTTGACCACGGTATAGTCAGCGACTGGGGTGAAGTCGTAACAAGGTAGCCGTAGGGGAACCTGCGGCTGGATTACCTCCTTTCTAAGGATGAATAAAAGTAAAATTTTATTCTAAATAATATACATAGGCTAATGTTGACCGTCCTCATTTCTCTTCTTAAAGTTAGTGTTTCTCTTGCATGGGGGCCGGTAGCTCAGTTGGTTAGAGCACACCCTTGATAAGGGTGGGGTCGAAAGTTCGAGTCTTTCTCGGCCCACCAATTTAAGATCATGGGGGATTAGCTCAGCTGGGAGAGCGCCTGATTTGCATTCAGGAGGTCAGCGGTTCGATCCCGCTATCCTCCACCAAACACTTAGTTATAAAAATTTGTTAATAAAAAATAATTAATATCAATATCTATATCCGAACATTAATAATGTTATTAGTTAATGTTCAAAATAAAAATTTGATTCATCACAGAATTTTTTTCTGTGCATAAATCAAGCGTTTAAGGGCGTGTGGCGGATGCCTAGGCACTGAAAGCCGAAGAAGGACGTGATATACTGCGATAAGTTTCGGGGAGCTGTATGTAAGTTTTGATCCGAAAATTTCCGAATGGGGAAACCCACCACTTTATGTGGTACTTTAAACTGAATTCATAGGTTTAAAGAGACAACCTGGAGAACTGAAACATCTAAGTAACCAGAGGAAAAGAAATCAATTGAGA
>QCNQ01000014.1:0-2500 GCA_003213155.1 Pelagibacteraceae bacterium AG-426-G02 | reverse complement strand
TAATAGCTCAATTGGCTTGATTTATGCACTGAAAAAAATTTATAAATTATAGATAATTTTTAGTTATTAATTTTACCTGTTTAAAAAAATTTTTTTTTCTATATTGAAAAAACACACCTGTTTTTTTTGCTGCTAAAAAATCATTTTTTTTGTCTCCAATCATAACTATATTTTTTTTTAATAAATTATTTTCTTTAATAGCCCTTTTTAATAAACCATTTTTAGGTTTTCTACATCCACATTCTTTTTTATATCTACCAACTCCCTTGGTAGGATGATGGGGACAAATATAAAATTTTTTAATCACATTATAATTTGAACTAATTGATTTGTTAATCATTCTATTAAAATTATTTACTTGTTTTTTAGAACAAATTTTTCTTCCAATAACAGATTGATTGCTAACAACGAAAGCTTTAATTTTTTCTTTTAACAAGTATTTTAAAGCTTTTTTAGTGCCTGGAAGTAAAAAAAAATGTTTTCTTTTATAAGGGTGTATAATATCTTTATTTAAAACTCCATCTCTATCAAAAAAAAATACTATTTTTTTATATTTCATTTAATAACGATATAATAAGATATTATCTCAATAAATGACAAAAAAAAATAGAATTGATGCTTTAATATTATGTGGGGGTTTTGGAACAAGACTTAAAAAAATAAGCAAAGGAATACCTAAAGCGTTAATCAGAATTAAAAAAGATAAAGTTTTTTTAGATTTTTTAATGAACAAATTATCAAAATTAGATTGTTTATCTAAAATTTTTCTATGTGTACATTATAAGAAAGAAAATTTTAAAAGATATATTAAAGATAAAAAATTACATAATAAAGTGTTCATCTCATACGAAAAAACTCCCTTGGGTACTTCAGGCGCTGTTAAAAATTTGGTTTTGAATAAAAAAAACACATCACAAAATTTTTTGATAATAAATGGAGATAGTTATTCAAAGATAGATTTAAAAAAATTTATTTATGTATTTCATAAAAAAAAAAAAAATTTAATTGCTTTAAGTAAAGTAAAAAATTCAAAAAGATATGGATCTTTTAAGTTAAATGGTAAAAAAATTCTTTCAATTAAAAAAGGTAATAGTAAGCCAGGATGGATTAATAATGGATATTATTTATTAAGTAAAAAAGATGCAAAGAGTTTACACTATTATAAGAATTTAGAGGATGAGCTTATTCTTAAGATAAATAAAAAAAATAATTTATTAGCTTTTAAAGTAAAAAAAGATAATTTTATAGATATAGGTACAATTCTAGATTATAAAAAATTCAAAAAAAATGCTCAAAAAATTTAAAGTCGGTAATAGGTCTATTGAGAATTACTCAAATCCTTTTGTAATTGCTGAAGCTGGTGTTAATCATAATGGAAAAATACAATTAGCAAAAAAATTGGTTGACGCAGCTGTTTATGCAGGTGCAGATGCAGTAAAGTTTCAAACGTTTAATACAGAAGATATTGTTACTAAAAAATCGCCCAAATCTACTTATCATAAGATTACTGGAGGATCTGATAAAAAACAATCTTGGTATTCGCTCCTAAAAACTCAAGAACTAACAATTGAAGAACATTTTGAACTATTTAATTATTGTAATAGGAAAAAGATTACTTTCTTAAGTACTCCTTATGATTTTAAAAGTGTAGATCTATTGAATAAAATAGGAATTAAGGCTTTTAAAATTGCGTCTACAGATAATAATAATTTCCCATTGCTTAAATATGTTGCTTCAAAAAAAAAACCTTTAATTTTATCTACTGGAATGAGTAATTTGAGTGAAATTTTAGAAACTGTTAGAGTATTAAAAACTTATAATCAAAAAAAAATTTCTATTTTACAATGCACATCGTCATATCCATGCAATGTTAAAGATCTAAATCTATCGGTAATACAAACATTTATTAAAACTTTTGATTGTCCAATTGGATTTTCAGATCACAGCAACGAATTGATGCCTGCGATAATATCAACTTCTCTTGGCTCATCCATTTACGAAAAACATTTAACTTTAGATAAAAAAATGAAAGGACCAGATCATCGTGCTTCTAGTACTCCAAATGAATTAAAAGAAATAATAAAAGAAATAAGATCAACTTTTATCATGCTTGGTTCAAAGGAAAAAAAAGTTTTAAAATGTGAAAAAGAAAATAGAAAGAAATTAAAAAAATCTTTAGTAGCAAATACGTTTATTAGACAAGGTGCAAAATTGAATAAAAAATTATTTGGAATTAAAAGGCCGGCAAATGGTTTGGATCCGTCATTTTATGAAAAAATTAATAAATTTAAATCAATAAAAGATATTAAAAAAGATACGATAATTACAATTAAAATGATAAAGAATGTCTAATATTTTTTTATCTACAACTTTTTCAAAAGATAATAAAAAACTGTCAGATGTACTAAAAAAAATCTCAAAGTATAATATTACAAATAAAGTTGAATTAGGTTCAAATCACAAATATCAAAAAAATTATAAATTTATTAAAAACTATAAT
>QCNQ01000013.1 GCA_003213155.1 Pelagibacteraceae bacterium AG-426-G02 | reverse complement strand
TTTAGTTTAATGATTAAAATTTATACCGATGGTTCATGTCTTGGTAATCCTGGCAATGGTGGTTGGGCAGCAATAATATTAAATGATGGGGAAAAAACTGAACTCAAAGGAAGTAAAAAAGATACGACAAATAATCAAATGGAATTATTAGCACCTATAGAGGCACTTAAAAAAATTCCAAAAGGAAGCAAAGTTCAAATTTTTACTGACTCTAAATATGTAAAGTCTGGAATAACAGAGTGGATACACAATTGGAAAAAAAATGGATGGAAAACTGCAAACAAAAAAGAAGTAAGCAATAAAGCACTATGGACAGAATTAGATCTGTTAAATAATGAGTTTGAAATAAGTTGGAACTGGGTAAAAGCCCATTCAACCGATGAATTAAATAATGAAGTAGATTTACTTGCTAGAGATGCTGCCAATTTATAGTTCTGGCACCTTGCAACAGAACTGTCCTACCTAGATTAGATTATTTAATAAATTCTCCGCTGAGGTTAAACCACATTCTTTGGTTTCTTTTTCAACATGGATATTAACGACTTTGAAATTTTCAATCACCATTAAATAACGATTTGATCTAATTCCCATTCCTTTTGCATTACGATCAACTTCCGCGCCAATTGCTTTCGTAAATAACAAATACGGATCAGATAACATTTTAATTTTATCTCCAGTATTGTTAACCTCCCCCCAGCCATTCATCACATAAGGATCATTTACTGATAAACAAAATATATTTTGTATTCCTTTTGCTTTGATTTTGTCTGCGTTTGCTACAAAGCCTGGTAAGTGAAGTTTGGAGCAAGTTGATGTAAATGCCCCCGGTAAACCAAACAAAACAACTTTACCATCACCAATAGTTTCTCTTAATTTACTTTTTTGAGGTTCTCCATCAACAAGTTGAAAAATCTCTGTATCTGGTAGTTGATCTTTTATTTTAAGTTTCATATCGAATTCATTACATATTTTTTAACTTTTTCAATATCATTTGACAGAAGTTCAAATTTTTCTTTTCTGTCATTAACGTATTTAAGACTTTCTGGTAAAGTTTCAGTTTTTGAAATTGCATCTTCTATTGCATTTGGAAATTTACATGGATGTGCAGTTGATAATACAACACAATTTTTTTCCAATCCTAATTTTCTCACCGCACCAATACCCACTGCAGTATGCGGATCCACTACCATCTGATGCTCATCATTGATAGTTTTTATCATCGCAATAGTTTCGTTTTCATCAAGCATTTCAGATATAAAATTTTTTTTGATTTTATCTAAGTCGTTTTTATCAATTTTATAAGTGTTATCTTTTATTTCAGCCATTACATTTTTTGTAACTTCTGAGTTACAATCTTTGACATCGTATAAAAGCCTTTCGAAATTACTTGCAATTTGTATATCCATACTTGGAGTATTTGTTTCCTCAACTTTCTTTTGACTATAATCACCACCAGATATTGCTCTGTGCAGTATGTCATTTTTATTTGTAGCTACGATTAGTTTATCAATTGGTAGACCTAGTTTTTTTGCTAAATAACCGGCGTAAATATCACCAAAGTTTCCTGTTGGAACAGAAAAGGATAAAGGTTGACCATTTCCAACTTTAAAGTAAGCGTAAAAATAATACACCGATTGAGCAATAATTCTTGCCCAATTAATTGAATTTACACCCGACATATTAATTGCTTTAGAAAATTTTTCGTCATTAAACATTGCTTTAACTAAATTTTGGCAATCGTCAAAATTACCCTCTACTGCAATGTTAAATACGTTATTCTCTTCATGTATAGTCATTAGTCTTCTTTGTACTGGTGAAATCTTATTATTAGGGTGCAATACAAAAACATTTAAATTCTTTTTTCCCTTTAAAGCGTCTATGGCAGCTGCACCTGTATCGCCTGAAGTTGCAACAATTATATTAATTTTTTTTTGATCATGACCTAAATGATATTGATAAAAATTACCTATTAATTGCATTGCTATATCTTTAAATGCAAGTGTAGGTCCATGAAATAATTCTAATACTTTTAAATCTCCTAGATCTGATATTTTTACAACATCGTCGGATCTAAAATTTGAATACGATTTTGAAATCAAAGAGATTAGATCATCTTTAGACATGAAATCTCCTATAAATGGATAAATTATTTCAGCAGCCAAATCATTGTAACTCAGGTTTTTTAGATTATCTAATTCTTCCTTTTTAAAAGGTTTAATTGATTTTGGAACAAATAGTCCCCCATCATCTGCCAAACCTTTGAGGAAAACATCTTTAAAAGTAAAGTTTTTCTGATTATTTCTTGTACTAATATAATTCATTTAATAATTCTTTTTTCTAAAATATAGATATAGCAAAAGAATTGAAATCGCTAATGAAAACCATGTCATTGCATATTTTTTATGATTGTTGGAAATATTAGCAGTAATTTTTTTTGGTCTAGGAAACTGATAATTTCCATCTAAATATATTATGTACTTAGAAAATTCTTTACCAGTAAATTTTGAGATATCTTCTCTATTCAAACTAAACCAGTAATTTTCTTTTATATCATTATCTGGTTTAAATATATTTTTTCTTCCCTGTGTTTTAAGAGTTCCTTCTATATTGTTTTGATCCAATATATTTATCTCTGGTGTATCTTTTTTTTCAAATGGTATCCATCCTCTATTGAGTAAATAGTTTTCACCATCTATTAGAATTGGATTTAAAACTTCAAACCCAGGTGTTCCAGAGTCATTTAAATTATATAAATAAATCTGTTTCTCAAAATCAACGCGACCTGATGTTTTGATTTTAAGATAATTTTGTTGATTAGATTGTGAAAGTTGAACTGGAGGATTTTTCAATGAATTTTCAATTTCTAATATGAGATTGTTCTTCCAATTCAAACGAATTATCTGCCAAGTACCTAAAGCAATAAAAACAAAGATAAAAAATATGATAAAAACTGAAAATAAAAACTTATGTCTCAAGGTGCAAAATTAGCTTCCCCAAATATAGATCGCAGCAAATAAGAATAGCCAAACTACGTCAACAAAGTGCCAGTACCAGGCTGCCGCCTCAAAACCAAAGTGATGATCTTTGTTGAAATGACCTAACTTTCCTCTCCACAAACATACAGCTAAGAAAATTGTACCTACGATCACATGAAAACCATGAAATCCTGTTGCCATGTAAAATACTGAACCATATATGTGATCTGAAAATGCAAATGTTGCATGATGATATTCGTAAGCTTGTAAAGCAGTAAAACAAACTCCTAATATAACTGTTAAAACTAATCCTTGAATAAATCCTTTTCTATCATCCTCTAAGAGAGCATGATGAGACCAAGTCACTGTTGTTCCAGATAACAAAAGAACTAATGTATTTATTAATGGTATATCCCAAGGATCAAAAGTTTCTATATCTTTTGGTGGCCATACATTTCCAACAAAGTCATTTGGGAAAAGACTTACATCAAAGTATGCCCAAAACCAAGCAACAAAAAACATTACCTCAGAGGCAATGAATAAAGTCATTCCGTAACGATGATGTATTTGAACCACAGGTGTATGATGTCCTTGATGCTCAGCTTCAATAACTACATCTCTAAACCACATGTATGCTCCATAAATTAATAAAGCAAATCCAAGGTACATTCCCCATGAAACCTCATAATGCATGTAGTAAACAGCGCCAACAGCTAAAATTAAACATGAGAATGAGACATAGATAGGCCAAGGACTTGGATCTACTAAATGGTAATCGTGTTTTTTTTCAGCTGACATTTTTTTGGATTATGATTGTTTATAGTAATCTGTCGAGAAAAAAGTATACGACATAGTTACATCCTGTAAATTTTTTACTGTTGCATCATTGACCATTTCTGGGTCTAAATAAAAAGTCATCACGTAGGTAGCAGTTTCACCAGCTTTTAATTCTTGTTTTTCAAAGCAAAAACAACCAAGTTTACTATAATATTTTCCAAAACTTGAGGGTGAAACATTAAAACTTGCTACACCTGCAGTTGGTTCATTACTATTATTGGTTACCTCAAACTCAATTTTGTTTACTTGGCCCACTTTAACATCCATCACATTCGATTTTGCTTTGAAATCCCACGGTAAATTATTAACATTGGTATCAAATCTTACACTAACTACTTTATCTAAAACAATTTTCGGAGCTTTATCTGCCACTTGAGTGGTTCCTCCGAAACCAGTAACTCTACAAAAAATCTCATACAGAGGGACCGATGCGTATGACAAACCTAACATCAAAACAAAAATCCCAGCTAAAACTAATGGTGTTAATTTCTTCTTTTCTATCATATCGACCTATCAAATACCCCTGTGTTATATAAAGTAAAAAAGAAAAGAAAAATCATAAAAGCAATAATAGCTAATGCCGTAATAATATTTTTTCTTTTTGTTTTTTTATCTGGTGTAATCATATTATTTTATCAATCAAAAATAGAACAAAAACTAAGAATAAATACAATATTGAATATCCAAAGATAGCTTTTGCTTTCTTAGAGTTAAATCTATTTTTTTTATAATCCAACAATTCATAACATAAAAAATTGTAATAAAAAGTTAATAGCATTGATGGAATTAAAAACGTCAAACCAACAAAGTTAATTAAATATGGAAAAATAATTACTGGTATCATCAATAAAGAATAAATGAATATATTGATTTTGGTACTTTCTATTCCATTGGTTAGTGGCAGCATTGGTATTTTGGCTTTCTTGTAATCATCAGACTTGTATAAACTAAGTGCCCAAAAATGAGAGGGTGTCCAAAAAAATATAATCAAGAAAAATGTTAATGGTTCAAGTGATATAGAGCCTGTAGCAATAGTCCATCCTATAACTGGTGGAAAAGCGCCAGCTGCTCCACCAATAACTATATTTTGTGGAGTTCTCCTTTTTAACCAGATTGTATAAACAAATACATAAAACAATATCGTTAATAATAATATTGCAGCAGAAACTCTGTTGGTAAAATAATCTAAAGCTACAACTGAAACGATTGATAATGTAACACCAAATATCAAAGCTTGATTTCTATTGACTTTTCCTGTTGGGATGGGTCTTAAACAGGTTCTGGTCATTAAAGCATCGAGATCAGACTCATACCACATATTTAAAGCACCAGCTGCTCCAGCACCTAATGAGACAAGAAGAATTCCAATAATTGCATCTTTAGTTGAAACAATGTTGGGTGCTGTTAATAAACCTACGGCACAGGTAAAAATTACCAATGACATAACTCTTGGCTTCATCAATTTAAATAATTCTGAAAGATTAAATAAATCCTCTTGGCTTAAGCTTCTTTTTTTTAGCCTTGAATTATCCATCGGTTCTTAATGCTCTTATTTAATTAGCCGTGCGATTTTTGTGTACCCTGACCATCTTCAAATTTTGGCAATTCCTCAAAAGTATGGAAATTTGGTGGAGATGGCACAGTCCACTCTAACGTTGTTGCTCCCTCTCCCCATGGATTTTGTGCGGCTGCTTTCTTTTTTGCAAATGCATAAATCAAATTCATAAAAAATACAGCTAGTCCGGCTACAGCCACGTAAGACCCTATTGAAGATATATAATTCCATCCGGCAAATGCATCAGGATAATCAGCATATCTTCTCGGCATCCCAGCTAATCCTAAAAAGTGCTGAGGGAAGAAAATCAAGTTAACTCCAATAAATGTTAACCAGAAATGTAATTGACCCATCCACTCAGAATATTCATAACCACTCATTTTTGAGAACCAATAATAAAAGCCAGCAAAAATTGCAAAAACAGCTCCTAGAGAAAGTACATAGTGAAAATGAGCAACTACGTAATAAGTGTCATGCATTGCAGTATCAACACCTGCGTTAGCTAAAACAACTCCAGTTACCCCACCGACTGTGAACATAAAAATAAATCCTAATGCCCATACCATTGGTGTTTTAAAAGATATTGAGCCACCCCACATTGTTGCGATCCATGAGAAAATTTTTATTCCTGTTGGAACAGCAATAATCATTGTTGCAGCTAAAAAATATGCTTTTGTATCTGTGCTTAATCCAACTGTGTACATATGGTGCGCCCATACAACAAATCCGACAATTCCAATTGCTACCATTGCATAAGCCATTCCAAGATATCCAAAAACAGGTTTTCTTGAAAATGTAGAAACAATATGACTAATCATTCCAAATCCTGGAAGAATTAAAATATATACTTCTGGATGACCAAAAAACCAAAATAAATGTTGGAATAAGACTGGATCACCCCCTGTCTGGGCTTCAAAGAAGGCGGTACCGAAATTTCTATCTGTTAATAACATTGTTATTGCTCCAGCTAATACTGGTAAAGATAATAATAATAAAAATGCAGTTACTAATATAGACCACGCAAATAAAGGCATTTTATGTAATGTCATACCTGGTGTTCTCATATTTAGAATAGTAGTAATAAAATTAACCGCTCCTAAAATTGATGAGGCACCCGCTAAGTGCAAACTTAAAATAGCTAAATCCATAGCTGGTCCAGGTTGTCCAGCTTTTGAGGACAATGGAGGATAAATCGTCCAACCACCGCCAACACCAGTTTGTCCTGGAGGTCCGTCTGCAAAAATTGATAAAATTAATAAAGTTAATGAAACAGGTAACAGCCAAAAAGAAATATTGTTCATTCTTGGAAATGCCATATCGGGAGCTCCAATCATAATTGGTACAAACCAATTACCAAAACCACCAATCATTGCTGGCATTACCATGAAAAAAATCATTATCAACCCATGTCCAGTAACCAACACATTATATAAGTGATAATTACCACCTAAAATGCCATCCCCAGGATGCATTAATTCCATTCTCATTAAAACTGAAAAAGCAGTTCCAATAACTCCTGCAACAATTGCAAAAATTAAATACATTGTCCCAATATCTTTATGGTTAGTAGAATACGCCCAACGTTTCCAACCAGTTGGAGTATGATGATCGTGTGATGCTGTTTGTGTATACATAATTTATTTACTCGCTAATTTAAGTTTATCATTTTTAATTTCTTCTTTTGCAAATTTCACACGCGCCTCAGATAACCATTCTTGATATTCATCTTCACTAACTACTTTTACTGCAATAGGCATAAATGCATGTTTTATACCACAAAGTTCTGAACATTGACCATAATAAGTACCAACTTTTTCAGCCTTAAACCACGTTTCATTAATTCTTCCAGGCACCGCATCCCTTTTTACTCCAAATGAAGGTAAGGCCCAAGCATGTAAAACATCATTTGCTGTGATTAAAACTTTTACTACTTTGCCAACTGGAACTACAACTTCATTATCAACAGCTAACAATCTTGGTTGATTTGCTTTTAAATCTTTTTCCTCAATCATGTATGAGTCAAATTCCAAATTTTCGTCTGGATACTCATAACCCCAATACCATTGATAGCCTATTGCTTTGATTGTTAAATCTGCTTTTGGAATTGTATCTTGCTTATATAAAATTTTAAATGATGGAACCGCCATAACAATTAAAATTAAACAAGGAATTAAAGTCCATAAAACTTCAACAGTTACATTGTGTGTTCTCTTTGAAGGATTAGGGTTTGCTGAGGCTCTAAATCTTACACACGCATAAAGCATTAAAAATAAAACAAATACACTTATTGCTATTATTATCGGTAATAACAAATTATCGTGAAAGGCTACAATATCTCTCATCGACTCTGATGCTGCTTTTTGAAAACCTAATTGCCAATCAACAGGTTGGTTTGCAAAAGCATTTTGAGAGATAAAAATACTTGAAAATATAAATAAAATTTTTTTCATTTTTACTAGCTATATAAAGCCCTTTTGTAAAAATTACACTTTAGTTTTCGCGACAATTTATCAATTAATCACATAATTTATGATCGAAATTGCAGATATCACTGCGGTTTCTGATCTTAAAATATTGTCATTAATTTTTAGTGCTTGTACTCCTTTAAATGAGAGAATCTCCTGCCTTTCATGTTCTGAAAAATCTCCCTCGGGGCCTATAATGATACAAATTGGTTCATCTGAAAACTTTGTTTTTTCAATTTTTTTATTGTCTGAATTTAAATCTGTAAAAATTAAATTCATTGAATTGGAATTTAAAAAACTTTTTAAATTTTGTGCTTCTTCAATAGATGGGACACCAATCCGATTTGATTGTTCACATGCTTCTGTAACTATTTTTTCTAACCGAACTTTGTTAATCTTTCTTACAATAGTTCGATCAAAAATTATTGGTAAAAATTTTGAAACACCTAATTCAGTTGCTTTTTGAATCATAAAGTTTTGATAGTTTGATTTAATTGGTGAGAATGCTAGCCACAATTCTCTTAAACTTTCTTTTTTTCTTAATTGTTTAATTGTTTTAAATTCAACATTGCCTTTTGATATTTTTAAAATTTTTGCTTCCCATTCTCCATTTTGATTGAATATTGAAAAAACTTCACTTTCTTTAATTCGCATAACTTTAGTCAAATAATGTGATTGGGACTTATCTAATATATCGGTCATATCTGTAGATAATGTTCTCGAGAAAAATAATCTAATATTGCTCATTTGTGTTAAGTTAGTTTATGGAAAATGTTAAAGCAATAATTTTTGATGCATATGGTACATTGTTTGATGTCAATTCAGCTGCAGAAAAATGCAAAGATAAAATTGGAGATAAATGGGAAGTATTTGCAAATTTTTGGAGGACCACTCAATTAGAATATACTTGGCTTAGAAGTATAATGAATCGACACAAAGATTTTTGGCAAGTTACAGAAGATAGTTTAGATAAATCAATAAAAGTTTTTGATATTGATCCTTCAATGAGAAATGAATTACTTAATTTATATAAAATTTTATCACCCTATAAAGAAGTTCCAGAAACTTTAAAAACTCTAAAAGAGAAAAGATTTAAATTAGCTATTTTATCTAATGGTACTCCATCACTACTGGACGAATTAGTTAAAAGTAATCATTTGGACAATTTATTTGATGATATATTTTCTATAGAGCAAGTTGGCGTATATAAACCAAGTTCTAGAGTTTATGATATGCCTATAAAAAAATATAATATTGATAAAAGTGAAGTTGCATTTTTAAGTGCTAATACTTGGGATGTTTCTGGTGGTGGAAATTATGGTTACCAATCTATTTGGGTAAATCGAAATAATACCATTTTTGATAATTTAGATTTTAAACCAAAATATCAAATTACAGATCTTAACAAACTAATTCAATTAATTTAATATCTTCAAAATAGAGAACAAAGGTGACAAAATATTTTTTTTTGTACTTGCAAACAATGGTACAATCCGCCATTGTATTTACAAAGATTAATTTAACATGATTAAAGCATTAGATTTATTTGGAAGAGTTTTAATATCAGCATTATTTTTTTTAAATGGAATTTTTAAAATAAATAATTATGAAGGAACTATAGGTTGGATGGAAAGTTTTGGTCTGCCAGGTATTTTGATTATACCTGCAATTGGTCTTGAAATTATTGGACCTATACTAATTATAATTGGTTATCAAACTAAAATTGCTGCTGCAGCTTTAAGTTTATTTTGTTTTGCAACAGCTATTATTTTTCACAATGATTTTGCTGATCAGGTACAGCTTACTGCATTTCTTAAAAACATTGCTTTAGCTGGTGGTTTTTTATTCTTGGTAGTTAATGGTGCTAAAGGTTATTGTTTGGATAAAAAGTGATCTTGAAATTAACAATTAATTCATTAATTAAAGCGGATGAAAAATATTGAAGTAAAACAAATCATTGATCCAATCCCGGCTTCAGACGGAGCTGGAGTAAAATTAAAAAGAAGCATTGGAGTTGAACCCAATTACTTTGATCCTTTTTTAATGTTAGATGAATTTGGCTCTGAAAATAGTGATGATTATGTAGCTGGTTTTCCCCCACACCCCCACCGAGGAATTGAAACCGTCACTTACATGCTTGCTGGTGATTTTGAACACAAGGATAGTACGGGTGGTGAAGGTAAAATGACTGCTGGTGATGTTCAGTGGATGAAAACTGGAAGTGGTATTATCCACTCAGAAATGCCTGCGATGAAAGAGGGGAAACTTCATGGATTTCAGCTATGGATCAACATGCCAGCAAAATTAAAAATGAGCAAACCAGAGTATATTTATATTGATGCAGATAAAATGAGCGTACATGAAGATAACGAAAAAAAAGTAAAAGTTATAGCTGGTAAATTTGAAAAAGCAGAGGGTCCAGTAAAGGGTCACAATGTTGAGCCAGTTTATTTTGATGTCGAGTTAAATAAAAATAAGAATTTTGGCTATCTTCTCCCATCTACACACAATAGTTTTATTTATTTAATAGATGGCGAAATAGAAATAGGCGAGCAAAAACATGATAGTGTCAAAAATAGTACTTTAATATTACTTACAAGAGGCGAAAATTTGCAAGTAAAGGCAAAATCAAAAGCAAAATTTTTAGTTATTTCTGGAAAACCTATTAATGAAGAAATTGCAAGAGGTGGTCCTTTTGTAATGAATACTAAAGCAGAGATATTACAGGCCGTTCAAGATTATCATAACGGCACGTTTGTAAAATAAAAAATGAAATCGATACAAATAGAGAGATTTGGTGGACCTGAGGTTTTGGTTATTAAAGATAAGGATATTGGAAAACCGGGTCCAAAAGAAGTCTTGATTAAAAACAAATCAATAGGTCTTAATTTTATAGATGTTTATCACAGAACAGGTCTCTACCCTATTCCATTACCCAGCGGTATTGGTCTTGAAGCAAGTGGAGTTATTGAAGGAATAGGATCTGATGTAAAATTATTTAAAGTTGGTGATAGAGTTACTCATGCATCAATGCCAATCGGCGCATATTCAGAAAAACAAATTATGCCTGAGGAAAAATTAATTTCTGTTCCAGATGGTATTTCTGATGAGGTGGCATCTTGTATAACTCTAAAGGGTATTACCGCAGAATATCTATTACACAGAGCTTACCCATTAAAAAAAGGTGATAAAGTGCTTTATCATGCTGCAGCTGGAGCTCTTGGTCAAATCTTATGTCCTTGGGCTAATTCTTTAGGTGCAGAAGTTATTGGAACAGTTGGTTCAAAAGCCAAAGAAGAAATTGCCAAAAAAAATGGATGTCACCATGTAATTAATTATTCTGAAAAAAATTTCGCAGAAGAAGTTGAAAAAATTGTAGGAAAAAATGGTATTGATGTTGTTTATGATGGTGTTGGGATAAAAACATTTAAAGGTTCTATTGAAACATTAAAAATACGAGGAATGATGGTAGCATTTGGAAATGCATCTGGGTACGTTGATACGATTGATGTAAAACAAGATATTAATGCTAAAGGATTATTTTTTACTCGACCATCCATTGCACATTATACAATTAAAAGAGAAGAATTAGTTGAGTCAGCAAAAAAAGTTTTTGATGCGATTTTATCTAACAAATTTAAGGTAGAAATTTCAAAAAAATATTCTTTAACAGATGCTACTCAAGCCCACAAAGATTTAGAGGCTAGATTGTTAACTGGTCCAGCAGTAATTATTCCTTAAATTGAATATCCATATCGGACAGGTGAAGTCGAAGCGCTTTAGTTGAGATCTGAATTTCAATAATAAAAAATATGATTGATATCATCATTGACAAACAACATGAGCCAAAGATTATTCTAGCAATAAAAAGTTCTTGTAAATAAAGACCAAAAACAGTTAGCATATTGAACAAAAATCCAAAAGCAGCAAATAAAATACTTAATTTTAAAACACCAATTCTTTTCTCTAAATTTATCAATTGATCTTTCCATTCAGGTGGAGTGTGTTTTTCAAATACGTACTCATCGTGTATTTTTCTAATTAAAGAACTCAAAGTATGAAACCTATTAGAATACACTCCCATTATCAGTGGGATTGCTGGAAACATTAATGCGGTAACTGTGTAATCTATATTCATACGAATCAATTTGATTATCAATCTTGGCTTTGTTATTTACAAGTAAAATTTTATGAACCAATTAAATTTATTTATAGATCTTATAAGAATTAAAAAACCAATTGGCTATATGTTGTTATTTTGGCCATGTGCTTGGGGATTAACTCTAGTTTTTAATTTTTCTGGTGATTTAAAAATCTACTTTTATTATCTTTTACTTTTTTTTCTTGGTTCAGTTTTAATGAGATCTGCAGGATGTATAGTCAATGATGTATTAGATAAAAATTACGATGAAAAAGTTTATAGAACAAAAGATAGACCAATCGCCTCAGGAAAAATTTCTATTAAAATTGGATTAATTTATGCTCTAGTACTTTGTTTACTTGCGTTTTTGGTTCTCATAAATTTTAATTACTTCACAATTATTATTGCGTTAGCTTCTATGCCACTAGCCTTCACATATCCTTTAATGAAAAGATTTACATATTGGCCACAACTTTTTTTAGGAATTACATTTAATTATGGATTAATTCTAGGATGGACTTCAATTTCAGGACAAATAGAAATTGCACCGATTGTTTTTTACATTGGAGCCATATTTTGGACACTAGCATACGACACTATATATGGATTTCAAGATATTAAAGATGATGAAATTATAGGATTAAAATCAACCTCAATCAAATTTAAAGGAACAGCGAAAATTTTTTTGATATTATGTTATTTAATTTTTCTATCATCGATTTTTATTGGAGGAATAATTATGAATTTTAATCTGATGTATTTTTTATTTCTTATAATTCCAATGATACATTTATTTTTCTATCAAATAAATAATTTTGATTCTAAAAATCCTAGTTCATGTTTGAAAATCTTTAAAAGCAATAATTATTTGGGAATTATAATATTTTTTAATATATTGATAGGAAGATTGTTTTAATGGATAGTACAAAAATTCTTAAAAGACTTTATAAAGACTATACAAAAAAATTTGTTAAACAAATTTTTTTAGCTATATTTTTTTCTTTGCTAGTTGCTGGGAGCACTTCTGCAATAGCTTGGCTTTTAGATCCTGCAATAGATAGAATTTTTATTCAAAAAGATCAATCTTTGTTAATTTTAATTCCTTTACTTATTATTTTAGCCTTCGCTACTAAAGGTGTTTCGCTATACCTGGCAAAAATCATGATGATAAATGTTGCTGAGGAAATAAAAAAAAAACTTCAAATAGATATGCTGAGTACATTAATAAACGCTGATACACAATCAATAGATGAAAAACACTCGGGTAAATTCATTTCTAATCTAACTTATGATGTTCTTAATATAACTAATTTATTAAGTAATGGTATTCTCAATCTTTTCAAAGATAGTTTAACTTTAATTGGATTGTTGACTGTAATGTTTTTACAAAATTGGAAGCTTTCGTTAATAGCAATAATTTTAATTCCAATAGCCAGCACAGCTGCAAGATCACTTGGTAAGAGAATGGGAAAAGTTACAACCGAGGCACAGGAAAAATCAGGGTTTTTAACAAGGTATTTAGTTGAACTATTCAAAAATCATAAATTAACAAAAATTTTTCAAAAAGAAAAGTATGAAACAAACAGGGCAAATGAACACTTAAATCAGCTTAAAGAAAAAAGTAAAAAAATGGCAATTGTTATTGTGAGAATATCTCCAATAATGGAAATTCTAACTGGCTTTATGATTGCAATTTTAATTTTTTACTCAGGAAAATTAATTATGAACAACGAATTGAGTGTGAATAATTTCTTCTCATTTCTTGCAGCAATGATGCTTGCTTACCAACCAGTAAGATCATTATCAACTTTAAATATTATTGTTAATCAAGGTCTATCTGCAGCAGGAAGAATTTTACCAGTGATAGATACAAAAAATTTAATTAAAAATAGCGAACATGCAAAAGAAATTAATGTTCAAGACGCAAACATTGAGTTTAAAGAAGTATTATTTAGTTATAAAAAAATTGATGGCTATGTTTTAAAAAAAATTAATCTAGATTTTAAAGGTGGAGAAATGACTTCTTTAGTTGGTCATAGTGGTTCGGGTAAATCTACTATTTTAAGTTTGATACCAAGATTTTATGATTGCGAGTCTGGTGATATTTTAATAGATAACCAATCAATCTACAATGCAACATTACATTCATTGAGAAAAAATATTTCTTTAGTGAGTCAAGAAACAACACTTTTTGATGACACAATTAAAAATAATATAAGATATGCTAATCTAGATGCAACTGATGAAGAAATTTATAAAGCAGCTACACTTTCCCATTGTGATGAATTTATTAATAACTTACCTGAAAAGTATGAAACGTTAATTGGTGAAGACGGTGTGAGATTATCTGGAGGAGAGAAACAAAGAATTTCGATAGCAAGAGCTATGTTAAAAAAAAGCTCAATTATTCTTTTAGATGAAGCCACATCATCTCTAGACTCTGAGACTGAAGCAAAAATACAAGATGCATTAAAAATTTTAACAAAAGACAAAACTACTATTGTAATTGCTCATAGACTTTCGACTGTTTTAAATTCAAGTAAGATATACGTCATAGATTCTGGAGAAATAGTTGATAGTGGAAAACACTCAGATTTATTGAGCAATTCAAAGATTTATAAAAACTTTCATGATAAACAAATTCAGAGGTAATGATTTTTTTTATTTACCAATTTTTACTTTCGATAATACTTTTTTTTTCTCCACTAATAATCATTTTAAGAATTTTAAAAAACAAAGAGGATAAATCTAGATTTAAAGAAAAATTTAGTCTTATTTCAAAAAAAAGAGGTGCTGGGAAACTTGTTTGGTTTCATGGATCTAGCGTTGGTGAGATATTAAGTGTTATCCCAATTATAAATAGATATGAGCTTGATAAGTCAGTAAGTAAAATATTAATAACAACTAGCACATTAAGTTCATCAAAAATATTAGAAAAAATAAAATTTAAAAAAACTGTTCATCAGTTTTATCCAATTGATCACATATTGATTTCAAAAAAATTTTTAGATCATTGGAAACCAGACATAGCTATTTTTTTAGAATCTGAGATTTGGCCAGTTATGTTTAAATTGATTAAAAATAAGAATATTCTTTTAATACTTCTAAATGCAAGAATTACCAAAAAATCTTTTAATCGTTGGTCATATATAAAAAAATTTTCTCATTCGATTTTTGGATTGATAGATAATGCTTATTCTCAAAATTCAGAGACAAATTATTATTTAAAAAAATTAAATGTCAAAAATATAAAATCGACTGGAAATTTGAAATTTATTCAGCATGACAACTTTGAGACAAATCAAGCAGATAAAAAATTATTCTCACAATTTAAAAAATATAAAACATTTGTGGCAGCAAGTACGCACGATGCTGAAGAGTTATTTGCGGCAAAAACACATATCATTTTAAAAAAACGTTTTAGGAATATAATTACAATTATAATACCAAGACACATCGGCCGCGTTGACAAAATCATCTCACAAATTAGCGAACTCGGGCTCAATGTAGTTACTCATAAATCAAACAAAAAGAAAAAATTAGATAATATCGACATTTACATCGTTGATACTTTTGGAGAGTCTAAAAAGTTTTATAAATTTGCTACTACAGTTTTTTTGGGTGGATCAATTATTAAAAGAGGCGGCCAGAATCCTTTAGAGCCTGCTAGATTTGGAGCAAAGATTCTACATGGACCTAATATAGACAATTTTAAGGACATTTATAAATATCTTGATCAATTAAATATATCATCAAGAGTCACTAATCCACAGGAGTGTGCAAATTCAATAATTTTTAAAAGAAATATGAAAAAAGTAAAAAAAATGAAATATCTTGGTACAACAATACTTAAAAAAACCTTAAATGAGTTAAATAAATCAATTCATAATGAAATTTAAAAAACCCAAGTTTTGGGATTACAATAAACCTAACATTCTTTCTTATTTATTTTTTCCTGTATCATTATTACTTACAATTTTAAAAACTTTCAAAAACTTAACAACAAAAAAAAAGAAATATTCAAAAATTAAAACTATTTGCGTGGGAAATATTTACCTCGGTGGAACAGGTAAAACCTCTCTAAGCTTGAAGATTAATGAAATTTTAAAAGATAAAATAAAAACTTGTTTTATTAAAAAATACTACTCAGACCAAATTGATGAGCAAAAAATTTTAGGAAATCATGGAAAGCTATTTAAATCAAAAAATAGGTCTTCCTCGATTAAACAAGCGATTGAAGAAAATTTTGAACTTGCAATTTTTGATGATGGTTTGCAAGATCCATCAATAGATTATGACTATAGTATTGCTTGTTTTAATATTGATAATTGGATTGGCAACAGTCTTACTATTCCGTCTGGACCACTCAGAGAAAATATTAAAAATTTGAAAAAATATAAAAATGTTTTTTTAAATGGAAATAATGAAAATATTAATAATATTAAAGAATATATTCATAAAATTGATACTAATATTAATATTTATCAAGGAGAATATATTCCACTGAATATCAATGAGTTTGATAAAAGCAAAAAATATTTAGTTTTTTCAGGTATAGGAAATCATAAGACTTTTATATCAATGTTAAGAAAAAATAACATAAACATTGTCAAAGAAATTGAATTTCCTGATCATTATAGATACTTAGAAAAAGAGATTGATGATATCATTTTAATGTCTGAAAAATTAAATTGCAAAGTGATAACTACCGAAAAAGATTTCATGAGACTAAACAACAAAGATAAAATTTTTTATATTAAATCAGAATTAAAAATTCTAAACCAAGAAACTTTTATTAATGATATTTCAAAGGTTTATGAAAATAATTAAATACTTAATACAATTTATTATAATTTCCATTTTCTATGTGATATTCAAAATGATTGGAGTTAAACTCTCATCTTTTCTAAGTGGAAAAATATTTGAAATTATTGGTCCGATGTTTAGATCTAAAAAAATAATCAATAACAATATAAGAAAAGCTTTCCCAGATTATAATTCTAAAGAATTAAATAAAATTCAATCCTCAATGTGGAATAATTATGGCAGAGTTTTTGCAGAATACCTTTATATGAAAAATTTTAGAAATGGTAATCTTAGTAAAAATATTTTTATAGAAGGTGAAGAGATACTTTTAAAAATAAAAAAACAAAATCAAAAAGTCGTGTTTATATCAGGGCATTTCAGTAACTTTGAGCTTATGGCAATGCAGATAGACAAAACAGGTATTAAAATTGGAGCAATCTATAGACCACTTAATAATATTTTTTTAAATAAATTCATGGAACGAATAAGAAAGAAATATATCTGCAACAATCAAATTAAAAAAGGAATCGGTGGATTAAAAGAATTAATAAAACTTAATAACAAAGGTTTTTCAACGGCACTTATGATAGATCAAAGAGTTTCTCAGGGTATCAAATCAAGTTTTTTTAATGAGAAAGCATTTACTACTACAATTCCAGCACAATTGATTAAAAAATTTAATATGCCTGTTGTACCTATCTTTATAGATAGATATGAGGGTATTAAATTTAAAATGAAAGTTCATAAACCAATTCACTTCTCAAACGAAGATACTATTGAAGATATTACAAACGAGTTAAATAAGACTCTTGAAAAAATGATACTTGCTAGTCCTGATAACTGGATATGGTCTCATAATCGTTGGAAATGATGCTATTTATTGTCTAATTCCTCTTTTTTTTTAGAGGCCTCAACATATGAATAATACGGTTCCTGAAGTTCCACGTTCCAGTAAGTCAAATTTTCAAGACTGATTGCTTTACCCGAAACTGCACAAATTACATGGTCACCTTTTTCAATTACTTGAAAATTATTTGGTAAATATTTTACTTTTGCTAATTTTTTATTCATTTATAGTTTATATGTTTATACATGATTGTAGGGATTATAGGAAGCGGGGGAAGAGAGCATGCTATTTGCCATGCATTAAATAAGTCAAAAAAAATTGATAAGATTTATTGTTTTCCTGGTAATGCTGGGACCGATGCAATAGCTGAGAACATTAACCTAGATATAAATAAATTTGAGGAAATCAAAAATTTTATTTTTTCAAAAAAAATAGACTTGGTAGTCGTTGGCCCAGAAAAACCTTTGGTTGATGGACTAACAGATTACTTGGAGAGTTTTGACATTATGGTCTTTGGACCTAGTAAAGTTGCTTCACAATTAGAAGGATCCAAGATATTCACAAAAAATATTTGTAAAAAATATAATATTCCAACTGCAAATTTCGGAGTATTTGATGATATTAACCAAGCAAAAGATTTTTTAAAAAAATCAAATTTTCCAATAGTCATTAAAGCTGACAATTTGGCTGCAGGTAAAGGTGTTTATATTTGTGAAAATAAAGAAGAGTCTTATCAAGCTGTTAAGGAAATATTTGATGGAAAGTTTGGTACAGCTAAAAATGTTCTTATTGAAGAATTTTTAGAGGGTGAAGAAATGAGCTTTTTCATTTTGAGTGATGGTATTACTTACAAAAATTTTGGTACGGCTCAAGATCATAAAAGAGTTCAGGAAGGTGATAAAGGAAAAAATACTGGTGGTATGGGTGCTTATTCACCATCAAGATTAATAAATGAAGAGCTCGAAAAAAAGATTTTGAATAATATAATTGATCCAACCTTAAGAGCACTTAAAGATCTAAAATCATCATACAAAGGCTTTTTATATGCGGGGCTCATGATAAAAAATAATGAACCTTATTTAATTGAGTACAATGTTAGAATGGGTGATCCAGAGTGTCAAACTATTCTTCCTAAGCTAAATACAGATTTCGGTGAAATTATTGACTCATGCTGTAATGGAAGATTAAATGAAAGCAAAATTAATTGGGATGATAAAAAAAGTATATGTGTTGTCTTGTGCTCAAAAGGTTACCCTGAAACATACCAAAAAAATATTGAAATCAAAAATATCAATAAAATTGAATTAAACACTGATGACTATTTATTTCATGCTGGCACTATTAAAAGAGGTGACACTACTTTAGCGGTGGGTGGACGGGTATTAAATTTTGTTTCTCTATCAGATAGTTTTGAAGAATCAAGAAATAGGATTCATCAACTTCTCAACAATCTGAATTGGCCAGATGGTTTTTTTAGAAAAGATATTGGCTATAAAGTAATTAAAAAATGAGAATAATTGGTGGAAAATTTAAAGGAAAGAAAATTTTACAACCAAAAGATAAAGAGACAAGACCACTAAAAGACTTAGCAAAAGAATCTATTTTTAATATTATTAATCACTCAAATAAATTTAAGATCAATATCGAAAATTCAATAGTTTTAGATCTATTTGCAGGTGTTGGCTCATTTGGTTTAGAGTGTCTCTCAAGAGGAGCTAAACATGTTACTTTTGTAGAAAAGTACAATGGTGTTTTACCAATACTAAAAAGTAATCTAAATAATTTAAATATGAGAGAAAAATACGAGATTGTAGAGGAAGACTTAACATCTAGTTACTTTTTGAAAAAAATTCAGCTTAAATTCAATATCATATTTTTAGATCCTCCCTATAAAGAAAAAGGATTACCAAATATTATTGATAATATTTTTCAAGAAAAAATTCTCAATAAAGATGGAGTGATTATTGTACATAGGCATAAAAGAGAAAATGATGAGTTTTCAAAAAATTTTAGAATTCTTGATGAGAAGAAATATGGAATATCAAAAATTATATTTGGTAATTTAAACTAAAATTTTCCTAGTCTCTTTTTTAATTAACTCAACAGCAGGTTGATTGTAGGGGTTTATTTTCAAAGCTCTTCCAATTAAAATAGTTTCCAACATAAAAAAACAAAATAACTCACCTAAAGTTTTTTCATCCCTTTTTTTTATTTCAAAACTTCTAAAAGGTATATTTTTTTTAGTAAAAATATTTTCTGTAGCTTTTTTTTGAGCGTAAGTAATATTTTGAATATTTTTATTTTTAAGAAAATTTCGTGAGGGTAAAATAAATCTATTATCTATTTTGGGGCTATTATTTTCATTAACATAAAAAAACGTATAAAAATTATTTTTAAAACCATCCAAATAAAGCTGCATAACACTATGATTGTCTCTAGGCATGTTAGATACAATTGGCAATAAACCTTTTCCCTTTTTACCTAAACTTTCAGCAACTAATTGTTGATACCACGAAAAAAAGTTTTGAGATCTTTCATCATAATTTATAATAACTGAATTAAATTTTCTTTTTTTAATTAAATTTATTGTAGATCCAACATTAGATATGAGCGCATTTAAATATTTTTGATTTCTAATTAAATTATTAAATTGTCTAAAACTTTTTGAATTGAGGCCCATTAATTCTGCAGGTAACATTCCAACTTCTGATAAAACTGAGTATCGACCACCTATAAAATTATTGTGATGAACAATCTCTGATTTTAATTTATGAGCCAATAAATTTAAATAATTTTCTTTATTTTCTGTGATAAAAATATTTTTATCACTTTTTTTAATAAAAATATTGGAATTAACTATTGTCTCTAAAGTATTACCTGATTTAGAAATGATTAAATTTAAATGTTTTTTATTTACAGATTTTTTGTTTAGTGTTGATAAATTATCATAAAATAATACGTTCTTTTTAATTTTATCTCTGAGAAAACTATAAATAGTTTTTGTACCCAATGACGAACCACCGATTCCAATTATACGAATATCATTAAATCTTTTTAAAATTCTTAAATTTTTGACATTAAATTGGTCTCTATAATTTTTACTAAAAGATTTAAGAATTTGATTATTTTCTTTGATTAATTTTTTAAGATTTTTTTTTAATTTAGAATTTTGTTTACTGACCTTAAAATTTTTAAAAAAAATTCCCGAAGTTATTATTAATTATTTTTAATTTTTTCTATAATGGAATTTTCAAAATTTGTATTTTGATTAGTGTTCTGATTATCTAAGTCTGAATCCTTGTTTTCAGTAAGTATTGATTTAATATCTATATCCTCTTCATTCTCAGATACTTGATTAGTTTCTTGTGGTAATGGTAATTCATTGAAGTCTGGGGGCATCACTAAAGGGGATTTCTTTTCAACCAAAAATTCATCTATACTATTTTTTTTCTGTGAACTAAAACCCTCTCTTAAAGTTCCACATGAATTTAAAGCTAAAATTGAAATTATTATTATTGTCAGTTTAAATATTTTTTTCATTAATTTTATTTTTTTGATTATCAATTATTTCAAAAATAATCAAAAATAATACTCCTAATGAAATAAATATATCCGATACATTAAAAATAAACCAATGAAAATTTCCGATATGAAAATCAATAAAGTCTGGCACAGCCTTAAAAAAAATTCGATCATATAAATTACCTAGGGCTCCACCAAATATCATTAAAAGTGAATATTTTTTAAGACCATCACTTTTTAAAGTCATAAAAAAAATAATTAAAATTACAGCTGCAATTAAAATTGTTAAAATGTTGTACATATGACTTTGATCAAATGATAATAATCCAAATGCTATTCCTTCATTATAAATTAAATTGATATTTAAAAATTTTGATACAAATAATTCAGACGACAAATTTTTTTCATTTTGAGAGATCACATAGACTTTAGTAGACCTATCAAGACCAAAAATACTTAAAATTATAAAAAGGTTAACAATAAAACTTTTATTTAAATATTTAAACATTATTGAGAATGTCGCTCACAAGGCTCAACACTTATTTTCCAGCACACAGGACATTTATCACCCGGGGCTTTCTTAGTTTCAACTAGAATATCTGAACCTTCATCAAAATTAATTTGAGTTTTTGATACTATACAAAGCTCTGATAAATCAATTTTTGAGATTATATCTTTATATTTCTCATTTAATTTAATTTTGAGTTCTGCTTCTAAGCTTGAACCAATTTCTTTATTGGCTCTTTTTTCCTCAATACTTATGTTACATACATCTCTAATTTTTATTAATTGAGACCATCTTTCTATAAGCTGTTCATTTTTAAATTTATCTGGAAAAGTAAGAAATTTTTCTAAATGGATGCTTTTAGTATTCTTTGATATTAGTTGATGTATTTCCTCAGTTGTAAAAGACAATATTGGAGCGAACCATCTGAGTAAAGATTTTAATAAAACATTCAAAATTGTAACACAAGATTTTCTCTTTTCAGAATTAATTGAATCACAATATAAAGTGTCCTTTCTTATATCAAAATAGAATGCTGACAAATCTGTTGTGCAAAAATTCAATAATTCTTTATAAAGATTGTGAAAATCATATTTTTTAAAATAATTTTCAAATTTATTGTTGAGAGAATGAATCTTGCTTAACATAAATTTCTCTAGCTCCGGCAAGCTTTCGACATCAATTTCATCTAAATTAACATCCTCATATTTGTCATTTATATTTCCTAATAAATATCTAAATGTATTTCTAATTTTACGATAAGACTCAGAATGCTGGTCCAAAATAGAATAATCTATTCTTAAATCTTCCGCATAATTTGATGCAGCAACCCAAATTCTTAAAATATCAGCACCATATTTTTTCAAAATATCCTCAGGTGCAATTACATTTCCAAGAGATTTTGACATTTTAAGACCTTTTCCATCCACAACAAACCCATGAGATAATATAGACTCGAAAGGTGCCTTGCCTCGCGTTCCACATGACTCTAATAAAGAGGAATGAAACCAACCCCTATGTTGATCAGAACCCTCTAAATACATTGATGCAGGCCATTTAAGGTCTTTTCTCTTCTCTAGTACAAAAGAATGGGTTGATCCACTATCAAACCAAACTTCAACAATATCGCTAAGCTTTTCAAAATCTTCTGCTTTATATTTATCACCTAAAAATTTTTGAGGGTCATCTGAAAACCAACAATCTGAACCTTCTTTCTCATAAATACGCGCAATATTTTCAAATACTCCATCGTCTATTAAAATTTCATTAGACTTTTTATTTACAAAAATAGGAAGTGGCACACCCCAAACTCTTTGTCTTGATACACACCAATCTGGCCTTGTCTCGATCATTGATTTTAATCTTTCTTTGCCTTTGCTTGGATAAAAGGTCGTATCATCTATTGCTTTTAAAGCCTTACTTCTCAGTTTATGACTTTCCATAGAAATAAACCATTGTGGTGTCGCTCTATGGACTAAAGGTGCCTTTGATCTCCAAGAGTGAGGATATGAATGAACCAATTCACCATTTGAAAGAAGTTTATTTTGGTCTTTCAATTTTTCGATTACAACTGGGTTAGCCTTAAAAATATGTAAACCCTCAAACAGAGAAACATTTTTTGTATATTTTCCATCATCGTCCACTGTCTCAATTGCCTTTATTCCGTTATTTAAACAAAGATTAAAATCGTCGGGTCCATGACTTGGTGCACAATGAACAATTCCTGTTCCTTGTTCAGTGGTTACAAAGCGTGCTTCTAACATTGGAATATCGTAATCATACCCTAAATCAAAAAATGGATGCTTACAGATTGTATCTTTTAAATCTTTACCTTTAAATTTCTTAAGGTTTTCAAATTCTTTAATCTCACAATCTTTTAAAACTGATTCCAATAATGCTTCTGCAATAACAATTTTTTTGCTTTTAAAATTTCCGTCATCATTAATTTGAATTATCAAGTAATCTAAGCTTTCATTGTATGCTAAAGCTTTGTTTGCTGGTATCGTCCAAGGAGTGGTTGTCCATATAACAATATCACAATCATTAAGTTCTCTCATTTTTGATGATTTAACTGGAAAACAAGCATAGATCGTATCAGATTTATGGTCTTGATATTCAACCTCGGCATCAGCTAAGGCAGTTTTTTCTACAGTTGACCATAAAACTGGTTTAAATCCTCTGTAAAGACTTCCTTCTTTTAAAAATTTTCCAAGTTCTCTTACAATTTGTGCCTCTGCATCATAACTCATTGTTGAATAATAGTTTTCCCAATCACCAACAACACCTAATCTTTTAAATTGGTCTTTGTGAACCTCTATCCATTTTTCAGCAAAAGTTCGGCATTCTTTTCTAAATTCTACAATCGGAACATCGTTCTTATTTTTTTTATTTTTTTTGTATTGTTCCTCGATTTTCCATTCGATAGGTAAACCATGACAATCCCAACCTGGAACATAAACAGAGTCTTTACCATCCATTTGATGAAACTTTACGATAATATCTTTTAATATTTTATTTAACGCAGTACCCATATGTATATTTCCATTCGCATATGGGGGACCATCGTGAAGAACAAATTTTTCCTCTCCTTTTCTTGAATTCCTTAACTCTTTATAAAGATCAATTTTTTTCCAAAGTTTTAGAATTTCTGGCTCTCTAATTGGTAAATTAGCTTTCATTGAAAAAGCTGTTTTAGGTAAATTAATTTGGTTTTTACTCATTTTGCTTTTTT
>QCNQ01000012.1 GCA_003213155.1 Pelagibacteraceae bacterium AG-426-G02 | reverse complement strand
AAATTTGATAATTGTTTTAGGTGAACTTTGAAACATTTTAAAAAAAATTTCCGACATTTTTTTTGGATGTTTTTCAAGAACACGTAAAAATATTTCATCCAAAAATTGATATTTTTTACCGATTTCAAATTTTTTAGTATTATGAATATTTTCAATATTTTTTCTAATAAATTTACTATGTTCTTGTATATTCAAAAAAGTATATCCTGTACTTAATCTTGTCATACCACCAGCAGTTCCAATATTAATTTTACTTTTTTTATTTTTAAATGATGGGTAAAAAAGCGGAATTGCGCCTATCTCTTTATAAGTGATTTTATAATTTTTTAAATTTAATTTCTTTTCGATATATTCTTTAATTTGTTGATCATAATCTTTTTGAGAGTCATCATTCATTTTTGAAAGCCAAGTACTCTCAATCAATGCCTTTTTTTTTGAGAAGGGAAGTGTGTAAAAAAAATGGACACTTTCTCTTTGATCACAATCAAAATCCATTAGATTAAAAATGTTTTCATCGAAATAATTACTCTCTGTCTCTATTTCAACTCCACAAAAGTGTTGCCATAAATTTCTAAAGTCTTTTTTGATAGAAGGAACGCTATTGAATATAAATGAATTTTTGGTGTTGATGTCTTTCAGTTCTTTTAAAAAAAAGATATTTTTATTCTTCTTTAATGAATTATTTATTTTCTCATAAAACAAACCACTATCGATGCTCTGATATGGATAATTTTCACATTCAAGAAAATTAGTTTTATTAGGTGCATTAACTGAAAAATTTTTCCAATTTTTTATGACACAATCATCAAAATTATGCTCAGATACTCTCCAAAAAGACCAGGTCTTATCTCTTTTGTACTCATCTCGAGGCTCGATTATTGCTAAGGTTTTATTTTCTAATTTATTATGAATCTCTAATTCATAGGCTAGAGATAAACCAGCACAACCACCCCCAATAATTATGTAATCAAATTCTTTCATCAAGATTAATTTCTTTATTAATCAATAAATGATCGTGTTCAATTTGATCATCATTTTTATTTAATAAAGAAAGTATAATTAGATCATAAATTGATAAAATCGTCTCCAAAACTTTTTCAAAGTTTGAAACATAAATTTTTCCAGATTTACTATAATTTTCAAAGGTTTTCTTTTTCAAAATTTTATATCCAATTTTTCTGTATACTCTTCTTGCAACTAAGATACTAAATCTAAAGCTAAGTGGAATTTCTCTTATGGAATAAAATGAGTTTTTATAAAATGTATCTGCAAGTTTAATAGTAGAGTTAATTTCCTCAAAATTTCCATTTATATAAGATCTATTTTTTTTTGAGTCCTCAATCACATCTCTGGATATATTAGTGAGTTGCATTGCTATACCAAGATCGATTGCAGATTTAAGAGATTGTTTTTTGTTCACATTTAAAATTTTTGCCATCATCAGCCCGACTGTTCCAGCTACTCTATAACAATAGATTAAAAGATCTTTTCTAGTATCTATTTTTACATTTTGTTTTATGTCGGACTCTACCCCATCAAATAAATCATAAATTATTTCCAGAGAAATATTGAATTCATTAATAATATTCCACATATTTTGAATAACAGGATCCTCAAAATTTTTTTGTTTAAAATCACTTACAAATTTTTGGAATTTTATTTTTTTTATTTCTATTTCGCCTTCGTCATCTGCAATATTATCTACAACTCTACAAAAATCGTATAAATAAGAACAATTTTTATAGGTTTTTTTTGGTAAAAAAAAACCAGCCCAATTAAACGATTTTGCGTAAATAGATAAATAATTTTTAGACGACATTATAAAATTTTATCTAAAACCTTTGCTGAGGAAAGAACTCCAGGTACACCTGCCCCAGGATGAGTTCCCGCACCAACAAAATATAAATTGTTATAAATTTCAGATTTGTTGTGAAATCTAAAGTAAGCAGATTGCGAGAATTTTGGTTGTATAGAAAAACCAGAACCATATTTTGTATTGAGATCTTTTTCAAAATAGTCAGGAGTCAGATAAAAATCTTCAACAATATTTTCTTTTAAGTTTGGCATTAAGTCTTTCTCCATTTTCTCCACTACTAAATTTTTCATTTTTTCACCTTCTAACGACCAATCAATTTTTGATTGGTTATTAGGAACAGGAACTAGAACATAGAAACAATCATGTCCATCTGGTGCCATGGATTTATCAGTGGCAGTGGGTCTATGTAGATAATAACTTATATCATTGTTTAATTTTTTATGATTAAAAATGTCATCTAGGTGCTCTTTATATTTATTGCCAAATTTAATGGTGTGATGTTCAACGTTATCGTAAATTTTCTTGGTTCCAAAATAATAAACAAATAAACCCATTGAATATTCCATTCTATTTTTTTTCCACTTAAACATAAAAGAATTATTCCTCTGGCCATTTAACATTTTTTCATAAACACCCGGTGGATCTGCGTTACAAACAACTTTGTTAGCGCTTATTTTTTTTGAATTGTCTAATTGAACACCTGTAATCTCATTTTGGTTTGAAATTATTTGAGTTACCTCAGAACCTTTTATTACCTCGATACCTTCTTCATTCATTAATTTTTCAAAACCACTTATGATATTTCCTGTTCCACCCATAGAATAGTGAATGCCCCATTTTTTTTCTAAGTATAAAATCAATCCATATATTGAAGTTGTGGTAAATGGATTTCCACCAACTAAAAGAGGATGCATGCTCAACATTCTTCTTAATTTTTCATTTTTAATATAAGATGATACTAGTGAATATACTGACTTATAGCTTTTGAGTTTAAGTAATGCGGGTAATTGTTTCATCATCACTGAGGGCTTGTCAAAGGGCACATCAGCTAGTTCTGTAAAACCTTTATCAAAAATTTTTTTAGTGAAATTTACAAGTTTTTCATATCCTTGAGCATCCTCTTTATTAATAAGCTCAATTTGTCTTTTCATTTCATTTTCGTCACCAGAGTAATTAAACTTTGATTTATCCTCAAAAATGAATTGATACCAAACTTTAAGAGGTGTTAATTTAATATAATCATTTGGATTTTTTTGAAATAATTCAAATAATTCATTAATTAAGTATGGAGCTGTAATTACTGTTGGACCACCATCATATATGAACCCATTCTTTCTAAAAACTCTTGCTCTACCACCTAGGTCTTTGTGTTTTTCAATTAATGTAACTTTGTGACCCTTAGCTTTAAGACGAAGAGCAGCTGCTATACCACCAAAACCAGAACCTATAACTACAGAATTCATCATAATAACTTATATTTTTTTGGATAAATTGTAAAAAGTATTATGAGTTAATTTTTTTTAACTCTTCTTTAGTTTCTTCTAAATTTTTCTGAAACAGCGTATCAAGTTTAGATTTATCAACTGAGGTTGTTATTATTTTTTTTACAGAGTCTATAGCTATTTTAACAGATGCATCTTTAATCTCTTTAATCGCTACCTCTCTCATTTGATTAATTTTATTTTTAGCCAAATTTTTCTTAATTTCTGAAGATTTATGAAATTTGTCATTAAGCTCAATAATTAATTTATCGGCATCTTTCTTTGCCTGATCAAGTATTTCCTTACTTTCAGATTGCGCTGTGTCTAATTTTTTCTGAGCATTATCTAATAATATCTTTGCTTCACTTCTCAGTTTCTCACTTTCATCAATCTCATTTTTTATGTCTGAGATTAATTTATTAAGAATAGTATTAATTTTTTGAGGTACTTTTAAATATATCAGACCCCCAAAAAATATTACAAAAGAAACTGCGACCCAAAAAGTTGAATCAATGACCATAATATTTATCTCCGTTTTTTTTTACTAGATCATCAACAATCGCAGAGATACTGCTATTATTAACTTCTGCTCCAATTAATTTTTTTAAAATTTCATTAGATGTTACAACTGCAATTTTATTAATTTTTTCTGGAGCACTTTGTCTTAAAGTATCTATTTCTACTTCAGCTTTTTTAATTTCATCATCAATTTGTTTATCTAAAGTCTCTTTTTTGGAATTAATATTTTTGATTACTTTTTCTCTAGCATCTTTAAAAATATTTTTTGCTTCAATTTTACTTTTAAGAATAATCCCATCAAATTCTTTAAGTTTAGCTTCACTACTTTCTCTTTGTTTTTCAGCTGCCTCAATATTTTCTTGGATTTGTGATTTTCTTAATTCTAAGTTTGCACTTATTTTGGGTAGTATAAGTTTGGATAAAACAATATACAATACTCCAAAAGTAAGTACGAGCCAGAAGATTTGTGAAATCCAAAACTCTGGATTTAATTGAGGCATTCCTCCACTCTCCGCTGCAAAAATCTTTTTTGTAAAAAAGAAATTTGCAATTAATGAATATAAAAATATTTTTTTAAACATTAATTAAAATGCGAAAAGTATAATCAATGCAACAACTAATCCAAATAATCCTGTTGCTTCTGCAAGAGCAAATCCTAAAAGCAAATTAGGAAATTGTTTTTGGGCTGCAGATGGATTTCTCATTGCACCAGATAAATAATTTCCAAAAATTATTCCGATACCTACTCCAGCTCCAGCCAAAGCTATTGCTGCAAGTCCTGCTCCAATCATTTTTGCTGCTTCTAATTCCATTATATCCTCCTTATAAGTTAATGGTGTAAATTTAATGCATCATTTAAATAAATGCATGTTAAAATTGCAAAAACGTAAGCTTGAAGAAAAGCAACTAGTATCTCCAAACCAGTTAAAGCAACTGAAAAACTCAGTGGAAGCCATCCACCAACAATTCCGAGACTTACGACAAAGCCCCCGAAAACCTTCATCATAGTGTGTCCAGCCATCATATTTGCAAACAATCTTACTGATAAGCTGATAGGTCTACTTAAATATGAAATAATTTCAATGACTACAATTAATGGTAAAAGTACGATAGGAACACCACTTGGAACAAATAGTTTTAAGTAACCAAAACCATGTTTTATAAAACCAATAACTGTAACTCCAATAAAAATAAAAGCTGCTAACATGAAAGTCACAATGATATGACTAGTCACTGTAAAAGTGTAAGGTATCATGCCGAACATGTTACAAAACAAAACGAACATAAATAATGAAAAGATAAATGAAAAATATGGTTTAGCTTTTGAACCAGCAGTATCGCTGATCATTTTTGAGACAAATGAATAGCTTAATTCAGCTAAGAGCTGGATCTTATTTGGAAGTATTGAATTTTTCTTTGAACCAAGGTTGAATATTATTAAAATCGCAAGAGAACTTATGACCATGAATAAACTAGCGTTAGTAAAAGAAATATCAAAAGCGCCTACTTTTATTTCTGGACCAATTCTATAAACTTCGAATTGTGTCATTGGGTTAGCTGCCATAAATCCTTATCTATTTTTGCATTTTTTTTGCGGATCTAATTACATTAATTATCCCTGCAACCACCCCTACAAAAAAAAATATTAAAATTAACCATGGTTTAGTACCAAAGGTCTTGTCCAAAAGAAACCCAATAATTGTCCCTACGGCGACTGCAGAAACTAGCTCAGTACTTAGCTTAAAAGCAGTGCCAATTGGAGATTGATTATCTTTTTTATTTTCTAAATCTCTTTTTGAAACCTTTTTCTTTGCAATCTCTAAGCGAGTTTTGAATGGATCTTTAGACATTTTTATTTATTGTTTAAGCAACCATGCTTTCTGCTTTTTGTAAATCAACAGCCACAAGCTGACTTATCCCTTTTTCAGGCATGGTGACACCATAAAGTCTATTCATTTTTGACATTGTCAAAGCATGGTGAGTAACAATGATGAATTTAGTATTTGTAATTTTAATAAGTTCCTCAAGCAAGCCACAAAATCTTGTTACGTTGGCATCATCTAAGGGTGCATCAACCTCATCCAAAACACATATAGGCGAGGGGTTAGTTAAAAAAACAGCAAAAATCAAAGATAGTGCAGTCAAAGCCTGCTCACCTCCAGATAATAAAGTTATCGATTGGAGTCTTTTTCCTGGAGGACTTACTAACATTTCCAAACCAGCTTCTAAAGGGTCATCAGAGTCAACCAATTCAAGTTTAGCATTTCCGCCATTAAATAATTTTGTATAAACCTCATTAAATTTTCTATTTACCTTATCAAAAGCCTCAATTAGTCTTTCCCTTCCTTTTTGATTTAATTCATTAATACTATCTTTAAGTTTTATAATTGCTGTAACTAAGTCTGCTCTATCTTGTTCCATTTTTTTGATTTCTGTTTCATACTTTACTGTCTCTTCGTCAGCCTTTAAGTTAACTGAGCCCAATTTTTCTCTCTCTTGTTTTTTTTTATCTAATAAGTCTTCTTGATTAACAGCATCGGGCAGTTCTTCGACACCAAATAAATTTGAATTTTCTAAAATGTTTTCTTCCGTAAGATTTAGCTCAGAAATTATTCTATCAACTAAATCATTTTTTCTTTTTTTAAGTCCTTCAATTGTTGCCCCTGAACTTGCTTTTCGTTCTCTTATCTGAATAGATTGTTCTTGTATCTCGTTTAGTTGATTTCTAAGAGCGTCAATTTTTTCATCTGTGGTATTGATAATTTGCTCATTCTCATTTTTTTCATTTTCAGAAATTCTCAAATTTTCTGAAATTTGCCCTTTTTTTTCTGCCTGAAATTTTGGCTGATTATCAAGTTTATCTCGTTGCACATTAAGTTTATTTTTTCTATCACTTAATTCTGCAACCATTTTTTCCGAATTAGATAAAAGATTTTTCCAACTCTCAATCTCCTTGTCAATTATTGCAATTCTCTCATTTCTTTTGACAGACTCTCTTTTGATATTTTGATTTTTACTATAACTATCTGCGTATTCTTCGATGACAAATTGGCAAGCATCTAGTGATTTAATTGCATCATCATTTTTTTGTGAATTAATTAATTGTTTAATTTTATCGATTTCTGATTTTAACTTATTCTTGCTGTTTTCCAAATCTTCATTCGATTGTTTTTCAGTTTGATAATATTTTGAGTCGATTTCAATAAGCTCACTTTTTTCTTCTTTCAGTCTTTTTTCATTTGAGTTTGCATCAATCACTATTCCTCTTTCCCTACTAATATCATCATCTATTGTTTGTAGTGATTTTTTTACGTTTTCTATTTCGTCTTGAATTCTACTATTTTCCTCATCTAGACTTTTTAGTTCTAAGTTTAGCCTTTGTATCTTCGATAAATTTTCAATATTTTTTTCTCGTAGAGGAGTTATTTTATCAACCTCAGTTTTAATCAGTTTCTCTAATTCGTTAATTTTATTATTAAAACCACTAACTTCAGTTTCTGCTTCTGTATTAATTTCATTTTCTATTTTAATTTCTTTATCGATCTCTAGTAATTTTAGATAATATAGTCCTGCTTCAATTTTTTTTATTTCATCAGAAATATTTTTGTATTTTGTAGCCTCTTCAGCCTGTTTTTGTAAATTTGCTAGTTGCCTTTCCTGTTGCCTTCTTAATTCATCAGCTCTCTTTAGATTATTTTCTGCAGCGCTCAACCTTAGTTCAGCTTCATGTCTTCTAACATGTAATCCAGAAATTCCTGCAGCTTCCTCTAAAATTGCTCTTCTATCAGTAGGTTTTGCAGTAACAAGGGCACCAATTCTGCCCTGACTAATCATTGATGGAGAGTGAGCTCCAGTTGATAAATCTGCGAAAAACATTTGAGCATCCCTTGCTCTAACTTCTTTATCATTGATATAAAACTTCGAACCTTTATCTTTTTCTATTTTTCTTCTAACATTTATTTCGTTTAACTCTCTAAATTGCACTGGACCCTCGTTATTTTCATTAGCAACAGTTACCGAAACTTCAGCAATATTTTTAGAAGGTTTGTTTGATGTTCCTGAAAATATGACATCTTCCATGCCCGATCCTCGCATGCTTTTTGCAGATGTTTCACCCATTACCCATCTTAATGACTCAACTATATTTGATTTTCCGCAACCATTTGGGCCAACAATGCCTGTTAAACCATTTTCAATTAAGAAATTAGTTTTATCTGCAAATGACTTAAATCCATTGAGTTGGATTTTTTTAAACTCCATGGATTAACTTATATCAGCTTTTCCAATGTTTTTTTTAAATTTTTATAATTAAGAGATTTTTCGAACTTTTCGTTATTAATTATTATCGTAGGAGTAGAATTAACTTTAAAATTTTTTGTCCCCTCGATTCGATCATTTAAAACATAGTCCTCTATTTCTTTGTTGTTAATACATTTTTCAAAATCAATATCAAACCCAGCTTTTTTTAGAAATTCTTTCAAATTATTATTTACTTCTTCTATTTCCTTACCTTTTATCCAAGCTTGTTGATTAGAGTAAAGTTTTTCCAAAATTTCTAAGCTTTGATCTTGTTTACACAGAGAAATTTTTGAAGCATTTAAAGCAGCAATATCTAAAGGAAAGTGTCTAAATTCTATTTTGACTAGTCCTGTATCTATGAAATCTTTTTTAAGAGAGGGATAAACATCTTTATGAAAATTTGCACAATGACTACATGTTAGAGACTCGTAGGCAATTATTGTAATCTTCGCATTTTGATTTCCTGAAACTATTCTTTTTATTTCTGCGTTAGCACTAGTACTTAATCCAAAAATTAATATTAAAAATAGAAATAATTTATTCATTTTTCTTTAAAAACTTTAGTTAATTCAATTAAAGAATTTTTGATTTCTTCATTTTTAACATCATTAAGTTTATTTTTATATTTATTGTTTGTCACAGGTTTATTCTGAATTATCTTCTGATTGTCTATTTTTTTTTCATCGTTAAAACTTGTAAATTTAATCCGTTTTACAACTTCATCTTTAAAAAAAGCATTCATTCTATCCATAATTTCTTTTTTTGAATATTCTAACTCAACTTCATGACCTCTTTGCACCATTATTAAGAGTGTGCTTTCACTGAACTTGTTAGTATTCTTAAAAGACTTTGGATAACAAACTTTAAATAATTTTTCACCAGCAATGAATTTCCAATTATTGAGTGTTTCGGAATAAATATGACCTCTTTTATTAATAAACTTTTTAATATTTTTTGGCAAAGTGTCATTGAAAGACCTTAATCCTTGAATGCTACCAGTTCTCTGCTTAATATATTTTTTATATTGCATATGAAAGATCAATTTGTAACAAAAAAAATTCTTAATTGGTACGATTTAAATAAAAGATCATTACCATGGCGAAAAAATGTTTCACCCATTAAAAAGCAATATTTTACATTAGTAAGTGAATTTATGTTACAACAAACTCAGGTTGCAACAGTTATTCCTTATTTTAATCGCTTCATTAAAAACATTCCAAATCTTAGCTCACTTGCCAAAACTAGTGACAAAAAATTATATAAACTCTGGGAAGGTCTTGGATATTATTCTAGAGTAAAAAATTTAAGAAAAACTGCTCAAGTTGTAAAAAAAAATTTTCAAGGGAAATTACCAGATACTTTTGATGATTTAATTTCTCTACCAGGAATTGGAAATTATACCGCAAGTGCAATTTTGGCGATTGCATTTAATAAGTCTTTCATACCGCTAGATGGAAATGTTGAGAGAGTTTTAAAAAGATATCTTTTTCTAAAAAAAGAAAAAGAAATTACTAAGGAAAATCTCCACAAAAAAAAATCAATATTAGGAACATCCCCAAGGTCTAGCGATTATGCGCAGGCTTTAATGGAATTAGGGGCTTTGATTTGTAAACCTGCAAATCCCAACTGTTTAAAATGTCCAATCTCAAAAAAATGTGAATCATTTCGTAAAAAAGATTTCAAACTTGTAAAGAACAGTAAAAAAAATATAGATAAGTATTTTATTTTAAATGTTTATAAAAAAGATAAAAAATATCTGTTGGTTAAAAATACAAAATTTAAATTTCTCAAAAACTTAAGAATATTTCCAATGCAGGAATTATCTAAACCCAAAAAATTTAATAAAACGATAAATTTTAAAATGTCTAACATGAATATGAATATCAAAATTCAATATCCAAAAATTGTTAGAGCAATATCCTCTTCTTATTGGGTTGATCAAAAAAAAATTGGTAATTCTATGTTGCCAACATTTACAAAAAAAGTTGTTAAGTATTTAGAGAGCAACTTATGAAAAAAATAGCCATTATTGGAGCTGGTATTTCAGGATTATTTATTGCTAATTTGTTCAAGAAAAACTCAGATTATCAAGTGGCAATTTATGAGAAAAGTAATTCGATTAATCTTGAGGAAGGTTATGGAATTCAATTATCCGTTAATAGTGTGAAGCTTTTAAATGAAATTGAATTTAATAAATTTGAAAATGCAAGAAAGTTTAATCCAAAAAAGATTATTTTTTTTTCATCTAAAAACTTCAAAAAGATATGTGATTTGAATATCTCTGATTTTAATTCAGAGAATTGTCAGTACACTACTTTGAAAAGATCTGATTTAATAAATTTTTTGAAAAAGGATATAGAAAATTTAATTAAATTTAATCATAATGTCTCGAGTATAAATAAAGAAAATCAGAAAATTCAACTTACTTTTAAAAATAATGAAATTTTCGAATGTGATTATTTAATCATTTCAGATGGAGTTTTTTCAAAAAGTAGAAGTTTGATTTCCAACAATAAAAGTCAACCAAAATACAACAACACACTAGCCATTAGAGGAAAGATAACAAATTTTTCTGAAATCGATAATGAAAATATTTCATTATTTTTAGGCTCTGATTTTCATCAGGTAATTTATCCAGTAAATCAAAATGGAGACTTAAATTTTATAGCAATTATGAAGTATGAACTTACTTTAGAACAACAAAAAAATTATTCTTTATTCAAAGAAAATTCCTTCATTAGAAAAGTTTTAGAAAAGGTTCCAAAAGAAAATAAAGAATTTTTTGATAAAATTCAGGAATTAAAAATATTCCCAGTATTTGTTAGTAAGGACTTTTTTAAAACAAATAATGATAACATTAATTTTATAGGTGATGCTTTTTTTGCTTTTCCACCTTCATTTGCTCAAGGGGCATCTCAATCCATAGAGGGTGCTTATGAATTATTTAAAAGTATTGAAAATAACTTAGAAGGGGATTTCTTTAAGAATAGAGTTAATAAAACTAAAATGGTTAATAAAAGATCTAAACTAAATCAATTCGCATTTCATTTGTCTAATCCTGTGGCTGTTTTTTTTAGAAATATTTTTTTGAAAAAATTTATAAAAAACAAAAAGTTTTTAGATTCTTATTTAGGTAAAATTTATAATAATTAATTTTTTGAAATTAATCTTTGTCTTAAATTATCTATAGGCACTATTTGCCCATTAAGATTATAATGCCAATAAGTCCAGCCATTACAACTTTCTGCTCCCAATATTGATGCAGCTACCTTATGAATAGAGCCCTCTTTTTTGGCATGTTTTATACTTCCATCAGCCATAATTTTTGCACTGATTTTCTTTTTATTATCAAAAATAGTAGTGCCTGGTTTAATTATTCCTAATTCAACTAATGACCCAAAAGGTATTCTTGGCTTAGATCTACCATTTTGCAAAGTATCTAAATAATCATCTTCTATAGGTTTTGTATTTTTTAGTCGTTGTTCAGCTGCCTTATAATAGGTTTTTTCTTTTTCAATTCCGTAATACTTTCTACCTAATTTTTTTGCAACTGTTGCTGTTGTTCCTGATCCTAAAAAAGGATCTAAAACTAAATCATTTTTATTTGAGGTTGCTAATAAAATTCTGTGAAGTAGAGCCTCAGGTTTTTGAGTAGAATGTACTTTTTTGCCATTCTTTTTAAGTCTCTCAGAACTATTACAAATCGGCAACTCCCAGTTTGATCTCATTTGAAGATCATCATTTAAACATTTTAAAGATTGATAATTAAAAGTGTATTTTGATTTTTCTGATTTTGATGCCCAAATCAACGTTTCATGTGCATTAGTAAAACGTGTCCCTCTGAAATTTGGCATAGGATTTTTTTTATTCCAGATGACGTCATTTAAAATCCAAAAACCTAAATTTTGAATAGCACTACCAACTCTAAAAATGTTATGGTAACTGCCAATCACCCAAATAGCTCCATTTTTTTTCAAAATTCTTTTACATTCCGTTAACCACGAGTAGGTAAATTCATCATACTTTTTAAAATTTTCAAATTGATCCCATTTATCATTGACTGCATTTACCTTAGACCTATCGGGTCGTATAAGCTCATTCCTTAACTGTAAGTTGTAAGGAGGGTCAGCAAAAATTAAATCAAAAGTCTCACTAGGGATTTTTTTAAGTTCCCTTAAACTATCTCCATTTATTAATTTATTATTAAAGTCCAAATTCATTTTATAAAAATAAATTAGACTCCAAAAAGATTCTTGGGTCAACCTAGGATTGAATTATTTGGATTCCATTTGTATGATGGTGGTTCACAACAACTACATCTGGTGTTTCTACGTGAAACCTATTTTAACTTGCTAATTGGTGAAAAGGTTTTTCTATGGTGAGAAGTAATCCCAAATTTTTTTATAGCGTCAAGATGTTGTTTAGTTCCATATCCATAATTTTTACTCCAGTAATAATTTTTAAATTTCTTACCTAACTTAGAGATCATTTTATCACGTGTAACTTTTGCTATGATTGATGCTGCAGAAATAGATGGTATTTTTTGATCACCTTTAATGACTGATTGAAGTTTATAATTTTTTAAATTTGGTGTTTTATTTCCATCGACCAAAATCAGTTTTGGTTTTTTTTTGAGTTTTTTAATTGCTCTTTCCATAGCCAATAGGCTTGCATGAAGAATATTTATTTTTTCAATTTCTGAGACAGAAGCTTTACCTGTAGCCCAAATAGAGTTTTTTTTTATGTATTTAGCTAAAAATTCTCGTTTATTTTTTTTTAAACTTTTTGAGTCTTTCAATAACTTCTTATTGATGGTCTTGTTCAATATTACGGCCGCTGCATAAACAGGTCCAATTAAGCTACCTCTGCCAACTTCATCAACTCCAGCAATAGTTTTCATTAAATCGTAATATTTAAATCTTTAATTTTTTGTTTAATTTTTTTTAGATCTGCCCACGAAAATTTTTTATTTTCTGGAAATCTAATTAGATAGGAGGGGCTAAAAGAAATCATGATAGGAATAGTTTTGTTCTTTAAAATTATTTCTTTCCACTTACCTCTTTCATTAGATATTTTGCTTAATCCTGTTATTGACTCCATTGCTGTGCTGCCCATTAAAATCAAAATTTTTGGATCTATTATCGCAATGTGTTCTTTTAAAAATATTGCATAACGTTTTATCTCCTGTCCAGTGGGTTTTCTATCTTCTGGTGGTCTGAAATTAATTGAGTAGGTGGTGTAAATATTTTCTCTTTTTATATCGATTGCTAGTAACATTTTGTTCAAGAGATTGCCCACTTCTCCTTGAAAGCATAAACCTGTTTCATCCTCTACTTCGCCTGGAGTTTCTCCAATTAACATCACATCAGAATTAATGTTACCTTCGCCCAGGACCAAATTCTTAGAATTATTTTTTAAATTACAATTTTCAATTGAATTAATCTTTGTTTTAAGATCATTCAGCAATTTATTTTTATTTATTGAGGTGTTTTTATTTTCAGCTGAGTCGACTTTAAATCTATTGATTGGTTTATCGCTAAAAATAAAATCAGTTTCAATTGTTTTCATGAATTCTTGAGCATATTTAGCATTTTGATTTAAAGCCTTTTTAATCATACAATGTAGTAATGGTACTTAAAAATATAAAATTTATACTTATTGTATTATTATTTTATCAGAACACTTTGTTTACGAAAAGTAATTCTTTTGAAAAAATTGATTCTAAAAATTTATCAAAATATTTTTCAGGTATAGTTGCTTTTGGCAATAAAAAAAATTCTGAAGCTTTAGATTTTTTTAATTCATCTAAAATTTTGATTAATGCTCATGATCCATTTTTAAAAAGATATGTATCTTCATTAGTATTGGAGAATAAAGTATTGCAAGCGATTCAAATTATTAAACAAAATTATGAAAATGAAAATATAGATTTTTTCGACTCTTATTTATTGTTAATAATTGATAGTTTAAAAAAAAATGAGTTAGATATTGCCTATGAATATATTTCTATTGCAAATAATTTTGCAGATGAGGATAGGTTTAATTTAGCAATTTTAGAGAGCTTAAAACAATATGTTTATCTTTTTAAAGAAAAAAAATTTTTAGACGATAAGAAAAACTTTGGAAGACTGTCTTATATCTCAGAAACATTTCAAAAGTGTTATTTAGATGATCCTAATACAGGGAGATATTTTTCAAAATTGATTAATGATCCTGAATCGGATTTTACTAGATATATTTATTTTTATATAAGTTACTTAGTTGAAAACGATAATTTAGATGAAGCAAAAGTAATTACTGATGAAATAGAATTTTTAAATTCAACATTGCTACTATCACAAGGTAAAAGTTGGATCGACAATGGAAACTTACAAAAATTTAAAGAGGTCTTTTCATGTAAAAATCATAATGATTTGATTGCTGAATTTTTGTTTTTAATATCAAATCTGTATTCTGCACAAGACAATTACGAAATGTCAAATTTTTACTTAAATTTATCAAATTTTCTAAATCCAAGATTTGTGTTTAATTTATCACTAGTTGCAGAAAATCATTATTTTAACAAAGATTATGAAAAGGCAAAAAAGGTTCTTAAAAAATTTAAAAAGGATGATGATTTTTACTATTGGTTTAGATTAAAAAAAGAAGCGCAAATAATTTCAGCGCAAAGAAATAATCAAGAGTCTCTTAACTTTATTAAATTTAATTTTGACAAAATTGAAAATCCAAATGAGAAAATATTATTTGATGTTGCTAATTTTTATAAAAAAGCAAAAAATTATGAAGAAGCAATAAGATATTACTCTAAAATTATTGAAAATTTAGATGATAATTCGGATATCAAGTCAGATATTCTTTATCGAAGAGGAGGTACATATGAACGAATTAAAAATTATGAAAAAGCCGATAAAGATTTAATTGATGCACTCCAAATTACACCTGACGATGCTTATATACTAAATTACCTTGCTTATTCATGGCTTGAGAGGGATTATAAAATTAATGAAGCGATTAAAATGCTGGAAACAGCCTACGAACTTGAGAGTGATGATCCATATATAATAGACTCTATTGGTTGGGCTTATTATTTAACTGATGATTATCCAAGAGCTGAAAAATTTTTGAAAAGAGCTGTAGAATTGATGCCGGATGATCCGATAGTGAATGACCATTACGGCGATATTTTGTGGAAGCTCAATAGAAAAATCCAGGCTAGATATTTTTGGACCAATGTATTGAAAATGAAAGATACTGAAAAAGAATTAATTGAAAAAATTAATATTAAGATGATCGAAGGTCTTAAAAGCTCTTAATGCCTTTTTCAAGAATAAAATCACACGCGAAATTAAATTTGGCATTAAATGTTATAAGCAAAAGTAAATCTTTGCATAATATAGAGAGCATAATAAGCTTCGTAGATTTGCACGACATAATTTTGATCAAAAAAATTAAATCAAAAAAACATTTAATTTCATTCAATGGAAAATTTTCTCGGAGGATAGGTAAGAAAAATACTATTTCTAAATTATTTGAAATCTTAGAAAAAAAAAAAATTTTGAAAAACCAAAGATTTCAAATCAAAATCAAAAAATCTATACCTGATAAAGCTGGTCTTGGCGGTGGCTCAATGAATGCAGCAAGTATACTAAGATATTTGGCTCATAAGAGAATAATCAATATCAAAAATAAGGAAATGTTAAAAATTTCTAAGTTAATTGGTTCAGATGTGATGTTAGGCTTAAATCATAAAAGTAAGATTTTAAATTCAAGAAATAAAATAAAGTATTTCAATAATGTAAAAAAAATTTACCCATTAATTGTAAAACCAAATTTTGGTTGTTCGACTAAGGATATTTATTCAAAGGTTAGAAAGTTTGATAAAGCAAAATTTGGCAAGGGAGCCAAAAAAATGTTTGATATCAATTTTTTAAAAGATATGAAAAATTCCTTAGAAACAATAGCTTTTTTAAAATACCCAAGATTAAAAAATATGAAACTTTATTTAGAGAATTCTCTAAACCCAGTTTTTGTAAGAATGACTGGATCGGGATCAGCTTTAGTTGCATATTTTCAAACAAAAAAAAGATGTGAACGTGCGAAAAAAAGGTTTATTCAAAAATACAAAAATATCTGGTGTATAGCCTCAAAAACTATATAAATTTGATTTTTTTGTGTTATACGAACTTAATATTGGGGCGTAGCCAAGCGGTAAGGCACGGGTTTTTGGTACCTGCATCCTAGGTTCGAATCCTAGCGCCCCAGCCAAGTATGAAAAATTTTTTAGATACAATTTTTTTTAGATCAAATAATTTAAATTATATAAGTCAAAGTATTCGAGATTTAACAAAAAATACTCCAGCAAATAAAATATTTAAAGCCATAAATTCTTATTCATCAGATAGTGAAGTAAGATTTGTAGGAGGTTGCATAAGAAAAATCATAAATAAAGAAATAGTAAATGATATTGATATGGCTACAAACCTTGATCCTCAAAAGGTTTGTGAAGTTTTGAAAGAAAATAAAATTGATTATTACGAAACTGGTATTGAACATGGAACAATTACAGCACTTATAGAAGGGTACAAATTTGAGATTACCTCATTGAGAGAAGATATTTTAACAGATGGAAGACATGCAAAAGTGAAATTTTCAAAAAATTGGAAAGAGGATGCATTAAGAAGGGATTTTACCATCAATTCCATTTACGCGGATGAAGATGGAAACTTGTTTGATCCTTTTGAGGGAAAAAAAGACTTAGAAAACGGTTTCGTAAATTTTATAGGAGACGCTGATAAAAGAATTAAAGAAGATTATTTGAGAATTTTAAGATATTTAAGATTTTTCGCCCATTACTCAAAGCATCCGCATAATCCAGAATTAATCAGAAAACTTAAAATTAATATTGGTGGTATCTCAAAATTATCTAAAGAGAGATTATTAGATGAGCTAAAAAAAATAACTCACTTAGAAATATTAGAAAAATTAGCTGATGATAAATTGAGCTTAGAATTATTTTTAATTGTTTTTCCTGAATTAAATAATTTAAAAACTTTTTCAAAATTAAACTCAAAAAAAAAACAAATAATTAATAAGGCTGATTTTGTCTTTCTATTATCTTTAATGATGATTGATGAGACAGATAATGCAGATTATTTTATGTACAAATTTAATATTTCTAAAAAAGATCAAAAAAGAATTAAAATTATTGATAATTTTTTTAAAGAAAAAATTGGACCAAAAACTTTTAGAGAGGAAAACTTTAATGGTATTTTTTATTATAATGGAAAACAAGCTGTAACTGATATTCTCAATTATTATTTAATAAAATCAAAAAAAAATTCTGAAAATATTCAAAGATTAATTGATTTCTACAAAGATAAAACAATACCAAAAATGCCTGTGGGTGCAGAATTTTTAATGGAAAAATTCAATATTCCTGAGGGTAAACAATTGGGTGCAAAATTAAAAATAATTGAGGAAGAATGGGTGAAAAATAATTTTCAAATTTCAGATAAACAAGTAAGTCAAATTGTTAACAATTAGATATATTTTACGTCTTTAATTTCAAAATTTTTGACCCCGGCAGGAGTTTTTATTTCAACTAAATCATTTTTATTTTTTCCTATTAAACCTTTACCTATAGGTGATTGAAAATAAATTAATTTTTGTTTGAGATCAGCTTCATCTTTTCCTACAATCTTATAATTTATTTTTTCTCCAGTATCTAAATTTTCTAAAAACACAGTCGAGCCAAAGATAACTTTTCCATCATTATTTAATTTCGTAACATCAATGACATTTGCTCTAGCGATGATATCATTAATTTCAGTAATCCTTCCCTCATTATGAGACTGCTCTTCTTTTGCAGCGTGGTACTCTGCATTTTCTTTTAGATCACCATGTGACCTCGCTTCAGCAATCGCCGCTACAATCTCAGGTCTTTTTTTTTCTTTTAAAAAGATTAATTCATCTTTAAGTTTATTTAAGCCATTTAAAGTAATTGGTTCTTTGTCCATGTTATTTCCATTTTGCCAACGGAGGTAATGACATTAAAATACCTTCAACATTTCCACCAGTTTGCAAACCAAATTTTGTTCCTCGGTCATAGAGTAAGTTAAATTCTGTATAACGACCTCTTTTTATGAATTGTAATTCTTTATGTTTTTTATTCCACTTTTTCTTCATTTTTTTTCTAATGATTTTTTCAAAAATAAATTGAAAAGTGATCCCCACATCTCTTACAAATTTAAAATCTTTCTCAAAATTATCTTTTTTATAATCAAAAAAAATTCCACCAATACCCCTCGGTTCTTTTCTATGAGGTAAATAAAAATATTCATCACACCACCTCTTATATTTTGTGTAATATTTCTTATTGTGTTGATCACACATTTTTTTTAGGGTTTTATGAAATTCTTTTTTTTCCTTATCATCCTTTATTGATGGGGTTACATCCATACCACCACCAAACCAGTCCTGAGTTGTGCAGATATATCTTGTATTAAAATGCATGGCAGGGATCATCGGATTTTTCATATGCATCACAACGGAAATACCAGAGGCCCAAAAACTGGGATTTTTTTTTGCACCTAAAATATTTTTTTGAAATTGTTTTGGGAATTTTCCATGAACTTTAGAAAAATTTACTCCAACTTTATCAAATATTCTTCCATTCTCTAAAATTCTAAATTCTCCGCCTCCTTCATCTCTTTTTTTACTTCTGTTCCAAACAGTGGTTTTGATATCCGCATCTTTTCTTTCTAAGTTGGTTATAGTATGCCAAATAGCTTCTTGTAGCATTTTAAACCAATTACTTGTGATGTCTTTTTTAATTTCTAAATCCATATTAGATTAATTTAGTTTGTTTTAAACTTTCTGCCAATATGATTGCAACAGAAGATGCAATATTAAGTGAGCGTTTATTGTTTTTCATAGGAATTTTGAGTCTATCTTTAATTTTTTTGTGAACCTCATTTGGCACTCCGGCACTTTCTCTACCAAAAAGAATAGTGTCATTTTTATTAAACTTAAATTTTGTGTAAGAAACAGACGCTTTTGTGGTCATTAGAACTATTCTTTGATCTTCTTTCGATTTAAAAAAATCGTCTGAGCTTTGATGGAATTTTATGTCTTTTTCATTCATATAATCCATAACGACTCGCTTAAACCTTCTGTCACTAAGCATAAACCCGCAAGGCTCTATTATTTCAAGTTTTGCACCTAGGCACGCACAGGTTCTGATTATTGCTGCTGTATTTTGAGGTATGTCTGGTTCAAATAAAGCAATTTTAGGGCCATGATTTATCAAATTCTGTGTCATTCTTTCAGTAGTAAATTTATGATTTTATATTATATGAAATCATATATTTAAGTAGAAAAAAGCAATATTGAGTATATTTAACTATTATTGATGTCAGAAAAAAAAACTAATAGAAGAGATTTCTTATTCACAGCAACTTATGCAGTTGGTGCGGTTGGTGTTGGTGCAACGATATGGCCAATGATTGATCAGATGAACCCAGACGCATCAGTCAAAGCTTTGGCGAGCACTGAGGTTGATGTAAGTGCGGTAAATCCAGGTAAAACAATTACAGTTTTATGGAGAGGTAAACCAGTTTTTATTCGTAGAAGAACACAAGATGAGATAGCTGAAGCAAGATCTGTAAAGTTAGAAGATTTAAAACATCCAGAAAAAGATGAGGATCGTGCAGCGAACCCCGAGTGGTTAGTCATGCTTGGAGTGTGCACTCACTTAGGCTGTGTTCCTTTAGATCAAAAAGGCGAATACAATGGATGGTTTTGTCCTTGTCATGGTTCGCACTATGATATCTCTGGAAGAATTAGAAAGGGACCAGCTCCGACTAATATGGAGATCCCTAAATACGAATTTGTTAATGCTAATACGATTAAAATTGGATAATTATTATGAGTGATCACGAATACACACCTAAATCAAAATTTGGAAAATGGTTTAACGATCGTTTACCATTATTAACTCTTGCAAATCACTTAACTGATTATCCGACACCTAAGAATTTAAATTATTGGTGGACGTTTGGTGGAATATTAACTTTTTGTTTGATTACTCAAATTGTAACGGGTTTAGTTCTTGCAATGCATTATATTGCTCATGCTGATATGGCTTTTGATAGTGTTGAGCATATTATGAGAGATGTTAACTATGGTTGGTTAATTAGATACATTCATGCAAATGGTGCTTCAATGTTTTTTTTGGCTGTTTATATTCATATATTTAGATCATTATTTTATGGTTCTTACAAAGCTCCTCGAGAAATAATTTGGATAATAGGTATCATAATTTATTTATTAATGATGGCAGCTGCATTTTTGGGTTATGTACTTCCATGGGGCCAAATGAGTTTCTGGGGTGCAACTGTAATTACAAATCTATTTAGCGCAATTCCTTTAGTAGGTGAGGGTATTGTTACTTGGTTATGGGGAGGTTACTCAGTTGACAATCCTACTTTAACAAGATTTTTTACACTTCACTATTTAATACCTTTTTTAATTTTAGGTTTAGTTGTTCTTCACATATGGGCACTTCATGTCCCTGGAAATAATAATCCAGTTGGAATTGACATTAAAAAACCATCAAAAGACACAGTTCCATTCCATCCATACATTGTAATAAAAGATGGTTTTGCTTTACTAATGTTTATGATTGTTTTTGCATTTTTTGTTTTTTACACCCCAAATATTTTAGGTCATGCAGATAATTATATTGAAGCTAATCCATTAGTTACGCCGGCACATATTGTTCCAGAGTGGTATTTATTACCATTCTATGCAATTTTAAGATCGGTCCCAGATAAACTTTTAGGAGTAGTTGCAATGTTATCTGCTATTTTAATTTTAGCAGCCCTTCCATGGCTTGATACTTCAAAAATTAGATCAGCAGTATTTAGACCTTTATATAGACAGTTTTATTGGATCCTTGTTGCTGATGTTTTGATACTGGGATATGTGGGTGCTATGCCAGCAGAGGGATTATATCTGTTAGTTGCTAGAGTAGCCACAGCATACTATTTCTTACACTTTTTAGTGATACTTCCAGTTTTAGGTTGGAAAGAAAAAACTCTTCCAATTCCATTAAGCATTACCGAGCCGATATTAGGTGGTTCACCTAATTTAGCTACAGCAAAGAACAAGGAAAGTTTAAATAAATAAGTGAAAAATTTTTTTAAAATATTTTCATTTATTATATTATTTTCTGGACTTTCACTCAGCACTCAAGCTGCAGAAAAAGTTGAATATTTAAAAACTGATTGGAGCTTTAAAGGACTCTTTGGAAAGTTTGATCGAGCCGCACTTCAAAGAGGTTATCAAGTCTACACAGAGGTGTGCTCTTCTTGTCATTCGATGAAATATTTAAGTTATAGAAACTTAGCTGAAAAAGGGGGACCAGAATTTTCTATAGAGCAAGCAAAAGCTATTGCTGCATCTTTTGAGGTCAAAGATGGACCTAATTCAGACGGTGATATGTTTACTCGTCCTGGCAGATTATCAGATAAGTTTGTAATGCCTTATGATAACGTTCAAGCTGCTCAAGCCGCAAATGGAGGTGCTTATCCACCAGATATGTCTGTATTAGTTAAAGCAAGAGGGGGTGGGGTAGATTATATTTACTCATTGCTTCAGGGATATGAAGACCCACCAGCTGGAGTTACTTTAGATGATGGTGTGTATTATAATAAATATATGTACGGGAATAAAATTAAAATGGCTAATCAGTTATCAGATGGATTAGTAGAATACTCAGATGGTACAACAGCATCTGTTGAGCAAATGTCAAAAGACGTAACAACATTCTTGATGTGGTCTGCTGAACCTCACTTAGAGTCAAGACATCAAATGGGTTTTAAAGCTATCGTGTATTTAATTATTTTAACAATCCTAGTTTATTTTAGTATGAAAAGAATATGGTCACGTATTGAAACGGAAGTTTAGAACGTCTCCATCTTTAACTATATAATCTTTCCCTTCTAATCTCATTTTTCCGTTATTTTTTGAATTTAACCAACCATCATTGGATATGAAGTCATCGTAAGAAATAGTTTCAGCCCGAATAAATCCTTTTTCAAAATCAGTATGAATTTCACCTGCAGCTTTTGGAGCAGTACAATTTTTTTCAATTGTCCATGCTCGAGTTTCTTCGGGCCCAGATGTAAAGTATGTATCTAGGTCAAGAATTTCATAACCTTTCTTAATTAATTTATTCAATCCTGTTTCCTTTAATCCAATCATTTCCATATAATTTTTTTTCTCATTGCTATCCAATTCATTTATTTGATTTTCTATGTCTGCAGAAACGATTAAAGTATTATTGTTTCCATATTTATCAATAAACGATTGAGTGTAATTATTTCCATTTTGAACACTTTGTTCATCTACGTTACAAACAAAAATTTTAGGTTTAAGGGATAATAATCCAGATTGATTAAGTTGTTTTTTATTAAATTGGGTTCTTAAATCATCAAAACTTTTATTATTATTTATACAATCCATAGCTATTTCAAGAATTTTGATTTGATCCTCATCAACATTTTTTTTATTATTTTTCTCCAACCTTTTTTGAACAGATTCAAGATCTGCAAGCATCATCTCTGTTTCTATAATTTCTATATCTCTTACCGGGTCAACAGAGGGGTTAACATTTTGAATATCATTAGAGTCAAAGCATCTGATCATGTGAATAATTGCATCGACTTCTCTAATATGAGAAAGAAATTTATTACCCAAACCTTCGCCCTTTGATGCGCCTTTTACCAGTCCAGCAATATCAACAAAAGAGATAGTGGTATTGATTATTTTTTTCGATTTTGAAATTTTAGCTAAATTATTTAATCTTTCATCAGGAACTATTACAACTCCAATATTTGGATCAATTGTACAAAAAGGAAAATTAGCTGCCTGTGCCTTACTAGAATTAGTTAGTGCGTTAAAAAGAGTTGATTTACCAACATTAGGTAATCCAACGATCCCACATTTAAAACTCATTATTTATTATTAACTGTGCTTGAAAATAAATCTAATTTTTTTTCTACAAGTATCGAAAGCGACTCAGTTATATTTTTGGATATTTTTTCTACACCCATAATTTCTTCATCATCAAAATTTTGTAGAACATAATCAGATACTTCAATGGGTCCCTTTGGTTTTCCTATACCAATTCTTACTCTTGAGTAATCTTTGCCAATAAATTTATCTATAGAAGATATTCCATTGTGGCCAGCACTTGATCCACCAAATTTCGCTTTTATTTTTCCAAATTCAACATCAAGATCATCGTGAAAAACAATTACATTTTCAGGTTCAATTTTAAAATATTCAATTAGCTCTCTAATACATATTCCAGAGTTATTCATAAAAGTTAAGGGCTTAATGGCATAAACTTTTTTACTATCAATATTACCAGTTGTTAACAAACCTTTGAATTTTGGTTTTTGTTTTGTAAGTCCGAATTTTTTATTGATGGAATCTATAATTTTAAAACCAACATTATGTCTATTATTTTCACTATCTGGAGTTGGATTACCTAAACCTACAAATAAAAGCATAAACTATTAATTAGAATTTCAAATTTAGTGGATTATTTTTTTTCTTCTGGAGCTTTTTTGTCTGCAGGTTTTTTATCGTCACCCTCTTTTTTATCGCCCTCTGCAGCTGGTTTATCTCCTTCAGCTGCAGCTGCTTCCGCTCCTTCAGCACCTTCTTCACCCTCTGCAGCTTCTGCTTCTGCTGGTTTTTCTGGCTCTTTCATTACTGTCGGTGCTGCTAACGTTGCAATTACGAAATCTCTTCCTTGAATAGTTGGTGTTACTTCTGCATCTAGTTTAACTGATGAAATTTTAAAACTTGACCCAATATCGATACCATCTAAATCTAAAATGATACTTTCAGGTATTTTTTCACTTGGGCATTTTAATTCAACTTTTCTTCTTACAATGTTAAGTACTCCACCTCTTTTTAAACCTGGAGATTTTTCATGATTAATAAAGTTAACTGGAACTTCAATCTTAATTTTTACTCCAGGAAGAACTCTAAGAAAATCTACATGAGTAGGTTCATCACTTATGATGTGATATTTTACTTCTCTAGGTAATACATTTTGAGATTTTCCATCCACATTTAAAGTAATAATGTTTGATAAAAAGTTTTCTTTCTCAATCAAGGTTTTTAATAATTTTTTTGATATAGAAACTTTTTGATTTTGGTCTTTACCTCCATAGATAATCCCTGGAACACCACCATCATTCCTGATGGTATTAAGTTGACCTTTAGTTTTGTTATCTCTGATCTTTGCTTCTAAAGAATTCATAAAACAGAGGTTTTTAACCCATGTTCATAAATAATCAAGGTAATTATTTGAATAAATCTGAAACTGATGTTGAATTAGAAATTCTTTTTATAGCTTCTCCCATAAGGGCGGAAATTGGTAAAACTTCTATGTTTTTAACATTTTTCGTTTTTTCGCTATTATCTATCGTGTCCGTAATAACTAAATTTTTGATAACTGAATTTTTAATTTTTTTAACCGCGTCCCCACTTAATACTCCATGAGTAATATAAACGTAAACTTCTTTTGCACCTCTTTGTTTTAATGCCTTAGCGGCATTGACGATAGTTCCACCAGAGTCAATTATATCATCAACCAAGATACATGTTTTACCTTTTACATCTCCAATAATATTCATTACTTGTGATTGTCCAGGCTTTGGTCTTCTCTTATCAACAATAGCTAAACCAATGTTTAAAATTTTACCAAGTGCTCTCGCTCGCTCAGTTCCACCAACATCTGGGGCAACACAGATTATATTTTTACTTTTAATCTTTTTTTTAACGTGTCGTGCAAAGATTGGAGTTGCAAAAAGGTTATCGACAGGAATATCAAAAAAACCTTGAATTTGACCGGCGTGGAGATCAACTGTCACAACTCTATCTGCCCCAGCTTGAGTGATTAAATTTGAAACAAGCTTTGCTGATATAGATGTTCTTGGTACAACTTTTCTATCTTGTCTCGCGTAACCAAAATAAGGAATTACAGCAGTTATATTTTTTGCTGATGATCTTTTTAAAGCATCAATACATAATAATAATTCCATTAAATTGTCATTAGCTGGTGAAGAAATAGATTGAATTATAAAAATGCTATTCCCTCTTATATTTTCATTTATTTCAATGTAAATTTCACCATCTGCAAATTTTCTTATACTAGAATTGACAAGTTTAGATTTTAAATATTTAGCGATATTTTTACTTAGGATTTTATTACTATTTCCAGTTAATAATTTCATGAAAAGTTTAATTAATCATAATTATTGAAATATTTCTACCATAATCATTTAGATTTAACTTTAATGATCTTCTTGCACTAAAAAAATTATTTTTTCTATCGAATGTATCAATTTTAATCATATCAATTTTATTGATTTTTTGTGATTTAAGTTGAGATTTGACATAATTTGGTAAATCAAAATAAATTAATTCGTTTTTATTTTTAAAGAAAATTTTGTTTTTTTTGTGTTTTTTAATAAATTTCTTTTTAAAGTCAGCTTTTACTTCGTAGTTTTTTTGAGTAATTGATGGACCAATTGCTCCTATAATATTTTTAGGATTACACCCTTTTTTATGCATAAAATTAATAACATTTTTGATTATCCCTTTATACGCACCTTTCCAACCAGCATGTATAGCTGCGATGATTTTTTTTTCATAGTCATATAATAACACTGGTACGCAATCAGCGGTCAATACAGCTATCGGCAGTTTTTTTTGATTAGTTATAATTGCATCAGCTTTAATTTTTTTTTTTAATTTAGAGTTTTCATTTAGAAAAACCAATTTATTGCTATGTACTTGATGTACTAAATAAATATTTTTTGTTTTTTTCCCTATTTTATCTTTGACAATCTTTAAATTTTTTAAAATATTATTTTTGTTATCGTGAGAACCGGGACCACAATTTAAACTTTTATATATCCCTTTTGATTTACCCCCATTTTTATTAAAAAAACCATGACTTATATTTTTGTTTTTAAATAATTTTCGAGAGGTGATCAGATCAAAATCCTAAATTAAAATTGTTTTTTTGATTTTTTATTAACATAACTTTAAACAATTTTCCCATTTGTTTATCATCTGTTAGTCTTTTTAATCTGTAATAAATATCTGCTTTTTTTAAAAAGTTTTGATTTTTTGCAATCATCTCAGCTCTTTCGTGGATACCCATTTTTGTAAGAAATTCTTTTTGTGTTGTTAAACTATGCTTTAATCCACCCAGTTTTTTTATTATTTTTTCAAATAATCGGAAATTTATATTATGCGTGATATCTGAGTTCCCAATTTTAGCTAAAACATCTGAATATTCGTGTTTATATAATGCTTGTAAAGTATTTTTCATTTTATCTTCATTATACCCATAATCTATGATCAAAACTCCTCCAGATCTTGCTTTGATAATTTTTGAAATTTGTTTCAGGTAATTAATGCCAAGCTCTGAATATTCTATAAAACTCTGGTTTTTAGATATGTTAAAATTAATCTTTTTTTCATAATTTTTAATATTAATCTTTTTTTCTGAGAAAGAAGTTATTTTTTTGTTTAAACTTACAAACTTTTCAAACCAAAGATTTCCTTTTTTTTCAAATTGTTTAATTGCAAGTGAATCAAAAAACTCATTTGCAATAAATATACTAGGAATTTTTTTAATTTTTTTTAAATCGCTTATCCAATTTACATTTGAATCTAATAATTCTTTTTTTTGTATCTTTTTTAAAGTGGGACTTATCTCATAAATTACGAACCTGCTGGATTTGAAAAACGATGGAAACTTTTTAAAACTTTCTATAAGAACTTTCATCATTGCAGCATTACCTGCTCCAAGTTCGATCAAGTTAAATTCTTTTGGTGATCCTATACTTTTCCAAAAACTTACAACCCAAATAGCAATCATTTCAGAAAATAATCTTGATATATTAGGAGCTGTGATAAAATCTCCTTTTTTGCCAAATGGATTTTTTTTTATGTAATACCCAGACTTTTTATTATACAGAGAGTTATTGATAAACTTGTCTAAGGGTAAATTAATTATTTTGTCTGTTTTCATATTTAGAGATTAATAAATAACATCCAATTACTAAAAAAAAGATACTTATAAATTGTCCCATAGTTAAATTGAATAATAAATAGCCAAGTTGCTCATCAGGAACTCTTAAAAACTCAATTGCAAATCTAAAAATTGAGTAAAAAACTAAAAATATACCAGAGATAAAACCAGGTCTTTTGGAGTAAATTTTATTTTTGAAATATAATAGAATTAAAAATAGAACTATACCCTCAAAAAATGCTTCATATAACTGAGTAGGATGTCGATATAAATTATCTATTTGTGCAAATTGAACTGCCCAAGCAACATTTGTTTCGACGCCATAAAGTTCTGAATTTATAAAATTTGCTACTCTGCCAAAAAAAATACCTATGGGTGCAACAAAAGACACAATATCTAAATAACTAAATGAACTTTGTGAATTTCTTTTCGCAAAAAGGTAACTTGCAATTATGATCCCTATAACTCCCCCATGAAATGACATACCACCCTGCCAAATTTTAAAGATATCTAATAAATTATTGATATAAAATCCAAAGTTATAAAATACAACATACCCTAATCTGCCACCAATAATTAAACCTAAAATTAGATAAGTTAAATAATCGTCAAATTTTTGCCTTTTTAATTTTCTTTTTTTTTGTAGGCTTTAATTGATCAATTTTATTTTCTAAATTTTCAACTCTTTTTGAAAGAACTTCAAACTCATCTTTACTTGTTAACTTCATTTTAAA
>QCNQ01000011.1 GCA_003213155.1 Pelagibacteraceae bacterium AG-426-G02 | reverse complement strand
TGTCAGCTTCTTTTAAAATTTTGATTTTTTCTTTAGTAATAATGCCAGGCATTCTGATCGCCAGTCCAGGTCCTGGAAAGGGATGTCTTGAGATAATTTCTCTACTTAGTTTTAATTCTAATCCTAATTTTCTAACCTCATCTTTAAATAGAAATTTCAACGGTTCTACCAATTTAAGTTTCATTTTCTTTGGTAAACCACCTACATTATGATGAGATTTGATCTTTGAGGTTTGGCTTCCAGTCACTGACTTACTTTCAATAAGATCTGGATAGAGCGTTCCTTGTGCTAAAAATTTTACATTTTTTATTCTTTTAGCGTATCTTTCAAAAATTTTGATAAATAAATTTCCAATTATTTTTCTTTTTTTCTCTGGGTCAGAAACATTGTTGAGCTTTCTCAAAAATTCATTCTCTGCATTCACATAAATTAGATTTATTTTCAATTTTTTTTTAAAAGTTTTAACTACTTGTATTTCCTCATTTTTTCTAAGAAGACCTGTGTTAACGAAGATACAAAATAATTTTTTACCAATTGCTTTATTCAATAGTTGAGCGACAACACTGCTATCAACTCCACCCGATAATGCACATATTACTTTATTTTTACCGACTAAATTTTGAACATCTTTAATCAATTTAATCTTTTGATCTTTTGATGACCAATTTCTTTTAATTTTACATACTAAAAATATAAAATTGTTTATTAATTTTTTCCCATTTTCTGTGTGGGTAACTTCAGGATGAAACTGGACACCATAAAATTTTTTTTTCTTATTTTCAATAATAGCAAATTTTGAGTTTTGACTTGAGGCAATAACATCAAAATTTTTAGGAAGTTTAGAAACTTGGTCAGCGTGACTCATCCAAACTTTATTAATATTTTTTTTATTAAAGAAGTTTTTTGTCAAAATACTTTCCCTCTTTTTCCGAATATTTGCTAATCCAAACTCTCTATATTTTGATTGTTTAACTCTGCCACCATTAAGTTTTGATAAAATTTGATGACCAAAACAAATACCTAAGACTGGTATTTGATTTTCTATAATCCTTTTATCAAAAGAATATTTATTAATTTGGTAAACATTTAATGGTCCGCCTGATAAAATTATTCCTTTAATTGAATTATCAATATTTTTATTTTTAACCTTTTTATGACTAATAATTTCGGAATAAACTCCTGACTCTCTTATTCGTCTGGCTATTAACTGAGTAAATTGTGAACCAAAATCTATTATTAAGATTTTGTTCAAATTCTTATCAAGACTCATTTTTTTTGGGCTCTATATTTGCAAGGGTGTCTAAAATTTCTTTATTTTCATTACAGAGTTTTTTGCAAACCTTAGAAAAAGTATTAGATAAATCTTTTACTTTTGAATAATTAGATCTCTCTAAAGCTATTTTCATAGACATTAATATTGCTTCCTCGTTATTAGGTTCAATTAATAATGTTGCTTCCAAATTTTTTTCTTCTTTATCTTGATCTTCTTGAATGTTGTAAATTTTTGCTAAATAAAGATAAGAATTTGAGTCCTTAGGATTAAATACTATTCCTCTTTCAAACATAAACCTTGCATCCTCATATTTTTTATCTTTGAATAATTTTAAACCTTTATTAAAAAAATTTTCATCCGCTATAGCAATACTCATGCTATTTATTATTAAATATAATAAAGAAATTAATTTAAATATTTTTGTCATCAGTATTTACTATCACTTTTAACGATATCGACATTATGAACCATACTTTCATAAAATCCAGCTTTTGTAATTTTAACAAATTGTGGTTTATATCTTAAATATTTTATCTGTTTGGAACCAAGATAACCCATAGATGATCTTAATCCACCAACTAATTTAAAAACAACTTTATCAACTTTACCTTTGTATTTTGCTAATCCTTCTACTCCCTCGGGCACATACTTTGAACTGTCTTTTTGTTTTTTTTGAAAATATCGATCAGCCGAGCCTTTGTTCATCGCTCCTACAGAGCCCATGCCTCTAAAACTTTTAAATAGTTTACCATTTTTTTTTATGAGTTTACCCGGCGTTTCATCAGTTCCTGCAAACAATGAACCTATCATGACTGCATCAGCGCCAGCAGCAAAAGCTTTAGCGAGGTCACCTGAGTATTTTATCCCTCCATCAGAAATAATTTTTACATTTTTATTCTTTATGCCGTTTCTCACATTTAATATTGCGCTTAATTGAGGAACTCCAATACCCGCGACCAACCTAGTTGTACAGATAGAACCAGGACCAATCCCAACCTTAATTATATCAACGCCTAATTTAAGTAAAAATTTAGCTGCATCTGGTGTTGCTATATTTCCAGCACAGAGAGCTGTTTTTTTATTTTTAATTTTTTTGATAAATCTAATTATTTCGGAAACTTTTTTGGTGTGTCCGTGAGCAGTGTCCACAACAATCATATCCAATTTTTCTTTTAAAAGTGCCTCAGCTCTTTTGAACTCGTTGGGTCCTGCTCCCACAGCTGCACCTACAAGTAATTTTTGTTTTTTTACTTTCTTAACTTCGAGAACTTGTTTTTTGATATCTAAATTTCTGTGGATTATTCCTAGTCCACCAGATTTTGCAATAGCAATAGCCATTTTGCTTTCGGTTACGGTATCCATTGCTGATGATAAAAGTGGGATTTTAAGTTTTAATAAATCTGTTAATTTTATACTCGTATCAACCTCTGAGGGTAATATTTCAGAGTACTTAGGAACTAAAGTAACGTCATCAAAGGTAAGTGCTTCTTTTATAGGAACCATAATCTTTTATATATGATTCCTTTTAAATTAAAAGTGTCTATCTAAGATTTTTACAAATAATAAAACTCTCTTTAGAATCTTTGCGACTCGACTTAGGTTTAAAAACCTTTACTTCTTTAAAAATTTTTTTTCCTAGTGCGACAATTTCATTAAAAGATCTGCCCATAAATATTTTAGCAATAAAAATACCCTTTTCAGATATTACATCTTTTGAAAATACCATCGCCTCTTTACATAATTCTCCAGTTTGAATTGCATCAACATCTTTTATTCCAGTCGTATTTACTGCCATATCAGACATAACCACATCAATTGGATTGTTGAAATTTTTTTTTATTTTCTCTTGAATATTGGGCTCTGTGAAATCACCTTCAATTTGAATAGTGTTTTTAATTTTTTCCATTTTTTTTAGATCTATCGAGATAATTGTTCCATTTTTTACAACCTTTGAAGCATATTGAGACCAACTTCCTGGTGCAGCACCAATATCTATTACAGAAATTCCACCCTTAAAAACTTTAAACTTTTCATCAATTTCAATTAATTTATATGCAGATCTAGCTCTATAACCATCAACTTTAGATTGACGAACATAAGTATCTCTTCTCTGTTTATTAATCCAATTTTTTGAAATTTTATTTTTTTTCAACTAAATATCAAATCTTAAACTTTTATTAATCTTTTTATTATCTAAAGTTTCTAATTCTATCTTTATACCTTTATCTACCCTCATATCTTTACCATCTTTCCATATTCCAGCTGCAAGGTGCATTATACCTATTTTGTAATTGGGAAGATAAGGTTCTACAAATGTTTTTTGATTTTCATCATATTTAGGTAAAAGATTGCTAGTGATCCAATTACAATTTAAAGGTAAAAATTCTGTTTCAAGATCGTCAATATAGACTGACATATTAATCGCTAATCCTTCAGAACCAAAAATATTTCCAGCCTTTAGTGTTTCTGATAAATTGTTTTGCCACAAGCTCCACCCTTTTGAGTTTTTTTCTAAAGAAAACACGCCAATATTAATATGTGGAGCAAAAGCAAGTTTTCTAGCTTTGTCAGTACCAATTTTTGATTTTATTGCATGTTTAAAATTCTGGGATTTGATTATTGCTAATTTTCCAAATAACCAATTTACTTTTGAGGTGATTTTGTAACCTGGTCCTATTGTTTGTGTAATACCCAACTTACCATTGTCGCAAGCTTGAAAATAAAGCTCAACAGAACTCCAATCATTTACCCAAGCATCACAATCAATCCACAAATATTTTTCATAGTTTGGAAAATATTTAGGTAAAAATGCTCTTGAAACTTGGCTTTTAAGCCATTCCTTTTCTTTAACTTTAGATTGAGGAACTTTAATATCCCACTCTGCAGATTTAATTTCATCTACTTTAGTAGATAATTTTTCTTTTTGATCTTTGTTTAAGCCTGCATCTAAAATACAGATCGCAACATTCTCACTTTCTTTGAATCTTTTTATAGAATTAATTAATTCCTCTAATAAAGGAAAATAGTTAGCATCAGCAAGAGAAACTATTGTGTTTTTTTTCATTAAAGTATGTCTTCAAGATCATCATCCTCTTGAATTTTGTCATTTTCATGTTGTTTTTTTAATTTTTGAAAATGAAAAAAGCTAATTGGTAATAAAAGTACATAAACTAAAGAACTTATTGCAATTACATTAAATGTATAAACTAACAATAGTCCAAAAAATAGAACTATGCCAAATAATAAAAATATTGTTGTCTTTCTTGGTATGACAATTTTTTTAAATGAATAACTCGGAAATTTACTAATCAGAAGCAATGATGTTATCACAAAAAATATTGGAACAATGATATTGAAATTTAATTGAATATAATCAAAACCACTCAGGCTTATTATTAGCGGAGTTAATAGTAATATAGCACCTGCTGGAGATGGCACTCCTTCAAAAAAGTTATCTTTCCAGGAAGGTTCTTGATTAGAATTAACATTAAATCTTGCTAATCTTAAGGCAACACAAATTACATAAACTAAACATAGTAACCATCCAAATCGACCTAAGGTATTTAATTTCCAGAAATACATAATGAATGCTGGAGCAACCCCAAAACTTATTACATCCGTCAAAGAATCTAATTCTTTTCCAACCTTTGACGTTCCTTTTATAAGTCTTGCTATTCTTCCATCTAAGCCATCAATCAAAGCAGCAAAAATTATTGCAATAATTGCTATTTCAAATCTTCCGTCCAAAGCAAATCGAATTGAACTTAAACCAATGCATACACCCATCAGGGTTAACATATTTGGTAAAATCATTCTTGCGCTTTTTTTATCCGCTACAATTTTAAGATTTGGTTTTTTTTTGTTCCATATTATTTTTTTGCAAGTAATGTCTCACCTGAAATAGCTTTTTGACCAACTTTTACAAGTGGCTCATAATTTTCATAATAGATATCTGCTCTACTACCAAATCGTATCATGCCAATACGATCTCCTTGTTTCAACTCTTGATCTTTGTTTGATTCACAAACTATTCTTCGTGCAACCAGTCCAGCTATCTGAACAACTATAATATCATTGTTGTGAGGGTCTTTAATTTTAAAGTAATTTCTTTCATTATCCTCACTTGCTTTATCTAATGAAGCATTTACAAACTTGCCAGGCTTATATAAAATTTCCTCAATCTTTCCTGCACATGGAGTTCTGTTTACATGACAATCAAAAACATTCATGAAAACACTAATCTTTTTAAATCTTTTATTCTCTAGACCAAGTTCTTTAGGCCCATCAACTTCTTCAACTTTGAGAACCTCACCATCTGCTGGGCTAACAAGATAATTATCATCATCGATAATAACTCTCTCTGGATCTCTAAAAAAATAATAAACCCAAATAGTTAAGACCAAACCAATAAGACCTAAGAAATTACTAAAAATATAAAATACTATTGTGATTATTCCGGCTATAACTAAAAATTTATAACCTTCAGCGTGAATTTTTGGAAATATCTTACTAAACATATTCTTCTATTTGATAATTTGTCATTAATATGTATATAAAATCGCGAAATTCAATTATTAAGATAAAAATATAAGTGAGCAAAATTAGCGTTAAAAACCCAATTGTAGAGTTAGATGGCGATGAAATGACCAGAATAATCTGGGAATTTATCAAGAAAAAATTGATACTTCCTTATTTAGATCTTGGCATTGAATATTACGATTTAGGAATGAAAAGTAGGGATGACTCTGATGATCAAATCACTATCGACTCTGCTAATGCAATAAAAAAAATTGGTGTCGGTATCAAATGTGCAACTATAACTCCAGATGAAGCACGAGTTGAAGAGTTTAAATTAAAGAAAATGTGGAGATCTCCAAACGGAACTATCCGGAATATTATTGGAGGAACGGTATTTAGAGAACCCATAATTTGTTCTAACATTCCGAAACTCGTGCCCTCTTGGTCAGACCCAGTAGTAATTGGGAGACATGCATTTGGAGATCAATATAGAGCAACAGATTTCAAAGTACCTGGTAAAGGTAAGATGGAAGTAAAATGGACCTCTGAAGATGGTAAAGATGAAATTAAATATGAAGTATTTAATTTTACTGGTCCAGGAGTTGCACTCTCAATGTATAATTTAGATAAATCAATCGAGGATTTCGCAAGATCCTGTTTTAGCTATGGATTAATTAAGAATTGGCCAGTTTACTTATCAACTAAAAATACAATTTTAAAAAAATACGATGGAAGATTTAAAGATATATTTGAAGAGGTCTATAATAAAGAATTCAAGAAAAAATTTGAGGATGCAAAAATTACTTATGAACACAGATTAATTGATGACATGGTAGCGTGTGCAATGAAATGGAGTGGTAAGTATATATGGGCATGTAAAAATTATGATGGTGATGTTCAATCAGATACCATGGCTCAAGGATATGGCTCACTTGGTTTAATGACAAGTACACTGCTTACACCTGATGGAAAAATAATGGAGGCAGAAGCAGCTCACGGAACAGTAACCAGACATTATAGGATGCACCAGCAAGGTAAAGAAACTTCGACAAATCCGATTGCCTCGATTTTTGCATGGACAAGAGGATTAGCCCACAGAGGAAAACTTGATGGTAATGACGAGCTTATCAAATTTGCAAATACAATTGAAAAAGTTTGTATTGAAAGTGTTGAAAATGGCTCCATGACAAAAGATCTTGCAATCTTGGTTGGACCTTCAAGCAAATATTTAACAACTAATCAATTTCTGGATGTAATTGATAACAATCTTAAACAGAAGCTAAATTAAAGACTTTAGTTTTTCAAAAGCCTCATCAATTTTATTTTTATCCTGTCCCCCTGCTTGGGCAAAATCTTTTCGGCCACCCCCACCTTTGCCACCAATAATTTCTGAGCCTAATTTTGCAAATTTTACAGCATCATATTTATCAACTAGCTTTTCAGTGATACCAACTCCTAAACCAACTTTATCTTCACTACTTGCGAAGACAATTACAATTCCATCGCCAAGTTCTTTTTTTCCACCATCAACTAATTTTCTCAAATCTTTAGGGGGTAAATCTTGAACTTTTTGAAATCGAACTTTTATATCCTTTATTTTTTGATCATTAATAATATTTTTTGTTTTATCTTGAAGAACTGAATTAACATTTAATTGTTCAAGTTGTTTTGAAAGATTTTTTATAATTTCTTTTAAATCTTTATTATCAACTTTCGGTTTACCTCCAAGTTTGATTATTTGTGATGATAAATCTTTGATCGTCTCCTCATCTTTTTGTACAGATAAAGTTGAAAGCTTTTCTTTATTCTTAATAAAATCCTCAAGCTGTTTGTCTCTTAAAGCTTCAACTCTTCTTACTCCTGCAGCAATGGATGATTGACTGACTGTTTTAAATTTTCCAATATCTCCGGTGTTTTTTACATGTGTTCCACCGCATAATTCCGTTGAAAAATAAGCATCTTTTTCCTTACCCATTGAAACGACACGAACTTCTTCGCCATATTTTTCACCAAAAAAAGCTAGTGCTCCCTTTTCTATTGCAGCTTTAGGTGTCATAATTCTTGTGGTCACTTCAGAACCATTTTTAACGTATTCGTTAACTAATTTATCTATTGTCTCTAATTCCTCATTAGTAATCGGTTTCATGTGACTAAAGTCAAACCTCAAACGATCTGGTGCAACTAATGATCCTTTTTGCATCACGTGCTTACCTAAAGTTCTTCTTAAAGACTCATGAAGTAAGTGAGTTGCAGAATGATAAGCTTTTAAATTGTTTCTTCTCTCAACATCAATTTTCATTTCAACTACATCATTAATTTTAATTTCTCCAGTTTTAACTGATCCATAATGAACAAATAAATCTCCAAGTTTTTTTTGTGTATCCTCAACTTCAAAAACTGAATTGCCAGAAACTATTGTGCCTTTATCTCCAAGTTGTCCTCCTGATTCACCATAAAAAGGAGTTTGATTGGTTATAATAACTCCTTCTTCTCCAGTAGCTAATGATTTTGACTCCTGATTGTTTTTAATTAAATTTAATACTACTCCCTCAGATTGATTAGACTCGTAACCCAAAAATTCTGTAGGACCAGTTTTATCTTTAATTGAAAACCAAATTGCTTCCTCTGAGCTGTCACCAGATCCTTTCCAATTCTTTTTTGCAAGTTCTTTGCTCTTTTTCATCAACTCATCAAATTTTTGATGGTCAACTTTTAATGATTTATTTTTTAAAATATCTTCTGTGAGATCTAATGGAAAACCATAAGTGTCATATAATTTAAAAGCTACTTCACCTGATAACACTTTATCAATTTTAGAAATTTCATCATTTAGAATTTTAATTCCTCGATCAAGTAAAACTAAAAATTTTTCCTCCTCCATTTTTAATGTTTCTGTTATTAAAGATTCGGATCGCTCTAACTCTGGATAATTTTCAGACATTTCATTTTTTAAAGACTCAAAAATTTTGTAAAAAATAGGTTCTTTTGATCCTAGTAAATGAGAATGCCTCATACCTCTTCTCATAATTCTTCTTAAGACATATCCACGACCTTCATTGGATGGTAGAACACCTTCAGCTAAAAGAAAGGAACTTGCTCTTAAGTGATCAGCAATTACTCTAAAACTTGATATATTATTATCAGCTTGTTTAACTTTAGTTACATCTGATATCGAATTTATTAATTTCTTAAAATGATCAGTTTGATAATTGTCGTGTGTGCCTTGTAAAAGAGCAGCTATTCTCTCCAATCCCATTCCGGTATCTACAGATGGTTTGGGTAAATCTATTCTTTTATCTTTTGAAACTTGTTCATATTGCATAAATACCAAGTTCCAAATTTCAATAAAACGATCTCCATCTTGATCCTTTGTTCCGGGTAAACCACCTTTTAAATGATCACCATGATCGTAAAATATTTCTGAGCAAGGTCCACAAGGACCTGTTTCACCCATTGACCAGAAATTATCTGATGTCGAAATTCTGATAATTCTATCATCGCTAAAACCCGCTATTTTCTTCCAGAAATTGAAGGCTTCATCATCTTCATGAAAAACTGTTACGTAAAGTCTATTTTTATCTAAACCAAAATCTTTAGTGATTAAATTCCATGCAAGTTCAATTCCTCTTTCTTTAAAATAGTCCCCAAAAGAAAAATTTCCCAACATTTCAAAAAAAGTATGATGTCTTGGAGTGTAACCAACATTTTCTAAATCATTATGCTTACCTCCTGCTCTGACACATTTTTGAGAAGTAGTTGCTCTTTGATAATCTCTTTTTTCTAAACCAGTAAATACGTTCTTGAACTGAACCATTCCAGAATTAGCAAACATTAGTGTCGGATCATTATTTGGAACTAAATTACTAGACTCAACAATCTTATGATCATTCTTTTCAAAATATTTTAAGAACGTACTTCTTATTTCATTTAATGATTTATCCGCCATACTTTAAAATACAGCTTTTTTATTCTATGTCTAGTTAGGGATAAAGGGGGAAAGGCGCTTATAACAAGCGCCTTTTATAATTTAAAGATGACCTTTAATTTTAGTTCTTTTTGGAGGGAGTAGCTTCTTTTGCAGCCTCTTCTTTTTCAGCTACTTTCTTCTCTTTTTCAATTTTTTCAGGACTTAATGGATTTCCTTCAATTTTCTTTGAAATCACACCTGCTTTTTCTCTAATTGCCATTTCTATTTCTGCAGCAACTTTAGGATTTTGAGCAAGGTAAGTTTTTGCGTTTTCTCTACCTTGACCTATTTTTTCACCCTTATAAGCATACCATGCTCCTGATTTTTCAATGATGTCAGCTTTAGCACCTAGGTCAACTAACTCACCCATTTTGCTAATACCTCTGCCATACATTAAGTCGAACTCAACAACTTTAAATGGTGGTGCAACTTTATTCTTAACTACTTTTACTCTTGTAGTATTGCCGATAATTTCATCTTTATCTTTAATAGCACCAATTCTTCTAATATCCATTCTTACAGATGAATAAAACTTCAACGCATTTCCACCTGATGTTGTTTCTGGACTTCCAAACATAACTCCAATTTTCATTCTAATTTGGTTAATGAAAATCATCATTGTGTTTGTATTTGAAATTGAACCAGTTAATTTTCTTAAAGCCTGACTCATTAATCTTGATTGAAGACCAACATGATGATCACCCATCTCACCTTCAATTTCAGCTTTTGGAGTTAAAGCTGCAACAGAGTCAATTACGATAACTGAAATAGAGCCTGATTTTACTAGCGTATCAGCGATTTCTAAAGCTTGCTCACCTGCATCTGGTTGAGAAATTAAAAGTTCTTCAGTATTCACTCCTAATTTTTTTGCATAGACTGGATCTAAAGCATGTTCCGCATCAACGAATGCACAAATTCCACCCGCCTTTTGAGCTTCAGCAACTACTTGTAATGCTAATGTTGTTTTTCCAGAACTCTCTGGTCCATAAACTTCAATAATTCTTCCTTTAGGTAAACCACCTATTCCTAAAGCTAAATCTAAACTTAAAGAACCTGTAGATATCGACTCGATATCCATTGCTCTTTTTTCGCCCAGCTTCATAACTGAACCTTTTCCAAAATTGTCAGTTATCTGGCTAATCGCAGCATCTAATGCTTTGTTTTTTTCTTTAATATCCAATTCTTGATCTTTCGTAGATTTAACTACTTTTAAGTTATTTTTTGTCATTTTTTGCCTCTTTTCTTGCTTTTTTTAACACTCGAATCATAAAATAAATGTACACATTTTGTTCTCATTGGCAAGATATTTTATTTTTCCTCAAAAAACCAATAATTATCTTATTTTTAGATAATCGCTGTTAAGCAATCCTAAGGACTTTAACAAATTAAACTGAGATAAAATGTAATTTCTCTCAGAATCTGCCAAAGAAATTTGAGCATTCAAAAGTAAAGAGTTGGATTGAATAACCTCTAAAGTTGTTCTTCCCGCTCCACTATTATATTCAGCTGTAATTCCTTCATTTGCAATTTCAGCAGCTTTAACTTGGGATTGAACAGAATTTAGTAAACTTCTATTAGATTGATAATTAGACCAGGCGCTAGCTACATCAGTTTGATTTTGTTTTACAGCACTATCTAAAATCAATCTTTTTCTATTTTCTAAACTTTGATTTTTTTTATATTTAGCAATGTTTTTACCACCTGAAAAAAAAGGCCAAGAAACAGTTGCTTTAACAGTATCTTTTTCTCTCTCATCATATGTTGTATTTAAATCTTCAGTATATGATCTTTCAAAAGATAATTTCGCAGTTGGTGCTAGATCAGATTTAGCTATTGATTTATCTTTAATAGATTGTTCATACTCTAACTTTGCAATTATTAAATCAGGATTATTTTTCTTTGAAAGTTCAATTGCTGAATTAAGATCTCCTGGAAGTTCATAATTAATAATTGAAGTTTTATCTAATGATTGAACATCATTAATGTTACCTATGATATTTTCATAATTTAATTTACTAGTTAATAAATCATTTTGTGCTTTAATAAATTGTGCCTCAGCGCCTGCTAAAGAGGACTCTGATTGAGAAACATCTGATAAAGAAATTTGACCTCTACTAAGTCTAATTCTATCAGTTTCAACTTGTCTGCTTAAAAGCTCAACATTTGTTCTATTAATTTCCAACTTTTCATTTGCTGAAATTAGCCCCGTATAAGCCTCTGTAGTTTTATATAAAATGTCTTGTTCTTTTTTTAATAATTTTGCTTTTGCAAGATCAATACCTATCTTATTTTTTGCAAGATCTGAACCTCTACCAAAATCTATTAAAGTTTGAGTAATTGAGACTGATCTTGTTGAAGGGTCCACATCACTAATTGATGCATCTCCCCCACCTTGATTAGTAAGTTTATTAGTATCTTCCTGACTTTTAGTTCCCTCAAGAGTAATCGTTGGTAAATAAGATCCTCTTGCAATATTTAGATCTTGTTCAGAAACATTAATATTTTCCCTTTCTGCGTTAAGCTCTGAATTATTTTTATAGGCTTTTGATAAAGCACTAGAAAAGCTCTCAGCATTTACTTGCGCAGATAAAAAGAATATCCCTAAAAAAATTAAAATTATTTTTTTCATTTGCTTTTGTATACTGCAGATTTGATCTGATGGTTACTATTTAGATTAAAAATTATAGATGCATATTTAGGCATATTTTTAAACATATTCTGAGTTATTCTTTGGTATGTCTGCATAAAATTGATGACATCTCCTCTGCTCATTATTTTTAAATTCGATTTTACTTTACTTTTCACCCAAAGTTTTCTTTCTTGTTTTAATCTCCATTTTTGAAGTAAACTAAAATTTTTCGCTCTTAAATAAATTAAACAATTAAGTTGGGAATATAAGTTTTTGTATTTTGATTTCAATTGCTGGTTCACATATTTTCTCCAAATTTGTTTTTGATCTTTGGCTTTTTCTAGAGAATTGATGTTTTTCTTTAAAGTATTATTTTTTTCTGATTTTGCACCAACACACCAACCTTCGAAAATAATTACATCAGGTCTAACTTTTAAGTCATACCAATTCTTTTTGTGAAATCGGTCATCTATTGCTTTATTGAATGTCGGCAATTTAAGCCTTTTAAATTTTCTGCTTTTTGTCTTTCTAAAAAAACTCAACATCATATTAATATCATGTGTTCCTGGTACTCCTCTAGTCAAAAGCATTGGGTGTATTTTATTAGATAAATTTATTCTCTCTTTTCTAGTTTTATAAAAATCATCTATAGAAATTCTGAAAACTTTTAATTTAAAGTACTTTGTTAAAATTATCTTAATAAGTGAACTAATGGTGGTTTTGCCTGTACCTTGGCCTCCTGCTAGACCTACAAAATAAGGTCTTTTTTTATCAGCTTTTTTACTAATCCAAAAACATAATGGAATTAAGAAAGATTTTATCATTCTTTCCTTATTCTTAAATTTATCTGCTTTTGTTTCTTGAGATTTAATAAACTTTAAACAATCTTTTTTTACCTTACCAAAGCATAAGCTGAATTGTTGCATGAAAATTATTTCTTATCCAATGGATGATTTTGACCATCATTTACTGGAACTTCTTTCATATCAAAAGTATTTATTTCATCAATACAACCAACATTAAATCCTGTCATGGCTGGATTGATCCTTGGATTGTGATGTGTGTAGATCCCACAGTCAGAACAAAAGTAATGTTTCGCTACTTTTGAATGAAATTGATAAAGTTTTAATTTATCTTGGCCTTTAGTAATTTTAAAATCTTCATTTTTTACCATCGACATGATTGCTCCTTTTCTTTTACAAATAGAACAATTACATTTTATTACTTTAGCTAAATCTCCGTCTAAATTAATTTCTGCTTCTACAGCTCCACAATGACAAACTAATTTTTTCATTTATAAATCTATCCTATACATTACTTCATTTCTTTTTAACATTGGTAAAGTAAATGGTGAATTATAGGACGCTCTTATCGGAGGACTTAAAATAGTAATATTATCTTGTTTAAGCTGTCTTTCTAAGATGTCTTTATTCTTTAAAAAGTTTTGATCTGAAGATCTTCCAGAATATTTAATAACAGCAAAGTACCCACCTTCTATAGTTAAAACCTTTATTTCTGAATTGGATGGCTTTGGTGTATTTTCTTTATTAAATTTTGAAGGTAGATAAAATTGCATTGTCATGTTTCCATTTTTGACTTCTTGAGTAACAGGAACTGTCATTTTAATTTCTTTTTTCTCCTCATTATTTCCTGAAATATAATTAAACAATTTTCTAAAACCATTACCTTGTATGGAATTTGTTTCAATGACTAAACGATCAGAATATTTTCTGATTTCATATTCTTTATTTTCTTTTACTATTTCATAATTTGCTTCCTCGTATGCCATAACTTGAAAATTTAAGGTTAGTATTGAAATTAAAATTATTAAAATTACTCTCATTTGATATCCAATTAAACTATCCTTGGTTAAAGTTATCCACAAGCATACAAAATATAGTTTCGATGTTCACGTTTTGATTCAGTTTTGATTCAATTACGGACTCAAAATACAACCTATTGACTGCATTGTATAACTGCGCTACAAATAAGAACAAAACAAGAACATGAAGCTGACTATTCCTTATTATCTGCATAAAGCTGGTGCTGGTTTTCCATCGCCTGCCACTGATTATATCGAGGAAGATATCGATCTGAACATGCATTTAATCAAAAATGTTCCTGCCACTTTCATCATCCGAGTACAGGGAAAATCTATGGTCGATGTTGGGATTAATGATGGGGATTTATTAGTTGTCGACAAAAGTTTAAAGCCAAAAAACTTCTCAACTGTTATCGCAAATGTTCATGACGAGCTTGTAGTTAAAACTTTAGTTCAAGAAAGAGATAAAAAATTTCTATCCTCAGGCTCTAAAGATTTTTCTAATAGAATTTTAATCAATGAAGAAGAAGATGTCTTTATTTGGGGGGTTGTAACTTATGTCATCCATTCAACGTACTAAAAAAATAGGCCTGGTTGATTGTAACTCTTTCTATGTTTCATGTGAAAGATTATTCAATCCAAGAATAAGAAAAAAACCTGTAGTTGTACTATCAAATAATGATGGTTGTATTATTTCTAGATCCAATGAAGCAAAAGCTTTGGGGATTAAAATGGGTGAACCTTATTTTAAAGCAAAAGATATTATTGTTAAAAATAAAGTTGAGGTTTTTTCATCAAATTATTCTTTATATGGCGATTTATCTAGAAGAGTAATGAGAACACTTAAAAGATTTAATACTGAAATAGAAGTGTATTCTATCGATGAAGCATTTATAGATTTATCCAATTTTCCAGATTCTGAAGTTGAAAAAGTTGGTAGAGAAATTAGAGAAACAGTTTTACAATGGACTGGCATTCCAACCAGTATTGGTATTGCTAAAACTAAAACTTTAAGCAAAGTTGCAAATCATATTGCCAAGAAAAAACAATCAGGGGTAACGAGTTTAATTGGAATAGAAAATTTAGACCCCATTTTAGAAAAAGTTGAAATCAATGATATATGGGGTGTTGGCAGGCAACTGACAAAATTCTATCAAAAAAATGGTATCTATAATGCTAAGCAGCTAAAAAATAAATCTAATACCTGGATCAAAAAATGCTCTAATGTTTTAAGCTCTAGAACTGCAATGGAACTTAGGGGAATACCTTGTATCAATTTAGAAACTACCCAAACTAAAAGAAAGAGCTGTGTAGTTTCAAGGTCATTTGGTAAAAGAATTGAAAAATTTCAAGAACTAAAAGAAGCAGTTGCCAACTATTGCTTGAATGCGTCTGAAAAAATTAGATCAGAATCTTTAGTTGCAAAAGCCATCACAGTTTTCGTTCGAACTAGTCCTTTTCAAAGAGACTATGGTTATTATTCAAATGCTAAAACAATTGATTTTCCTATTGCAACAAATAACAGTATTGAAACTGTTAAGACCGCAGTTTCAATTTTAGAAAGCATTTTTAAAAATGGTTATCGTTATCAAAAAGCAGGTGTAATGCTGACAGGACTACGTAATGACGATGGTAGAAAAAATTTATTTTCATCTGAAAAAGATGAAAAAATAAAAAGTTTAATGCGATCAATTGATAACACCAATTATAGATATGGCAGATCCACTTTAAGTCTTGCAAGCGCTGGGGTTCATAAAAAATGGAATATGCGAAGACAATATTCATCTAAAATAGATACTGCTGATTTTTATTGTCTACCAACGATAAGAGCTTAACTATTAATTTTGAATTAATTTTAAAAGTTTTTCTTTACTGCTTGTTCTAAAAAGATTGTCATAGTAAACAACTTGTGTTGGGTATTCTCCATGTACTTCATCGTTCCATCTACTAATCCAGCTATGATAAATTCCAAATTTGTTAAAAAATTTGCCACCATAACCCGTTCTGCCTTTATAATCATTATAGAGTACATCATCGACATACATCTTAATAAACCCTTTATCTGGATCTTTAGACATTTTGGTATGAAATATTATAGTCGTCCACTTGTCTCTCATGTCATCAATCTTTAAATTCTTATATATCAATCCTTGAGAGTCCATTCCATTCACCGCAAAATATCTGGGCTCTAAATTACCTCTTTTAACTCTAAGCATCATCCTTGGATGTCTTTGTTGATTGGTATTTCCCCATTCATAAATCTGAAAAAGAGAAGTGCTAACTGGTTCGACTGTTTTAAAATCTTTTGGTATAAAAATACTTACTGAAATCCACTTCTCACCCGTATATCTTGGTTTTGCTGAATACTCACTTCTAGCTCGATCTCCTCCTCCATGTCCAACCACAGCATCTCTACCATTATTTGTACAATCTGAATAATCACCGTCTTGATCCCTGCCGCAATCTCTAGGTAGCAATGTTATCTTCCAAGCTTTCTCCCCTAAGGCTGGAGAGGTAACAGTTTCTCTGAACTTAGAAAGCTTCTTACCTTTCGCTACACTTTTTTTCCATTGAAGATTTGTAATTTCTTTTGCATTAATTTTGTTTAGCAAATTCGATGGTCCTAGAAAAATTATACTTATAAAAATTGTAACAAAAATTTTTTTCATAAAATTTATTTAATATTTTCAATATCGTTTATGTTAGATAAAGCTTTATCAAATTCAGCCATATTTTCTCTTAAAGCTAAATTAGAAATTGAGTAAACAGCTATCAATAAAAACACCAAGGGCAATGCTGTCACCACAGAGGCATTACTCTTGATAAATAAGATATATAAAATGATGAATAAACCTGAACGAATTAGAAAGGTTTTTCTAAAAACACTCATGATTGAAAGCGAATGTTTTATCAAATTTAAAAAACTCATTTTCGATGGACCAAAATATCTACTGGCTCTAGTAGATGGTATTGGCAATAAATTATTTTCAATTTTTTTTAATGATCCAGAAAAACTATTCCAGGTAGCTTTTTCTTTGATCATTTTTTCAACTGTGCTTTTTGGGAGGCATGTATAGTTTCCAAATTTAATTGATTTACCGGTAAAAGTTAATGTAATTAATTTATGTAATTGATAACAAACTTTAAAAATTAATTTTTCTGATCTTTTTACTCTCTCACCAACTATTGGATTATTATTTGAATTTTCTATTTGATTGATAAATTCTTTAATTTCCTCTGGTCTATCTTCGCCGTCACCATCCATTGGAATTACATAATCAAAGTCTTCTTTTTCAAAGATATATTTCAATCCAGTTGCAATACATCTGGCGTGACCTTGATTAATTTTCATATTTAAAATCTTAATTGATTGGATATTATTAAAATCCTTTTGTTCTTCTTGACGATCATGTGTTGAAGCATCATTGACAATAATCACAGAGATTTCGTGATCTAAATCTGAAATATTATTATCAATTTCATCCAGCAATTTAGAAGCTGATTGCCAGTCGTTATAAATAGGAACTAAAATTTTAATTTTCATTTAAAATATTAATACCTTCCCAAACAAACATCACCTACACAAATAAATTGTGATGAATTATTGAGTATCTCTTTATTATTAAATCCCTCCCACTTTGGTCTTGATTTTAAGTGATATGAAAGGTTCCCAGCTTTCCACTCATCACCAGTTACAAATTGAATTTCTTTATCAAAATCTTGATCCCAAACATATTGAATTTTCATTGCGATTTCTTTTCCAGGGTAATCAGTTCGTTTATCCGTTTGGGATAAAGAGACATAAGAATAAAGAATAGGAGATAGAAAAAATAGAAATAGAAATCCATAAAGAAACGAATTTAATTTTTTTAAATTAATTTGTGATTTTAAAAGATATAAAAATAACACTCCAAAAAATAAATAAAAAGGCGTCATCCACATTGTTCTAATTTTTGAACCAGTAATCAATGATGTCAGAAACATTAAGACAATAGGCATAAAGTTAATAAATAGTAGAAACATTAATTTTTTATCATTTACATTTAGCTTAAATTTTATCTTTTTAGTGAGTAACCAGATTAAAAAGAAGAAAGGAACCAGTATACCAATTTGTTTTGATAAAAATAATACTGGATTACTAATGTGATCTAAAATATTAGAACTTTCTAATCCTGTTCGGTTTAATCCATACGTTATGGTTATAAAATCATTATCAAAGAGCCAAATTAAATGAGGAACTAATAAAACTAAAAAGACCTCAATTGTTATCAAATATTTAAAATCAAATTTTTTAGTTTTTTTAAAAAAAATTAAATAAATGAACAATAAATCGATTGATATTAAAAGGTAGAGAAACAAGTATTTAGATAAAAAGCCAACCGCACCAAATAAGCCAACTAGAAAACAATCTGAAAATTTTATTTCCTGTGATGAATAGATTTTCCATGAATAATAAACAACTAATGACCAAAATGGTAATTGGCAAACATTTACATTAAATTCAGGAGTGGTGAAATTATAGAAATAGATAGAAACTAATAATAAAACAGAAATTAAACTTAATTTTAAATCTCTAAAAATTTCAAAAGCAAATTTGAATACGTAATAAAAAGCAATTATCACGAATATTTGACTTAATAAATAATAAACCCAATCTTGAGAACCAAAAATTTGAAAAAATACCTCAGGAAAAAATGCACTCATGGGTGGATGTTTATTAAAACCCCAATCTAAATTACTTCCCCATGCTAAGGCTTCAATTGTATCTAATGGTAAATTTTTATTTGTTAATGAGGGAATCAGTGTCCAAATTATTAAATGTGACAATGCAAAAATAAAAAAAATATTATTAATATTTCTATTTAAGACATTCATAAGTAAATATTTACAATAATTAACGTTGCTTGACACCCCTATTTTGCTGAATATACTCCCTCGAATTCAAATTGAAAGATGCCTAAAACTAGTAAAGTTAAAAAAAAGGTTACTAAAGCTAAAACTAAAACTGTAACTAAAGCAAAAACCAAGACCATCAGTAAACCAAAAGAAATTAGCAAAGGACCTATTAAAATTTCTAAAACATATATTCCAAAGGAAACTGAAAAATATATGTGCGAAAAACATAAGGTTTTTTTTAGGATGAAATTACAAGAGTGGAAAAAAGAGCTGGTTAGAGCAAATAATGAAGCTCTATATAACGGCAGTATGGATGATAATAGTATTTCAGCCGATATTGTCGATCAAGCAAGTTCATACACAGATAAAAATGTTGAAATGAAAGCAATCAATAGACAAATCAAACTGATTTCAGAGATTGATAAAGCTTTAGCTAGAATAAGAGAGGATACTTATGGATTTTGTCTAGATACTGCAGAACCAATAGGGCTAAAAAGACTCATGGCAAGACCTGTTGCAAAATATACTATAGCTGCACAAGAAAAACATGAAAAGGATGAAAAGGTTCATGCCGACGACTAAAAAAAAGAAAAGTAAGAAAGTTCATAACCCAATTACTTATAATTTTACCAAAAAATATATTTACTATTATTATGGTTTTTTTTGGGTTCTGTTATTGTTATTCGTATTTATTAATTAGATGAACCAAAAATTAATTTTAATAATTATTGCAATTGTAGCCATAGAACTATCTGGTCACGGAATTTTTGCTTCACTATTTAGATTAATAAGCTCAATGAACTAGGGCTTTGGTGGAACTTCATCTTTATTCATAAATTTAAACCCCTTCTTCACCGCTTCTCGTTCAGATATCTCAACATACCATCTAGTAAGATTTTTAAAATTTTTAAGACCAATGTCATGCCACTCATGTCGTGCTATCCAAGGAAAAGTTCCTATGTCAGCGATTGTATAATTTTCTCCAGCTAAAAATCTTGATTTAGATAATCTTTCCTCTAATTCCTCATATATTCTCTTAGATATCTTGAAATATCTTTCCTCGCCAAACTGACTTTTACCTGGATTGTAATGATGAAATTGATGATGCTGTCCTAACATAGGTCCAACATAACCCATCTGCGCCATCAACCATTGGTTTATCTCTAGTCGATCTTTTGCATCGTAAAATTTTCCACTTTGCTCGGCTAAATACATTAAAATTGCCCCTGACTCGAAAATATTCTTGTTATTATCCTGATCAATGATTACTGGTATTTTACTAAATGGACTTATCTTTTTAAATTCAGGTTTAAACTGATCACCTTTGTTGAGATCTATATTAACTACTTTGTATTCATAGCCAATCTCCTCAAGCATGATACTTATTTTTTTTCCATTAGGAGTATTGGCAGAGTAAAGTTCAATCACTCTTTTTTTCCAAGTCTTTTCAATAAGTTTGTTGAGGTGGTTGTAAATTCAAATCGATATTTTTCATTAGGTCTTGCTAATTTAAAACAAGCTCTTGCAGCTAAAGCACCTTCATGGAAACCAGATAAGATTAATTTTAATTTGCCAGGGTAATTACAAATATCCCCTACTGCATAAATTCCTTTTTGATTGGTCTCAAATTTTTCTGTATCTACTTCAATTGTTTTTTTATCAATATTTAGTCCCCAATTAGCTATTGGTCCGAGCTGCATAATTAAACCAAAAAAACCTAATACATAATCAGTTTTTAAATTTTTAATTTCATTGTTATCGTGTTTAATATCAATACTTTCTAAATTTGAATTTCCTTTAACAGAAGCCATTTGATATTGAGTATATAAATTTATTTTTCCATCTTTTACAAGTTGATGGACTTTATCTATTGTAGCTTGTGCACCTCTAAATTCATCTCTTCTATGTATCAAATTAACACTACATTCTTTTGATAATTCAACAGCCCAATCTAGTGCGCTGTCTCCTCCGCCAAAAATTGATACATTTTTACCTTTAAAAATCTTTTTATCTTTTACCGAGTAAAATAAAGATTTATTTTCAAATTTTTCACACTCTTTAGGAGAAAACTTCCTTGGTTCAAATGAACCAACACCACCAGCAATTATAACATTGGGTGTTGAAAAAGATGTGCCATTATTAGTTTTCACTAACCAATTTTCATTTTCTTTTTTAACTTCTTCTACTCTTTCGTTTAAATGAAATTTAATATCAAATGGTTTTAATTGATTGATTAAGTTATTTGTTAATTCTTCCCCCGTGCATTCAGGCACAGCAGGTATGTCATAAATTGGTTTATCTGGATAAAGTTCAATACATTGACCGCCAATCTTATCTAAATTATCAACCACTTCACAATTTAGTCCAATTAATTTTAGTTGATGAGCAGTAAATAAACCTGTTGGTCCTGCACCAATTATTAATGCATCTGTTTTAATCATTTAAGCTTGCTTAGATGGTATATTTACCTCAAGACCATCAATTTCATCTGAGACTACAATTTGACAACTCAGTCTACTATTTGTTTTAGGTTCAAATGCCATATCTAACATATCTTCTTCACCATCTTCTTTTTTTGGAATTTTATTAAACCAATCTTCTTTGACATAAACATGGCAAGTTGCACAAGCCATTCCTCCACCACAATCAGCGTCAATTCCTGGAATATCATTTTGTACAGCCCCTTCCATAACAGTCAGGCCATTTTGAACTTCAACTTCGTACTTTTGATTGTCGTGGGTGATGTATGTAATTTTTGCCATTTGATTTGATATAGGTATAAAAAAAAATAGGGCAAGTATGTAAAAACATACTCGCCCTATAAATTTATTTTAAAGCGTAATTATCTTGCTCTTGCACCAGCTGAACTTACTGCAGCAGCCCAGATTACTAGACCGAATGCAATTTTGTTAATAAAGTCAGCTAAGTTATAAATCACGTTTAGTGAGTCAGCGTCTACTCCACCTGTTAGGTAACCAAAAATGTAACCTAATGGGTAAATAGCCCATCCTACTGTTACGATCATTCTCATTGCACCAAAAGCAGTAACAAGTGCTTTGTTTCCACTCTTAGCAGCAGCTTTTCCAGCTTCTCCTGAGAATATTTCATATAGAATGTATATCCAACCTGCCATACCGATTACGAAACCAAGTGTAGCGTTGATATATCCAGCTTCTCCTAAATATCCACCGATTAACATTACTAATGAACCGATTAACAATCTCCAGAACATTCCAGAGTTTGCTTTTCTTACAGCTGCTAGAATTAAGTAGAACTCTATCATCTGTAATGGCACAGTAATTAACCAGTCAATATATCTATACACTGTAGGTGAATCACCAGTAGTCACCCATACATCCCTCATGTACATGTAATGGATGAATGCAATACCAGTTACAAGACCAGCAACAGTTACTGACGTTTTCCAGCCAGGAGCCACAGTTCCTCTTTCCATGAAGAAGAAAGCAGTAGCAGCCAACATACCCATTGAGATTATCCAGAAAGATATCCCAACAAAGTCATCTTGAGCTAACATAGTGGTCGCTGCGTTTGCAACACCTGTAATACCGATAAGGGCAACAGCTGCTAATGCAAACATTTTAAGTTTTTTCATAAAAAACTCCCTCTTTAGTTAGTTTTTATTAGTTTATATAAACTAAGCTTAGGTCTTCCTAAGCAAAAGTTGTGGTTAAATACCAAATTAAAAGACTTAATTGAAGACTTAATTGTCATTAATTTACATTGATTTTACTCGTTTTTTAAAATTAAATACAATTTGTGATTTAAAAACCACAACAAATTATAACAACGAATCAAAATAACGATGTCAGACAAATTCACCAAAATATACGATCTTTCTATTAAAGATCCTGAGAAATTTTGGCAAGAGGCTGCTAATGATATCTTTTGGTTTAAGAAACCAACAAAAATTTTAAATAAATCTAATCCCCCTTTTTACAAATGGTACGAAGATGGAGTGACCAACACATGTTACAACGCCTTAGATTTTCATATTGATCAAGGAAAAGGAAGTAAAACTGCTTTAATTTATGATAGTCCCATTACGGGAAACAAAAGTAAGTTCACTTATGAAGAATTAAGATCAAAAGTTTCAAAGTTTGCAGGTGCACTTAAGGATCAAGGTGTTAGTAAAGGGGATAGAGTAATAATTTACATGCCAATGATCCCTGAAGCAGTAGTTGCAATGCTGGCTTGTGCAAGAATAGGTGCAATTCATTCAGTAGTTTTTGGTGGATTTGCTTCAAATGAGCTTGCGAGCAGAATTGATGATAGTAAAGCTAAACTTTTAGTGACTGCTTCTTGTGGTTTTGAACCTGGACGAACTGTTGAATACAAACCTTTGGTAGATGAAGCAATCAAACAAGCTCAACATAAAATTAGTAAGATGATTTTATTTCAAAGAAAAGGTCACGAAGTAAAATTGAATGCGCCAATGGAGATAAGTTGGGATGAAGCACATGCAAATGCCAAAGATACTGATTGTGTTGAAATGAATTCAAATGAGTTTGCTTACATACTTTACACATCGGGGACCACTGGGACTCCAAAAGGTATCGTTAGAGACATTGGAGGTCACATAGTTGCATTAAAATGGACGATGAAAAATATTTATAACATTGATGCAGATGATATTTGGTGGTCAGCAAGTGATATTGGTTGGATCGTCGGTCACTCCTACATTGTCTATGCTCCGTTGTTCAAAGGATGCACCACTGTATTGTTCGAAGGTAAGCCTGTGGGCACACCTGATGCTGGAGCATTCTGGAAAATAATTTCTGACTATAATGTAAAATCTTTATTCACTGCGCCAACAGCTTTTCGAGCAATTAAAAAAGAAGATCCTGAAGGAAAATTCTTTTCTAAATATGATTTAAGTAAATTTGAAAGTCTATTTCTTGCTGGAGAGCGTGCTGATCCTGATACAATTAAATGGGCAGAAAATTTATTGAAAGTTCCAGTAATTGATCACTGGTGGCAAACTGAAACAAGTTGGGCGATTAGCTCAAATTGTACTGGAATTGAAATGATGAAAACAAAATATGGCTCAGCTTGTAAAGCGGTACCAGGTTATGATGTTAAAATAATAAAATCAGATCAAACGTTAGCTAAACCAAATGAGATGGGAGATATAGTAGTAAAATTACCTTTACCTCCAGGAACTTTTCCAACTCTTTGGAATGCGGATCAAAGATATAAAGAAAATTATATGTCAAATTATGAAGGTTATTATCAAACCTACGACGCAGGTCACATTGATGAAGATGGTTACATCTGGATTATGTCTAGAACTGATGACATTATTAATGTTGCAGGTCACAGATTATCTACTGGTGCAATAGAAGAAGTTTTATCAGAACATCAGTCAGTTGCAGAGTGTGCGGTGCTTGGAATAGCTGATAAATTAAAAGGTCAGTTACCTATTGGATTAATTGTTTTAAAAGCAGGAGTAGATAAAGACAATGCAACGATTTCTAAAGAATGTGTTCAAATGGTTCGAGATAAAATTGGACCTGTGGCTGCTTTTAAAGTTGCAATAGTTATAAAAAGACTTCCAAAAACAAGATCAGGTAAAATTTTAAGAGGAACAATTAGAAAAATTGCTGATAGTGTTGAGTATAAAATGCCTCCAACAATTGATGATCCAGCCATTTTAGATGAGATCAAAGAGGATTTAATAAAAAATAATATTCTAAAAAGTGCTTAAAACTTATTTATTTTTAATCGGTGCAATTTTTTGTGAAGTAGCCGGTACTATGCTCTTACCAGTTTCGCAAAATTTCACTAAACTTATTCCCACGAGTTTTCTTGCGATATTTTATTTGACTGCTTTTTATCTACTGACTTTTGTGGTGAACAAGCTTCCAATAGCAATAGTTTATGCTACCTGGAGTGGTCTTGGAATATTTACAATTGCAATACTAGGTTATATTTTTTTCAAGCAAACTTTAGCTTGGCAGGCAATATTAGGATTATTTTTAATCGTAATTGGAGTAGTGTTAGTAAATAGTTTTACAATTAAACTTAATTAAACTCTAATGGGGTTCCTTCTGGATCTCCTATAATTTTTCCATCTTTCATTTTTGTTTTACCGGCAATAATAGTAGCTACAGGTGTTCCTTTAAACTCAATATCATTAAAAGGTGACCAGCCACATTTACTCTCAATATTTTCATTCTTTATTACAATCTTTTTATTCATATCCACGATAGTAAAATCTGCATCATAACCCTCTTTAATAAATCCTTTATTCTTGATGCCAAAAATTTTAATTGGATTTTCACACACCAGATTTATCAATTGATTAAGTGATAATTTTCCATCATTAACATGATTTAACATCACTGGCATTAATGTTTGAACACCTGGCATTCCTGAAGGTGAATTAGGATAGTTTTTATCTTTGTTTACTTTTAAATGTGGGGCATGATCTGAACCAATGGTGTCATTTATATTATTTTTAACTGCATACCATAATCGATCGTAATGAGATTTATCTCTAATTGGTGGATTCATTTGCGCATACGTTCCAAGTTTATTATAACAATCTGGTGCATAAATTGTTAAATGCTGTGGAGTGATTTCAAAAGTAATATTGCCTTTGTGCTGTGATAAAAAATCTATCTCTTGCTTAGTTGTGATATGAAGAACGTGAGCTTTCTTATTATATTTTTTAGCAATTCTTACAATTCTTCTAGTTGAGGAAATAGCACACTCCTCACTCCGCCAAACAGGATGGGAGTGAACATCTCCTTTTTTAATTAATTTTTTATTCCTATTTAAAATTTCCTCATCTTCCGAATGAACCGCAACAATTTTTGAGCAATGTTGGAAGACTTTATCAATGTCTTCTTCAAGAGCTACTAAAAGATTACCTGTTGATGAACCCACAAATAATTTAATACCACAGCATCCTTCTAAATCTTTAAGTTCTGCTAATTGATTAACGTTTTCAGCTGTTGCACCAAAATAGAAAGCGTAATTGCAATACATTCTATTTTTTGCAAGATCTAATTTTCTTTGAAATTCTTTAATATTGGATGTCGGTGGATTTGTATTTGGCATTTCAAATACTGCAGTAATACCTCCCGCAACTGCTGCTCTACTTCCTGAATGAAGATCTTCTGTATCTGTTGAGCCAGGTTCTCTAAAATGAGTTTGGGTATCTATACATCCTGGTAAAACTAACAAATCTTTAGCATCAATAGTCTCTTTAGCATCAGATGAGATTTCACCAATCTTATCAATTTTACCACCCTTAACACCTACACTTACTTCTTTGAGATCACCATCAATATAGCATTTTCCATTTTTGATTATTAGATCTAACATTTGTGCAAAAAGTAATTATATTAAAATCAAATACTAATCAAATATGAATAATGATGTTTATATATTAGATGATAGAGCCATACTTTATATAAATGGCTCTGATGCAAAAGATTTTCTACAAAATCTTATCAGCAACGATATGAATAAGGTCACGGATAATTCAAGTTGTTTTGCATCATTATTTACCCCTCAAGGTAAATTTCTATATGAATTTATGGTTGTTAAACATAAGTCAGGTTACTTTATTGATTGCGAAAAATCACAATCTGAGGAAATTTTTAAACAACTAAACCTTTATAAAATAAGATCAAAAGTAGAAATTCTTAATTTAAGTAATGAATTTGTGGTTGCTTGCTTCGGGTATGAAAAATATTTATCAATTAAAGGTTCAAAAGATATATTGGGATTTACTTTTAAATACAGAGAAGATCCGATTTTTTTAGATCCAAGGAATAAACTCTTGGGGGCTAGACTTATCATCAATTTAGAGAAGTTGTATTTATCTTTAAAAAAACTCAATTTAAAGGACTCAAAAATAGATAATTATCATATCAAAAGTTATAAGCTAGGAATTGTACCTAAAAATTTAAATAAATTAAAAAATAGATTATTTGGCATTGAGTGTAATTACGAAGAATTGAATGGAATCGACTTTAAAAAAGGTTGCTATGTAGGTCAAGAAAATACTGCAAGAATTAAATTAAAAAATAAACTTTCAAAAAGACTATTCCCAATAGAGATTATCGATGGAAAATTGAATGAGAATGATGCAATTTTTGCTAATAATAATGAAATTGGAAAAGTTCTAATTAATGATGATTATCCCTTTGCTTTAATTAAATTCTTAGACAAAAACTTCGATAAAAATAAAATTTTTAAATGTAAAAATGGGTCAATAAAAATATTAATCCCAGATTGGCTTGTAATACACTCTTAGTTTGCTAGTAATATCTTAATGAAATCTAGAATTATCTTTTGTAAAATTTTTATTTTAGTATATTTACTATTTTCTAAAAATATCAGTGTTGCTGATGATGAAATCTCTTTAGGTATAGCGCTGGGTAAAGGAATAATGGAAAATGTCAGTGGCTTACACACTCCTGTGACTGGTAATCCGGGTAATAATATCAAAGGTTTGGTTTTAGATGATGATAGTTTAAACACTAATATCTCATTAAATATTGATTATAATAAAAATCTTAAAGACAATCTTTATCTAAATTCAGGAGTATCATTAGTAAAACATAGTACCACTGACACAACTATCACATTTGATGGTGGATATAATTCTTCTTTTCCAGATATATATTTTTATGGTTTAATTTTTGATTTTGGTCCAAGTTATAGACTTAAAGAAATTTCTAATCTAACACCATACGCAAGTTTAAACGCTACTTATTTTTTAGGTAAACAATCAGACACTCAATATGGTGGTCCAAGATATGGTGAGGGTGGGCCACACACTTATGTAAGATGTTTAGGTGTAACTCCAAATTTAGGTTTTTTTGTAAATTCAGGATTTCTAAAAGGTTATGGTTTCTCTGTTGAAAGGTTACTTCTTGAATGTGAAAATGATCAAATTAGAAGTATGGAAAATGGTTACGATGCTGATTTTGATATAACACACTACAGAATTGATTACAGAATACCTTTTTAAACATTTTTTTGGTGCGGCTAGAGAGACTCGAACTCTCATGGACATTGTCTATTAGATATAGATTTACTTACTAATTTTGCAAATACAACTATCGACGAGCACAACCTGAGCACAGTCAGAAAAAATTATTATCGTTTTTTAACTAATCCTCTGGCTCCATGAGAAGCCAGAGGATTTATAAAGGACCTATTTATTGTTTTTGTCCTTATGTTTAATAAAGGAGACATGAACTTCTTTTGTGTTCGAAATCTCCTTTTCTTCCTCAAACATCTCAATAAAAGATTGTCCAAGTATTCCAATCTTTTCACCTGAAGCTTTCTTTTTTTTTAAAAGTTCATAGACTTCTTTAATTGTTGCCATTTTTTCCTCCAGACTTCTCATTAACAAATTTCCAGCCAGCTTTTTTCATAGCTGTTAAAATTTGTTTTTTGATTTGCCGTCTAGAGGTGTTTGGTTTGATTTTAACAAACCATGCTTTGTTATGATTGCTCATATTCCTCCTTTAGCGTTGTTATTTTATGTCCGAAGCAAGTAGAGTTATTTCTAAATCACGGACAACTTATCTTATCAGAAAAATTGATAATCTAAATTAAAAAAAATAATCAGCACAATCTGAGCACACTCTGAGCACACTTAGCTTAAAAATTTGAAATTTTTGATTAAAAAGTCCCCATAAAAAATTCATTTTGGTGCGGCTAGAGAGACTCGAACTCTCATGGACTTGGTCCACACGGCCCTCAACCGTGCCTGTCTACCAATTTCAGCATAGCCGCAAATTTGACCCACATTAATTCAATGACAAGTAGGTTTCAAATTGATAAATTTTTATTATGGAATTTAATCAGGAAGTAAAACAAGCAACTGATCCTATTTATAAAAAGATCTCCAAAGTTATGCCTGAAATTGAATGGTCGGTGCATGCTCCTTATATTCATAAAATAAATAAACTTAAAAAAGAAAAGAACGCAGTAATTTTAGCTCACAATTATCAAACCCCAGAAATTTATCATGGTATTGCAGATTTCTCAGCAGACTCTCTAGCACTTGCTGTGGAAGCCTCAAAAACTTCAGCAGATATAATTGTTATGGCCGGTGTACATTTCATGGCTGAAACTGCAAAGTTAATGAGTCCAAATAAAAAAGTTTTACTACCAGACATGAAAGCAGGTTGTTCTCTTTCATCTTCAATTACCGGAAAAGATGTCAGATTATTAAAAGAAAAATATCCTGGTGTACCGGTAGTTTCTTATGTCAACACTTCTGCAGATGTAAAAGCAGAAACAGATGTATGTTGTACATCGGCAAATGCAGTAAAGATTGTAAAATCTTTAGGGGTTAAAAAAGTAATTTTTTTACCAGACGATTATCTTGCAAAATATGTTGCTTCTCAAACAGATGTTGAGATTATTTCTTGGAAAGGAATTTGTATTGTTCATGACCAATTTAACGAAAAAGAAATTCAAAATATTAGAAAGAGCAACCCAGGGATTAAAATCATAGCTCACCCTGAGTGTCCACCAGATGTAATAAAGGCAAGTGATTTTGCAGGATCAACCTCGGGAATGATAAACTATGTTAAAGATAATCAACCAAAGAAAGTTATGATGGTAACTGAATGTTCAATGAGTGATAACATTCAAGTCGAAAATCCAAATGTAGAATTTATCAGGCCATGTAACATGTGTCCGCACATGAAGAAAATAACATTGCCAAAAATTTTAGATTGTTTAGAGAATGAAACTGGTGAAATTATTATGAATAAAGAAACAATCGATAAAGCAAGAATGTCAGTTGAAAAAATGGTTTCTATTGGCAGATAACTTTTTGTGTCTCAAATAAAACTCAGCGAAGATTTTATAAAAAATAACGTTAAACTTGCGCTCAATGAAGATTTATATCCTTCAGGTGATATTACCTCTAGTTTAATCAAAAATAATAAAATGATTGAGGCAAAATTAGTATCTAATCAGGATGCTGTGATTGGTGGGCTACTATTTGTAAAATATGCTTTTGTACTTATAGATAAAAAAATTAAATTCATTACAAAAACGAAAGATGGCTCTTTTGTAAAAAGAAATTCAATAATCGCAATTATTAAAGGAAATAAAAAAAATATTTTGATTGCAGAAAGAGTTGCACTAAATTTTTTATCTCATATTTCAGGTATTGCTACAAAAACTAATCAATTTGTAAGATTGGTGGGAAAAAAATGTAAAATTTGTTGCACTAGGAAAACTATTCCTAATTTAAGAGTTATACAAAAATATGCAGTAAAATTAGGTGGAGGAACTAATCATAGATTTAACTTAAGTGACGAATTTTTGATAAAAGACAATCATATTGCAAATTCAAACATAAGGGAATTAGTAAGTTTGGCAATCAAAAATAAAAAACGAAAAAAAATAACTGTGGAAGTAGATACAATTAAACAGCTGAAGAAAATAATCGGATTAAAATTTGATCGTGTTTTATTTGATAATATGAGTGTTAAAAATTTAAAATTAGGAGTCAAGCTTGCAAAAAAATATTATCAAACTGAAGCTTCAGGAAATATTAATCTCAAAAAGATTAAATCGGTTGCAAAAACTGGTGTAGATAGAATTTCTGTTGGTGGCATAACCCATAGTGCACCAGCAATTGATTTTAAATTAGAAATTTAATTAACAAATTTTGAAAGATCTGGTTTAAAGTAATTTGGACCTTTCATTACTTTGCCGTGTTCATTATAAATTGGTTTTCCATTCTCGTCTAATTTGCTCATGTTAGAGTTTTGAACTTCATCAAAACACTTATCTAAATCAATTCCAAAAGCGTGACCTGCCCCATAAGTAACATACAAGATATCCGTTAAAGCATCGGCAACCTCTAATAAATCCTTATTATTCATTGCTTCTGTTAGCTCAGTTAATTCCTCTTTTATTAGATCTAATCTTAATTTATTGATTTTATCTGTGCTAAATGAAGGTTTATTTTTAACATCTTGACCAAAGGTTTTCATAAAAATTCCAACCTTACTAAAATTTGACATATTGCTCCTGTAAGTTTTATAAAATTAATGTATATTTATAGTAATTTAATATTTGCCTATTAATCAATGAAATTAAGAAAAGAATTCGATAGTATTGGAACAATTAATGTTCCTAATGATAAATATTGGGGAGCTTCTACTCAAAGATCAAAAAAATATTTTGATATTGGTGAGTTTTTAGTTAGACCAGTTTTAATTAAATCTATCGCAATCATTAAAAAAGCTGCTGCTATAGTTCATAGAAAAGAAAAACAGATTGTACCAAAAATTTCTAATGCAATTATAAAAGCATCCAATGAAGTAATCAGTGGTAAATTAGACGAACACTTTCCATTAAAAGTTTGGCAAACTGGCTCTGGTACCCAGACTAATATGAATGTAAATGAAGTAATTGCGAATAGAGCAATCGAAATTTTAGGT
>QCNQ01000010.1 GCA_003213155.1 Pelagibacteraceae bacterium AG-426-G02 | reverse complement strand
CCAAGAGAAACAGGAAAGACTTTTAAAGAAAATTCTCTGATTAAATCTCAATACTTTTCAAAAAAAACAAATCTAATCTGCTTAGCTGATGACTCTGGATTGGAAATTGACATTTTAAATAAAAAACCGGGAATTTTTTCAGCACGATGGGCTGGAAAAAAATTAAATTTTAATAAGGCAATTCAAAAAGTTTATAAGGCATTAGATAAAAAAGATAAAAATTGGAGAAATAAAAAAATTAATGCCAGGTTTATTTGTGCCTTATCCATAAGTGATTTAAATAAAAAAATAGCTTGTGTTGTTGGAAAAGTTGAGGGGTATATATCCAAAAAACCTAAGGGTAAAAATGGGTTTGGATACGATCCGATATTTATTCCTAAAAATAAAATGAAAACTTTTGGCGAGATGAAGCCATTTCAAAAGTATAAATTAGACCACAGATCTGATGCTTTCAAAAAGCTTAGAAAATTTCTTTAATCTTTCCCCCATCAATTTTGTAAAAGTTTAATCTATGGTTAATTTTGTTATTTTTAACATCAAAAATACCAATTTTACCTTTGAATGAATTTTCTTTTTTAAAAATATTGTTCACGTCTGAAAAATCAGATTTTAAAGATAAATAATAAATCAATCCTAAAAGATCATAACTTAATAAGCTTAAATGATTTGGTTTTAAATTGTAGGTATCTACGAATTTTTTATTAAATGTCTCTAGATTTTGTTTATTGATTGATGGATAATATAAAGGCTGGATATTTTCCTCTAAAAGTAAACTTTCATCAAACCATTGATTAAGAGTTATAAATAATTTATTTCTTGGCGATACATCAGTATAAATTAGTGAAGTAATTACACTTTTAAGATTTTCATCAAAATCAGAAATAATAACTGAGTCAAATTTTACATTTCCAATTGTATACCGTTTTTCCAATTTTTTAATTTGTTCCTCCTTATCCACTAAATCTGATTTTTCAACTCTTAAAATTTCATCAGCCAGATTTTGTTTTCTCACATCATAATTTGTTATTTTTTCGATTTGCTTTGTAAGTTTAGTTGGTTCGGTTTCATAAGTGTGTTGTTTAAAAATTTTGATTTTCGATTGTTTAATTGCCTTTTTAATTTCATTTTTATAATCAAGGTCAGGTGTTAAAAAAATTGTTTTTTTTACTTCGCTTAATTCCAAAAATTTTTTAATTGCATTTAACTGGGATAAAGAATTTACTCCGCTGCTTATCACATTTTTCGGTAGATCATTTGTTTTATTTGTTAAAGATAGAAAAATAACATCTTGTATTTCATCCAAATACATTAAGCTTTTAAAAAAAATTGGACCAATAAAAATTTTTATTCCTTCATTCTTTAACTTAGTAGCTGATTGTAAAGTTTGATTAGGATCAATACCTGTATCCATTGGATAAATTTCAATATTGTCTGTTCCAATATCATTCAAAGCCATTCGAGTTGATTTAATTATTGATTGTCCTAATTCTTTATATTCACCAGATAAAGGTGCAAGTAGCCCAATTTTAATTTTTTCATTTTGTGAAAATGCAAATGAGTGATTTGTTAAATAGATAGTTATTAATGTAAAAATAATTCTAAAAATTTTATTCATTTTAATGATACTATAATATTTTAATTATAAATATGATTGAAAATTTAAAATCTGCTAATAGAGTGTTCAAAAAAAGTCTATATTTAGTCTCAACTCCAATTGGAAATTTAAACGACATAAGTCTTAGAGCCATAGAAACTCTTAAAAGGTCAGATTACATTTTGTGTGAAGATACTAGAATCTCTAAAAATTTATTAGAAAAATACCGAATCAAATCAAATTTAATTTCCAATCATAAATTTAATGAAAAAAAAAATGTTGATAAAATTATAAAGTTAATTAATCAAGGATCACTTATTTCTTTAATTTCAGATGCTGGCACCCCAGGCATTTCTGATCCAGGTTCTATATTAGTAAATGAGTGCATAAATAACAATATCAATATTATTCCTATACCTGGTGCTTCAGCAGTTGTTTCAGCAGTATCAATATCAGGATTTTCAGAAAGGTTTTTCTTTTATGGATTTTTTCCTGAAAAGGATAAAATTTTAAAAGAGGATTTGGAAAATTTATCAAAATTAAATAGTTCAATCGTTTTTTTCATTTCTCCAAAGAAAATTAATAAGAATATTCCTCTAATTAAAAAAAATTTTATAGGAAGAAAAATCTTGATTTGTAGAGAAATGACAAAGTTTTATGAGGAGTATAAGAGATCTAAAATCGAAGATTTAGAACCATTAAAGAGTAATATAAAAGGTGAATTGACTATTGTTATTTCGGAAAAAATTCATGGCAAAAAAGCTTCACAAACTTTAGATGAATCAGATAAAAGATTGATTAAAGTGATGATAAATAAACTAAGCATAAAAGAAATTACAGATTTAATTATTCGTAAAAATGATATTTCAAAAAAAATTATTTATGATTATTGTTTGACAATTAAAAATGAAAAATAAAATACTCATTGTACTTTTTGTTGGTTTTATTTTGAGTGGATGCGCAGGCGTATCATCCTCAGGCATTTTTGGAACAGGTGTGAGTGTGGCTATCGATCCAAGATCTTTGGGGACACAGATAGACGATTCTTTAATGCAAAAAAATTTAACTGCAAGAATTTTAATGATGAATAAAAATTATCTTTTATCAGTCAAATCAAAAGTTCTAGATGGAAGAATATTTTTAACTGGAAAAGTTGATGAACCAGAGGAAAAATTAAAATTAACCAAAACTGCTTGGGAAACTGATGGTGTGAGATCTGTTAGAAACGATATTAAAATAAAAGAGGCTTTTAATTTTAAACAATCGGCCAAGGATTTATTAATTACCTCACAATTAAGAACTGCATTAATTTTAAATAAAGAAATTAAGGCTACAAATTATCAAATAGATACCTATAAAAAGAAAATTTATATTTATGGTATTTCTCAAACTAAAGATGAAAAAGATCTTGTTATTTCAGAAGCAAAAGAAATTTTAGATGTTGAGGATGTGATTGCTAGTATTTTACTGGTAGATAATTTGAGAATTAAAACTAACTAATTTTTTTTATAATCAATTACATCAGCTGAGTAAGCTGCAATAGAAGCTAAATTTAAAATGTCAGAAGTTGATGATCTTAAAGGTGCTATTTCAATGGGTAAACCTAAACCAATTAACAAAGGTCCAATTACTTTTGCTCTACTCATTGACTTAATCATTTTGTAGGAAATAGCAGCACTATGTTGGCTTGGCATAATTAAAACATTTGAATTACCAACTATCTCAGAAAATGGGTAAAGTTCTTTATACATTTCCTCTAAGGCCACATCAGGCTGCATCTCGCCATCAAATTTAAAGTCTACTTTGTCCGATTTTAAAATTTCAACAGCATCACTTAATCTTTTTGTTCTATCTGTAGCTGGCTCTCCAAAAGTAGAGTGAGATAAAAAAGCGACTTTGGGATCAAAACCAAATAGTTTTGCAACTCTTGCAGCTGATTTTGCCATTTCAGCTAATTGTTTGGCATCTGGATATTCTATAACCGATGTATCACAAATAAAAATTGTTTTACCTCTATTTACAACTAAATTTAATCCAAACATAATTTCGCCTGGTCTGGGGTCAACGACTTTAATTATTTTTTCAAGCGAGGATGAATATCTTCTTGTGTTCCCAGTTATCATTGCATCAGCATCCTGACATGCAACCATACATGAGGCCCAAATAACCCTGTCGTTTCTTACTAGTCTGTCACAATCCCACTCCAACATCCCCTTTTCTCTTTGGAGTTTTTTTAAATAAATATTTTACATATTTTTCTCTTTTAGCGGTGTCTTTTGAGTTTACAATTTCAATATCAAAATTTTCATTATAACCAATTTTTTTTATTTGATTTTTAATTAGCTCCTCTTTTCCAACTAAGATGGGCATTCCTAAGTCAGAGTTTTTAAAAGCTATCGCAGCCTTAAGTGTATTTTCATCCTCACCATCAGCAAAAACGACTTTTTTTTGTTTTTTCTTAATATAAGTATTCACACCCTGCATAATTGTTACAGTTGGATCTAATCTTTGTTTAAGTTGGTCCTTATAGATTTCATAATTGTCAATTTTCTTTCTTGCTACGCCAGTGTCAATAGCAGCTTTTGCAACTGCAGCCGGTATAACACTAATTAATCTCGGATCGAATGTTGATGGAATTATATAATCTTTTCCATAGTGAGGCCTTTCACCTCCCATTGCTGCAATGACTTCATCAGGTACATCTTCTTTAGCTAATTTTGCTATCGCATGTGCAGCTGCAATTTTCATTTCTTCATTAATTGTTTTTGATCGTACATCTAATGCACCTCTAAAAATATATGGAAACCCTATTAAATTGTTTACTTGATTAGGATAATCCGACCTTCCAGTCGCTATAATTGCATCATCTCTAACCTCTTCAATTTCTTCAGGTGTGATTTCTGGGTCAGGGTTGGCACATGCAAATATAATTGGATTTTTTGCCATTTTTTTAACCATGTCTTTAGTCAACGCTCCTTTCGCAGATAAGCCTAAAAAAACATCTGCATTAGTAATAGCATCATCTAGAGTTCTATCTTTTGTTTCAATTGCATGACTTGATTTCCATTGGTTCAAATTATCTCGACCTCTGTAAATGACCCCTGTTCTGTCTACCATTGTTATATTTTTTTTGGGTACACCAGTTTTTTTAAATAAATTAGCGCAAGCCATAGCTGAAGCTCCGGCACCATTGACAATTATTTTAACTTTATCAATTTTTTTTTTACTAATGTCCAAAGCATTGATAAGTGCTGCAGTTGTAATAATCGCAGTTCCATGCTGATCATCATGAAATACTGGTATATCAAGTATTTCTTTAAGCTTTTCTTCAATAATAAAACAATCTGGAGCAGCAATATCCTCAAGATTAATACCCCCAAAACTTGGAGCAAAATTTTTTATACTATTTATGATTTCATCTGGATTTTCGGAGTCTATCTCTAAATCAATAGAGTCAATATCAGCAAATCTTTTAAATAAAACAGCCTTACCTTCCATCACCGGTTTAGATGCCAACGCACCCAAATTTCCCATTCCTAAAATTGCTGAGCCATTACTAATTACTGCAACAAGGTTTCCTTTACTTGTATAATCAAATGCAGCCTCAGGATTATCACTGATTGCTCTTACAGGAGCAGCTACACCAGGCGAGTATGCTAAAGCCAGATCTCTTTTTGTCGTCATATTTTTTGAGGAAGATATTTCAATCTTGCCTGGCTTCTTATCTTTGTGAAAATCTAAAGCTTCTTTATCTGTGTAATGATCAATTTTTGTTTTTTTCATTTATGCTAATTAGGTGTACAAATGGGGTAAAATTAAGACTAATATGATTTATGAATTTAGTTAAGTCAACAGGGACTTTTGGTTTTTATACTATTATCAGTAGATTACTTGGTTATTTAAGAGATGTTTTGATAGCGATTTTTCTTGGAACAAGTTTTTTAGCAGATGTATTTTTTGTAGCATTTAGAATACCTAATACTTTTAGAAGATTGTTTGCAGAAGGAACCTTTAATGCAGCTTTTATACCAAGTTACACTTCAGAATTAGTTAAAAAAAAAACTGGATCACAAAAATTTGCTAACGAAATTTTCAATTTATTATTTTTAGGACTATTGTTTATAGTTTTAATTATAGAAATTTTCATGCCAATTTTTGTAAGGCTGATAGCGCCAGGCTTTGTTGATGATTCAGAAAAAATTCAGCTAGCCGTCGATCTTACAAGGATAACTATGCCATTTTTAATGTTTGTGAGTCTATCTTCTTTTTTTGCTGCAATTCTAAATTCTCACAATAAGTTTGCTGCTGCCTCTGCAGCTCCAATAATACTTAATATAGTCTTGATTGGAATTTTATTTTTTGGCAAATTTCTTAACGATGAATTAGTTTATTATTTATCATATGGAGTTTCTATTGCAGGATTGTTACAACTTATTTTTTTATATCAATTTGCAAAAAAATTTTATTTTATAAGACTTAATTTTAGTTTCAAAATTGATAATAAGGTAAAATTTTTTTTCAAAAAACTTTTACCTAGTATTTTCTCATCTGGTGTCACACAAATCAATATTCTTGTGGGTACTATAATTGCATCTTTTCAAGCCAGTGCCGTATCTTATTTATATTATGCTGATAGGATTTATCAAATAAACTTAGCAATCGCAGGAATTGCGATAGGAGTAGTTGTTTTACCACAGCTTTCTAAACATGTCTTTTTAAAAAAAAAAAATAAAATTCTCTTACTACAAAACAAAGCACTTGAGCTTAGTATGTTTTTAAGTCTACCAGCCTCAGTTGCTTTAATTGTAGGATCAGAACAAATTATTTCTGCATTATTTGGCTATGGTTCTTTTGATGAGCTGTCAGTATCTAACTCAGCAAACGCACTTTACTATTTTGGATTAGGATTACCTGCTTTTGCTTTAATAAAAGTATTTTCGACTTTTTTTTTCGCAAACCAGGATACTAAAACACCATTTTATATTTCATTACTTTCGGTAATTTTAAATATATTAATAAGTGTTTATTTTTTTAGAGAAATTGGTTTTATAATCATCCCTATAGCCACAACAATTTCATCATGGTTTAATGCAATAATATTATTTATTTACTTAAAAAATAAAGATTTATTTAATTTTAACGAATTATTTTTTGCTAAATTAATAAAAATACTTCTGGCATCTATACTAATGGGAATATTTTTTAATTATTTAATTTTGCTTTTTGAAAATAAATTGATTTATGAATATAATTTTAAATCTTTTTATTTAATACTTTCAGCTTTTTTAAGTCTTATATTCTATTTGAGTTTTTCATTATTTATCAAAGCTTTCAAATATGGTGATATTAAACTAAAGTATTAACTATGGGAAAAAAAATTTTTTCAGGTGTTCAGCCTACTGGAAATCTTCATCTTGGAAATTACTTGGGAGCGATCAAAAATTTTGTAAAACTTAATAATGAAGCTCAAAATGAGTGTGTGTTCTGTGTTGTTGATCTTCATGCTATTACAGTTGCTCAAGATCCAAAAAAATTAAAAGATAATATTTATGAAACTGTAGCAACTTTTATTGCTAGTGGCATTGATCCTGAAAAAAGTATTATTTTTAATCAATCAAGTGTAAGTGCTCATTCAGAAACAGCCTGGATATTAAGTTGTGTTGCTAGAATGGGATGGCTTAATAGAATGACCCAATTTAAAGAGAAAGCTGGAAAAGACAAAGAAAAAGCAAGTATTGGTCTTTATTCTTATCCTGTTTTAATGGCTGCAGATATTTTGTTATATGACACAACCCACGTACCTGTTGGAGATGATCAAAAGCAACATTTAGAACTTTGCCGAGATATAGCCCAAAAGTTTAATAATGACTTTAATGCTAACAATTTTTTTAAAATTCCTGAGCCATTGATTCAAAAAGAGTTTTCAAGAATTATGAGCTTGAGAGATGGTACAAAAAAAATGAGTAAATCTGAATTATCAGATCTGAGCAGGATAAATTTAACAGATGATAAAGACCAAATAATAAATAAAATCAAAAAAGCAAAAACTGATACTTTGCCACTACCATCCGCTAGTGCAGATTTAGAAAAAAGACCCGAAGCAAAGAACTTGATGGGTATTTATTCTAGTTTAATGGATGTAAGTTTAGAGGATACAATAAATAAATTTTCAGGAAAAAATTTTTCGGAATTTAAAGAGAATTTATCACAAGTTATGGTTGATAAAATTTGTCCAATATCTTTGGAAATTAAAAAGCTGTTAAGTGAAAAAAAATATTTAGATAAGATATTATTAGAGGGGACTCAAAAAGCAGATAAAATAGCCTCAGAAAAGGTAAAAAAAATTCAAGAACTTGTTGGTTTTTAAGATTTTTTTTTATTAACGAGTTTCATTTTTACAATTATTGATTATATATAAATCATGTTTGTACAGACTGAAATAACACCAAACCCAAATTCTTTAAAATTCTTACCTGGTAAGAATGTTTCAAATAAAGGGTCATTTGAAATTACACAAAAAGATCAAACTAATAATGAGTTAGTTAAAAACTTGTTATCAATAAATGGCGTTGAAGGTATTTTTCTAGGCAAAGATTTTATCTCCATAAATAAATATGACGACACATCATGGGATGATATTAAACATATAGTAATTTCTCTAATCAACGATTTTTACTCAACTGGAAAAGAATGTGTTGTTGAAAATACCTTAATTGAAAATAATGAAAATTTAAAAGATATAGAAAAAAAAATAGTTAAAATATTAGATGAAAAAATCAGACCTGCAGTTGCGAAAGATGGTGGAGATATCAAATTTAAGGAGTTTAAAGATGGTGTAGTTAAAGTACAGCTTCAAGGGAGTTGTTCGGGTTGCCCAAGTTCAATTATGACATTAAAACAAGGCGTTCAAAATCTGCTTTGTCACTATCTACCAGAAGTTAAGAAGGTTGAGGCTCTTTAAATGTTCAGTTTTAAATTAAAAAATCTTAAATTTTTAAATCAACTGATTTTTTTTAAGTCAAAATTTTATTTTGTTAGAATGAGAAGAAAGAACTTAAAAATATTTAAGTTTTTTGATGACAGAAGAATTGGTGCTATCCCAAGAATATTTTTAACAAGTATTTTTGTTGTATTTTCATTTTATCATATTCCATCAATAGTTAACTTTGCCAATCAGCAACTTTTAGATGATAAAGAATTTCAAAATAATTCTAAAGCTATACTAGCTTATACACTAAATAAAAAAGAGGGTGTTGAAGCTGATGGAGGAGACTTGAATGAAAAAGATTTGTTAATAGATATTTTCAGTCTAAATGATCTTGAGACAGACACAGTAAGATTAAATGCATCTACAATTAAGCAATTATTTCAAGACACCGATTATAAGCTAGATGACGTAAGGGAAACAAAATTAGTTAAGCCTGTCGCCTTAACTTTACTTCCTGGTGAAATCAAAATGATCGAAAGCACCAAGAAAAGAAAAGAGTTTTTTATTCAAATTGTTTTACCTTTAGTTTTAAAAGAAAATAATAATATTAGATTAGATCGAAAGACTTTGTTTAAAATTATAAATAAGAGCAATAATACTCAATTAGAAAAAAAATGGCTTGAAAAAAAATACAAACAATATGGAGTAACATCCAAAGATTTAACAACTCTTAAAATCAGAATGGATGAAATACCAGTTTCTTTAGCACTTGCTCAAGCTGCGAAAGAAACAGGATGGGGAACATCAAGATTTGCACAAGAGGGCAATGCACTTTTTGGGCAATGGACTTGGTCAGGTGAGGGCTTAAAACCTAAAGAGGCTGATGAAAACAAGGGTCACAAAGTTATGAAATTTAATGTATTACAAGCCTCAGTTAGAGCTTATCAAAGAAATTTAAATACCCATAGATCATATAAAAATTTTAGACTAGCAAGAGCACATTTAAGAGATAATAATCAACCTTTAGATAGTTTAATTCTTTCTCAATTTTTAAAAAATTATGCTGAAACTGGAAATAAGTATGTGGAAGTTTTGCAAAAAATTATTAATCAAAATAATTTAAAAGATTTTGATGATGCTAAGTTACTTCCATCAAGCAAAGACCTTGAAAGTTTAATTTAATTTTCCATTATAACAAATTGGGTTCCAAACCAACGCCACCTGCCATCATCATTTAACGAGCAGTTTACTCTTCCACGTCTTGGTAAAAATTTAGACTCGAAACTGATATAAAGAATATTTTTTTCAAATACTAAATTTGGTTGGCCCCAAGAACCACCATCATTTGAATAACAATTAATATTTTTAATATTTTTTTGATTATCAAAAAATTCTACAATTAATTTAGGTGGATTATCATTATTTTCTAATTTTTTTTCTACTGGTTTTAGAGATTTGTATTCTAGAGGATTATAATTTATTAGTGAGTTAAATCGTTTTAAATCTCCATACTTTTCATTTATTGGAAATCTTGGTAATTCAAATTTATCTTTATTGTTATCAATTATTCCAGAGTGTTGTCCAAAAGCAATTTCAAAATTTTTTGATATATAATTTTTCATAAAAAGAGAATATTCACCAAAAGGATATGAAAATATTGGTGGTACATACCCTAGTTTATCTTTAAAAATTTTAGTTGCTGTTTCTATATCGTTTATGAATTCTTTTTCTGTCATATCAATTAAATATTCATGTGTATGTGAATGGTGTCCTATATAGCCTATATCGGAGTCATCAATTTCTTTAATTTCATCCCAAGTCATATACCCTTTTTTACCTACAGGTTCAGTAGATACAAATAAGATGAATGGAATTTTATTTTTTTTAAGATATGGCCAGGCCTCATTATAAAATGACTTAAATCCATCATCAATTGTAATTAAAATTTTCTTATTCTCTTTTACTTTATTAAATTCATTTAAAAAATTGTTAGGATCATAAAATTCATACCCTTGATTTTTAATGATTTTCATTTGCTCATCAAACATATCCATTCTTATATTTGTTGATGGATATTTATTTTCATTAAATCGATGATACATCAATGATAAAACACCACTGTCTCTAGAATAAGATTTGATATTATTCTCTTGTGAAATAGAATTAACTAGAAAAATAAATTGTAAAATGAATAAGCTAATTATAGATGCTGCTAAAGATAAAATTTTTTTAATGATCATTAATAATGATACTAATTACAGCATTACACATGAAAATTCCAAAATAAATTATGAAAAATTATCAATTCTAATTAATGATTTTTTAAATAAAAAAAATTTAGATTTAGATAAAGTTTCTCAAATTTATGTAAATCGAGGTCCAGGAAGTTTTGCGGGGATAAGAAATTCTTTATCAGTTGTTAAAGCTTTCCATTTAGCTAATAAAATTGATTATTATTGTTATAGTTTCGAGGATTTTAGTGAAAATAATGAGGTTAAATACGAAAATATCCCAAAACTTTGCGATAAATTGAAAGTTGAAAAAAATTTGATAAATCCTATTTATTTGAGTTAAAATCAATTATGTCAGATACAATTGAACAACAATGTTTATCCAAAGGGGTAAAATTAACTGAACAGAGGCGAATTATTGCAAAGGTTATTTCAGAGTCAAAAGCCGCTTATGGTGAGTCTGATCATCCAGATGTTGATGAGTTATATAGTCGTGTATCAAAAGTTGATCCAAAAATAAGCATAGCCACAGTTTATAGGACCGTTAAGCTTTTCGAAGAGGCAGGAATTTTAACTAAACATGATTTTAAAGGTGGTAAGGCTAGATATGAAGCAATGATAGAGAGTCATCATGATCATTTGATTGATATAAAATCTGGTGAAATAATTGAATTTGTGGATGAAGAAATTGAAGAGTTGCAAAAAAAAGTTGCAAAAAAATATGGTTATAAGTTAGTAGACCATAAACTTGAGTTATATGGTGTCAAAGTAAACTCAAAAGATGAATAAAAAAATATTTATCAAAACTTTCGGTTGTCAAATGAACGAATATGACACTAACAGGATATTTGATACTGTGAGAGAAATAGGTTTTGTAAAAACCGAAAATTTAAATGAGTCTAATTGTTATCTACTCAACACGTGCCATATTCGGGATAAAGCTAAAGAAAAAGTTTATCATGAGATTGGACGGGTTAAAAAAAATTTCAGATCACGAAAAAAACCAATCGTTATAGTTGCTGGATGTGTTGCTCAGGCTGAAAATGAGGAAATGATCAAAAGAGAACCATATATTGATATCGTGATTGGACCGCAAGCTTATCATAAAATAAATGACAAAATTGAGGAATTTTTATCTAAACAAAAAAAAATAGATGAAACCGAATTTGATGCTATTACAAAATTTGATTATTTAGATAATATTAAGAACTCATCAAAAAAAATTTCATCATTTTTAACTATTCAAGAGGGCTGTGATAAATTTTGCCATTTCTGTGTAGTGCCATTTACAAGAGGTCCAGAATATTCAAGACCATTCAAAAAAATATTAGAAGAAGCAGAGAATTTGTCAGAAAATGGAGTTCGTGAAATAACACTACTAGGTCAAAATGTTAATGCTTATAATTACGAAAATTACAGATTGTCAGATTTGATTTTAGAAATAGAAAAGTTGGATGGAATTAAAAGAATTAGATATACGACTTCTCATCCAAGGGATATGACAGAAGATCTTATCAATGTATATGGTGTTTCAAAGAAGTTAATGCCTTTAGTTCACCTGCCCGTTCAAAGTGGATCTGATAAGATCCTAAATTCTATGAATAGAAAACATCAAATAAGTGATTATGTTAATACTTACGAAAAATTTCAAAAAATTAACCCAAAAATAAAGTTTTCGAGTGATTTTATAATTGCCTATCCGGGTGAGGACGAGAAGGACTTTAATGAAACATTTGATTTGATTAAAAAAATTGAATTTATAAATTCTTTTTCTTTCATATTTAGTCCAAGACCAGGAACAACTGCAGCAAATTATGAGCTAATTGATAAAAAAATTTCACTTACAAGATTAGAAAAAGTTCAAAAACAATTATTTACCAATCAAATTAATATGAATAAATCGCTTGAAGGTAAAGAAATTGATGTTTTAGTTGAAAATAAAATAGATGGTGGCACAAAGTTTTTTGGTCGATCAGAATATATGACTTCAGTTATTTTTGATGGTAATGATCTAGATATGGGAAATGTTATAAAAGTAAAAATAAATAGCAGTAATCAAAATACATTGTTTGGTAAAAGTTTAGAAAATTCAGAACAAAGAGTGGCTTAAATTTGAGTAATACTATTAAAAAAGATATTAATTCATCTCTAAAATTTGTTTATTCAGAAAATAATTCAATTAGTGTAATTTTTCATGAAAATGACCTCCTGATGGGAGTAGTTGGTGAATTTAACCATAACTTGAAAGAGTTAGAAAAAATAACTAATTCAAGTATTTATTCTAGGGGAAATTCAATCTTAATCAAATCAACTTCAGAAAAAAATGAAATTTTGAAGAATGCAATTCAATTTCTTGCAAATCAATTTCAAAATAATGGTAGTATAGAACAAAAAGATATTTTATCCTCTGTTGATCAATTTATGATAAATGAAAAGGTAAAAAATACCAACGTTACTGATATAATCAAAACTCCGAAAAAATCTATAATTCCAAGATCAGAAAAACAAAAAGAGTATGTTAGAGCGTTGAGACAAAATGAAATAATAATATCTGCTGGACCTGCTGGTACAGGAAAAACCTTTCTTGCTGTTGCTGTAGGTTTAACAATGTTGTTAGAAAAAAAAATAGAGAGGATTATACTTTCTAGACCTGCGGTTGAGGCAGGTGAGAGATTAGGATTCCTACCAGGGGATATGAAAGAGAAAGTTGATCCATATCTACGTCCTTTGTATGACTCTTTGTATGACCTGTTTCATTTTGAAAAAATTCAGAGAATGATAGAAATTGGCGACATTGAAATTGCTCCTTTAGCTTTTATGAGAGGGAGAACTTTAAAAAATTCTTTTGCAATTTTAGATGAAGCTCAAAACGCCACTGATACACAAATAAAAATGTTTCTTACTAGGATAGGTGAAAATTCAAAAATAGTTGTAAATGGTGATCCTACCCAAATAGATTTACCTAACAAAAAATTGTCAGGTTTAGAAAGATCAAAAAAGATATTATCACATTTGAATGAGATTGCAGTTATAGACTTTGATCATTCAGATGTTGTGAGGCATCCTTTAGTTTCAAAAATTGTGAAAGCGTACAACAATAATGATCAAAGTTAATGTGCTCTCAGAAGAAAATTCTTGGTCAAAAAAGATAAAAAAAAAAGAATTATTTTTTAATAAAATATGTAACAAGTTCCCAAAAAAATATAGATTTATCAACAAAAAAATCTATTTAACGCTACTACTATCAAATAATAAAACAATTAAAACTTTAAACAAAAAATTTAGAAATAAGGATAAACATACCGATGTACTTTCTTTTCCATTTAATAAAAAACAAAAAAAATTAAAAGAAAATTATCTTGGTGATATAATTATAAGTTTCAATTATATGAATAAGCCGAAAAATTTAGATAATTATGAATTTAAAATAAAAACAATAAAAATTTTTATACATGGTTTTCTACATTTATTGGGTCACGATCATCAAAAAAGTAAAGAGTATAAACAGATGTTAAATGAAGAAAAAAAAATTTTTAGATCTATAGAAAAAACTTCTATTTTAAATTGAAAAAAAATTTTATATTTGAGACTTTATTGATTATTTTTTTAGGAAGCTTAACTTCCTTAAGTTTACCTCCTTATAATTTTTTTTTTTTAAATTTTTTTACATTTAGTGTTTTCTTTATTTTTTTATTTCAGAGACTAAAACAAGGAGTAAAAAAATCCTTTTATTATGGATGGTTGTTTGGTTTTAGTTATTTTTTATCCAGTTTGTATTGGTTAACTATATCTTTAAGTTTTGATCAAAGTTTCAATTTTTTAATTCCTATAACTTTAATTGTTATCCCAGCATTTTTAGGTTTATTTTATGCATTATGTATTGCTATTTTTTATCTATACAAACCGAAAAATATATTAAGTGCTTTTTTCCTATTTTCTTTTTTGTTTGGTTTAATAGAGTTTATTAGAGGAACAGTTTTAACTGGGTTTCCTTGGAACTTAGTAATTTATAGTTTTTCTGAAATTAATAGTTTCCTAAGCATTTTGTCTGTAATAGGAACTTATTCATTAAATCTTATAGTGGTAAGTTTTTTTACAGCTCCCGCCCTCTTCATATTTAGAAAATCTAAAAAAGAAGTGGTTGTGTGTATCTTTTTACTGCTATTACCTTTCTCTTTTTATACATACGGAGAATTTTTAAAAAAAAATTTTTATAACAGTAAAGAGAAAGAACTTCCTTTTGTGGTTAGGGTAATTGGAGCAAATATAAGTTTAGATAGGTACTATAAAAACGTTAATGCTGAGAGTGTGATTAATGAGCTAATTTCGATTAGTTCACCCATTGAGGAAAAAAAGACATTTTTTGTATGGCCAGAGGGAATAATACCTAACACTTATGAAGATCAATTAGATTTATACAATGACATATTTGAAAAATATTTTAGTGAAAATCACTTAATCGGTCTAGGAATAACAAGCAGAAAGACTATGAACAATGATTATAATTATTATAATTCATTTTCAATATTTGATAGTAAAGTAAATTTAATTGACAATTATAACAAAATTAAACTTGTACCTTTCGGTGAATTTGTTCCTCTTGAAAATATTCTTAACAAATTCGGTTTAAAAACAATCACAAATAATATTGGATCATTTGATAAAGGTGTAAACAGAAAAATTATTAAAATCCAAGATGATCTTAAACAAATAAATTTTTTGCCATTAATTTGTTATGAAATTATATATAGTGGAAATTTGACTAAAAATTTTGATTTCGATTTTATATTAAATATTTCAGAAGATGGATGGTTTGGTAAATCCATTGGACCCAAACAACATTTTATCCATAGTAAATTTAGAGCAGTCGAAAATGGAAAGTATATAATTAGATCATCTAATAACGGGATGGCAGCAATTATAAATCCATTAGGTTATATTGAGAATAAAGTAGATTATGGAATTTCAGGTTACATTGATTTAGAAGGCATAAGAGATTTAAAACCAACATTGTTTTCTAAATATGGAAATAGCATATTTTTCATATTAATTTTGTTGTATATTGTTTTAACTTTTTCATTTAATAGGACTAAAAATGAGTAATTTAAAAAATTTTCTTTTTACAAGTGAGTCTGTTTCAGAGGGACACCCAGATAAAGTATCTGATAGGATATCTGACATGGTGGTAGACACTTATTTATCTAACGATCCATATTCGAGAGTTGCATGTGAAACTCTCACAACTACAAATAAAGTTGTATTAGCCGGTGAGGTCAGAGGACCAGAAATTAAAAAAGATGATTTAATCAATAAGGTAAGAGAATGCATTAAAGATATTGGATATGATCAAGATGGTTTTACCTGGAAAGAGGCTACAAAAATAGAAAGTCATCTTCATTCACAGTCAAGTGACATTGCTATGGGTGTAGACTCTTCAGGTAATAAAGATGAGGGTGCAGGAGATCAAGGTATTATGTTTGGTTATGCCTGTAATGAAACTGATGTTTTAATGCCAGCACCAATTCATTTTTCACATAAAATTTTAAGGTTAATGGCTGAAGATAGGAAATCAGGCAGATTAAAAAATATTGAGCCAGATTCTAAAAGTCAGGTAACATTTGAATACGAAAATGGTAAACCGTCAAAAGTTAAATCAGTAGTAATATCTTCTCAGCATACTCCAAATGTGAACCAAGAACAGGTTAAAGAATTATTAAGACCATATTTAATAAACTCTATACCAAAAAATTTTTTGGAGGATTTTAATGAAGATGAATTTTATGTAAATCCAACTGGAAATTTTGTAATAGGTGGTCCAGATGGAGATTGTGGCTTAACAGGTAGAAAAATTATTGTAGATACTTATGGTGGTGCTGCTCCACATGGTGGAGGAGCTTTTTCTGGAAAAGATCCAACTAAAGTCGATAGGTCTGCAGCTTATGCAGCAAGGTATATTGCTAAAAATGTTGTTGCCTCAAAGATTGCAGATAAATGTTTAATTCAGTTAGCTTATGCGATTGGTGTTTCAAAACCATTATCTATTTATGTAAATCTTTTTGATAATGATTTAGACAAAAATAAATTTGTTGAAGAAAAGATTAAACAAAGTTTTGATCTTAGCCCAAGAGGAATAAGAGAGATGTTGGGGCTCAATAAGCCTATATATGAAAAAACATCTGCATACGGGCATTTTGGAAGGGAGCCAGATAAAGAAGGTGCTTTTTCCTGGGAAAATACCAACAAATCTGACATTTTTTTAAAATAGTTTTTATTGAAAAATAAAAAAAAACTTTTATATATGCACTTACATTGTTGAATTATCAAAATGGGCTTTGGCCCATTTTTTTTTGGATTAAACAAAACTATGTTAAATAAAAGAGCAGATAAACTTGAACTACTAAGAATCGCAGAGGCAGTAGCGTTAGAAAAATCAATTGATAAAGAACTAATTATTAGTTCAATGGAAACCGGGATTGCTAAAGCAGCAAAATCTAAATTTGGTCAGGATAATGAGATTAAGGTAATAATTAATAGAGATAACGGCGATATTGAAATTTTTAGAAAATTGATTGTTTCAGAAAATCCAGAAAATACAAACACTGAGATCAAATTAGAGGATGCAATTATATTGAATGAGATTAATAAAGATAAAGTAATCGGTGATGAGGTTTTGCAACCACTACCTTCATTTGATTTTGGAAGAATAGCGGCTCAAACAGCAAAACAAGTAATTAATTTTAATGTTAGAGAGGCAGAGCGAGAAAGACAATTTAATGATTTTATCGATAAAAAAGACTCGATATTAAGTGGAATAGTGAAAAGATTAGAGTTTGGTAATGTAATCGTAGACCTTGGAAGAACAGAAGCAATAATACAAAAAAACGAAATTATACCAAGAGAGAATATAAAAGCTGGAGATAGAATTAAAGCATATTGTTTTGATGTAAGAAGAGAACCTCGTGGTCAACAGATATTTCTATCAAGAGCTCATCCAAAGTTTATGGAAAAACTTTTCGTTCAAGAAGTTCCTGAAATTTATGATGGTTTGATTGAAATTAAATCTTCTTCTAGAGATCCAGGAAGTAGAGCTAAAATTTGTGTTAAAGCAGTTGACACATCACTAGATCCAGTTGGAGCATGTGTAGGTATGCGAGGATCAAGGGTTCAAGCAGTAGTAAATGAACTACAAGGTGAAAAAATTGATATAGTAAATTGGTCTGAGGATCCTGCAATTCTAGTATCCAATGCTTTATCTCCAGCTGAAGTTCAAAGAGTTAACGTAGACTTAGAGAGAAAAAAGTTAGATGTCATTCTAACTGAGGAAAATTTGAGTAAAGCTATTGGAAGAAGAGGACAAAATGTTCGGCTTGCTACAAAACTATTGAATTTTGAAATAAATATTATGACAGATGCAGAAGACTCTGAAAGAAGACAACTGGAGTTTAAGGAAAAAACAGAAAATTTTGTTAAGAATTTAGAGTTAGACGAAACTCTTGGACAACTTCTTGTGGCTGAGGGTTACTCTACTATTGATGATATAAAAGATAGTTCAGCAGAAAATTTATTAAAAATTGAAGGTATAGAGGAAGAAACTGCAAAAGCTCTTATAGAGAGAGCAAAAGAGTTTCATCAAAAAGATCAAGAAGATATTTCTCAGAGGATTAAAGAACTAGGCCTAGATGATGGACTAATAAATTTAAAGGGGTTAACTCCTGGAATGTTGGTCACTTTAGGTGATCAAAAAATTCTTACACTTCAAGATTTTGCTGATCTGGCATCAGATGAGCTAACCGGTGGATATGATGTAGTTAAAGGCGAAAGAATAAAAATCCAAGGTTACTTAGAAGATTTTGCTTTATCGAAAGAAGAAGCAGATGAACTTATTATGTCTGCAAGAAAAATTGTTTATGAAGATTGAGAGATGAGCTATGGAAAAAAAAACAAAATTGACGATATCAGGTGGCATAGCCAAAAAGTCTATAAAAAATATAGATAAAGCAAAAAATCTTGGAAAGAATTCTGTTATAATAGAAAAGCAAACTGGCAAATTTAATAGCAGAGGCGCTTCATTTAAGTCAAACCCATCAAAGATTAAAAATAATTTTACAAGCAACAAAGGAACTTTTGGCAAACCGAATTACATTCCTAAATCACCGCCTTTAACAAGTGATTTTGAAAGACGTAAATTAGCTGAGCAAAGAGCAACAAAAAGACTTAAAGAGGAAAATGAAAATAAGAATAAAAAATCTTTAAAATCTAACACAAAAAAAAGAGAATTAAAATTAACGGTTTCTAGAGCTTTGAGTGATCAAATTGAAGCTAGAGAAAGAAGTTTAGCCTCTGTCAAAAGAGCAAGACAAAAAGAAAATAGAAATTTAACCAAAGAAGAAGCTCAAGAAAATTTAAAGCCAATTAAAAGAGATATTAATATCCCGGAAGTTATTACTGTTAGAGAACTTGCAAATAGAATGGCAGAACAGTCCAGTAATATTATTAAACATATGTTTGGGATGGGTGTAACAGTAACAATTAACCAAAATCTAGCTGCAGATACTGCAGAGTATTTAGTGAAAGAATTTGGTCACAACCCAATTCGAGAGGAAAAGGCAGAGGAAATAATTCAAAAAATAAAAGCTTCAAGGACTGAAAATCTAAAGAATAGACCACCAATAATCACAGTTATGGGCCATGTGGATCATGGTAAAACTTCAGTTCTAGACGTTTTAAGAAGTGCAAATGTGGTATCAGGAGAGTTTGGTGGAATAACCCAACACATTGGCGCTTATCAAATAGACCATCAGTCTAATAAATTAACATTTATCGATACGCCAGGCCATGCAGCTTTTACTGAAATGAGAGCAAGAGGATCAAAGCTTACAGATATTGTTGTTCTAGTTGTTGCGGCTGATGATGGTGTTAAACCTCAAACTATTGAGTCAATAAAACATGCAAAGGCCGCTAATGTACCAATAGTTGTAGCAATTAATAAATGTGATTTACCTGAGGCTGATCCTCAAAAAATTAAAAATCAATTACTAGAACATGAGTTGATAGCTGAAGATTTATCAGGAGACACTTTGATGGTGGAGATATCAGCAAAAACTAAATCAAACCTAGATAAACTTATTGATGCAATTATTCTTCAAGCTGAAATTCTTGATCTTAAAACTGATTTTGAGTCAAAAGCCACAGGAGTTGTTTTAGAATCAAAAATTGACATTGGCAGAGGTCCAGTCGCAACTATAATTGTGACTACTGGAACTTTAAAAAAAGGAGATTTTTTTGTAAGTGGTCTTAAATGGGGAAAAATCAGAGCAATTGTTAACGATAAGGGAAAAAATATTGATGAAGCTCTGCCATCTTCTCCAGTAGAAATACTTGGAATAAATGGCCCTGCAAAAGCTGGAGATGATTTTATAGTTTTAGATAACGAGAAGGAGGCTAAAACTTTAAGCGAAAATAGAGCTCAAGAGAGTAAAGATGGTAAAAACCCTCTGACATTTGCCACTCAAGAGTCTGCTTTTTCTAATAAGTCCATTGAAGAATTAAATCTTATAATTAAGTCTGATGTTCATGGATCCTCAGAGGCAATAAAAAATGCTATCAGTCAAATTAATCATGATGAGGTAAAACCAAAGATAATTTTGGCAGATATTGGAATGGTAACCGAGACAGATGTAACTTTGGCAAAGGCCTCAAATGCAGTTTTGATAGCGTTTAATGTAAAGCCAAGTAAGGAGGCTAAAAAACTTGCTGAAAATGAAAAAATAGATATTTCATCATACAACATAATTTATGAAGTTTTAGATTTTGTAAAAAAAAGAATGTCCGGATTATTAACTCCTGATGAAGAAGAAAAAGTAATTGGGACTGCACAAATTTTAGAAATTTTCAAAGTTTCAGGAGCTGGTAAAGTTGCTGGTTCCAAAGTAACTGAGGGAGAAATTAATAGCAATTCAGATGTAAGAGTAATTAGAGATGGTTCAATTGTTTTTACAGGTAAAGTTGGAAGTCTATTTAGAGAAAAAAATCAAGTAAAACAAGTGAACAATGGTCAAGAATGTGGAATTGCTCTCAAAGATTATATGGATTTTAAAAAAAATGATACAATAGAGGCTTTTAGTGTTACATCTAAAGAGAGGTCAATTTAATGACAGACAGAATAGGAAAACCAATTTCACAGAGACAATTAAGAGTTGGTGAAATGATTAAACAATCTTTAAGCATGATTTTTATAAGAAATGAAGCTAAAGTTCCGAACTTAGAAACAAATACGATAACAGTTACTGAAGTAAGGATGAGTCAGGATTTGAAAATTGCTAAAGCGTATGTACTTCCTCTCGGAGGAAAAAATGCAGAGGAAACTGTTAATACTTTGAAAGAATACTCATTTTTAATTAGAAAAATTTTGTCTCAAAAAGTAGTAATGAAATTTTTACCAAAATTACTTTTTAGAAAAGACGAGTCGTTTGAGTATGCAGAAAAAATTGAAAATTTAATTAAACAAACAAATAAATAGGAAAAATAAGCATGAATAAAAAAGCTCAAGAATTAGCAATGCATGGAAAAGATACTGGATCATCAGAAATCCAAATTGCTTTGTTAACAGAAAAAATTGAAACGCTTTCAAAACATATCAAGCAATTCAAAAAAGATAAACATTCATCTGTTGGATTATTGAGAGCGGTCAATAGAAGAAAAAAATTGTTAGATTATCTTAAAAGAAATAAGGTAGATTCTTACAAGAATGTCCTGTCGAAATTGAATTTGAGAAAATAAGAGTCAAGATAGATAGAACGGAATGGAACGAAACGAACGAAACGAAATGGAAATGAAATGTTTAAAGTATACAAGAAGGAAGTTGAAGTAGCAGGGAAGAAGATAAGTTTAGAAACAGGTAAAGTAGCAAGACAAGCAGACGGAGCAATTATCGCAACATGTGGGGAGACCGTAGTTTTAGCAACAGTCGTTGGAGCAAAAAAAGTGAATCCAGACATGGATTACTTTCCATTATCTGTAAATTATCAGGAAAAATACTATGCAGCAGGAAAAATTCCTGGTGGATATTTTAAAAGAGAAGCAAGACCAACTGAAAGTGAAACATTAATCTCAAGATTAATTGATAGACCGATCAGACCATTGTTTCCTGATGAATTTAAAAATGAAGTCCAGTTGTTACCAACTGTAATTTCTTATGATAAAGAAAATGAGGCAGACATTTTATCAATCATTGCATCATCTGCAGCCTTAGCTATATCAGGAATGCCATTTATGGGCCCTGTTGGTGCATCTAGAGTTGGATATATAGATGGTAAATATGTTTTTAAATCCATCAAAAATTGAACTTGAAAAATCAAAATTAGATTTAGTTGTTGCTGGTACAAAAGATGCTGTGCTTATGGTTGAGTCTGAAGCAAGCGGGTTGACAGAGGAAGAGATGTTAAATGCAGTAAAATTCGGTCATGAAGGATTTGTTCCAGTGATTAAAATGATAGAGGAACTTGCAAAAGAATGTAGAAAACCTGAGTGGATAGTTGAGAAAAAAGATTTATCTGATGTAAAGAAAAAACTTGAGGAAACTTTTACCGCAGATCTTAAAAAAGCATTTGCGACTAGAGATAAACAAGACAGATCAAATCAAATTTCAGAAATTACTGATAAAGCAAAAAAACTTTATGAGGAAGATGAAAACTATACAGATCTTGATGTTAATAGTCAGTTAAAAAATCTTGAAAAAACAATAGTTAGAACAGATATTTTAAAAAATAAAAATAGAATTGATGGTAGGGGTTTGTCTGATGTAAGGCCAATCTCATGTGAGGTTGGTGTTTTGCCAAGAACACATGGCTCTGCTTTGTTTACCAGAGGCGAAACGCAAGCAATCGTTACTGCCACATTAGGAACATCTGATGATGAGCAAAGAATTGAAAGCTTAGATGGATTACAAAGAGAAAGGTTTATGCTTCATTATAATTTTCCACCTTTTTCCGTTGGCGAGACAGGAAGAATAGGAACTGGTAGAAGAGAGATAGGTCATGGTAAATTAGCATGGAGAGCTATTCATTCTTCATTGCCCTCAAAAGAGTCATTTCCTTATACTTTTAGAGTAGTATCAGAAATTACGGAGTCCAATGGTTCTTCATCAATGGCTACTGTTTGTGGAACATCACTTGCATTAATGGATGCGGGAGTACCAATAAAAGAACCTGTTGCAGGTATAGCAATGGGTTTAATTAAAGAGGGTGATGATTTTAGTGTGTTATCAGATATTTTGGGTGATGAAGATCATTTAGGCGATATGGATTTTAAAGTTGCTGGAACTAAAGATGGAATTACTTCACTACAAATGGATATCAAAATTACTGGAATTACTTTTGAAATTATGGAGCAAGCATTAAGCCAAGCTAAAGATGGGAGAGTTCATATTTTAGGAGAAATGAATAAAGCATTATCAGCATCAAGATCTGATGTTGGAAAACATACTCCAAAAATGGAAAAAATTAATGTTGATAAGAAAGATATTGCTGCTGTTATTGGAAAAGGTGGTGCAACAATCAGGGAGATTGTTGAAAAATCAGGTGCTAAAGTCGATGTAAATGATGAGGGAGTTGTAACAGTTGCAGCTCCGGATGAAGAGTCTAGAAATATTGCTATGCAAATGATTAAAGACATTACCGCCAAAGCTGAAATCAATAAAATTTATTCAGGTAAAGTTATGAAGATTATGGAATTTGGTGCATTTGTTAATTTCTTAGGAAAACAAGATGGGCTTGTTCATATTTCAGAACTAGCAGATAAGAGAGTAGCTAAAGTTACCGATGTAGTGAAAGAAGGTGATGAAGTAAAAGTTAAAGTTATTGGTTTCGATAGAGGAAAAGTAAAACTTTCGATGAAACAAGCTACTGAGTAAATTTAAGTGGCACCTGACAACAGAACATCCCTGCTTATTAAGTGATGTTTTTAGGATCTGGCATTCCAACTTTATTATACCCAGCATCTACGTAGTGAATTTCACCAGTGACACCATTCGCAAGATCACTTAATAGATATAATGCTGAATTTCCAACGTCATGGATATCTACGTTTCTTTTGAGAAAAGAATGATCCTCATTCCATTTATATAAGAATTTTGCATCACCTATTGCAGATGCAGCTAATGTTTTGATAGGGCCTGCACTTATTGCATTTACTCTCATGCCTTTAGCACCCAAATCTCTAGCCAAGTATTTAACACTAGCCTCTAAAGCTGATTTGCAAACACCCATTACATTATAATTTGGAATTGCTTTGGTGGACTCATAAGTTAAAGTTAACAAACTACCACCTTGTTTTATTATTTTTGATGCTTCTTTTGCAACTTCAGTAAATGAGAAACATGATATTAACATACTTCTTAAAAAGTTTTCTCTAGTTGTATTTAAATATTCGCCTGATAATTCTGATTTATCTGAAAATGCTACAGCATGGACAACAAAATCAATTTCACCCCATTGAGATTTAATATCTTCAAATAATTTTACTACCTCTTCTTTTTTTTCAACATCACAACTGAATGTAACTTTTGAATTTAATTTTTCTGCTAAAGGAATAACTCTTTTTTTTAAAGCATCTCCTAAATATGTGAAGGCGAGCTCAGCACCAGCTTCAGCTAATTTCTGCGAAATACCCCACGCTATAGATCTTTCATTGGCAACACCCATGATCAATCCTTTTTTGCCTTTCATTAAACTCATAATTATACTTTCTGAAATATTAAAGCAGCATTAGTTCCACCAAAACCAAAACTATTAGACATAACTGTATTTAATGTTACTCCAGTTTCGGTTTTTGCAACTATTGGAAATTTTTTAGCCTCTTCATCCATTTCATTGATGTTCGCTGATCCTGCAATAAAATTATTTTTCATCATAATTAAGCAATATATAGCTTCATGAACTGACGCAGCACCTAAAGGGTGACCGGATAAAGACTTTGTTGAACTTATTTTTGGAATTTCTTCCCCAAAAGTTTCCTTAATAGCTTTTAGTTCAGTTATGTCACCTACTGGTGTAGAAGTTCCATGAGTATTAATATAATCAATTTTGTTTTTAGTGGTTGCCATTGCCATTTTCATACATCTGACAGCTCCTTCTCCAGATGGAGCTACCATGTCATATCCATCTGAGGTGGCACCATAACCAGTTAATTCAGCATAAATTTTGGCACCTCTAGCTTTTGCATGTTCATATTCTTCTAAAACTAAAACACCCGCTCCTCCAGCTATTACAAAACCATCTCTAGTTTTGTCATACGCTCTTGATGCTGATTGAGGTGTATCATTATATTTCGACGATAGGGCAGTCATGGCATCAAACATAGCTGTCATCGCCCAATGAATTTCTTCACTACCACCCGCAAAAACAATATCTTGTTTACCCATTTGAATTAATTCCATTGAGTTTCCAATGCAGTGACCACTAGTTGCACATGCAGAACTCATTGTGTAATTAGTCCCTTTGATTTTAAATGGAACTGCTAAAGTAGCAGACGCAGTACTTGCCATGGTTCTTGGAACTATAAAAGGTCCCATTAATTTAGGGGTTTTTGCTCTTGTTTTATCCGCTGCTAAAATTACATTTTCAATTGAAGGCCCTCCAGATCCCATGACTATACCAGTACTAAAGTTGCTTATTTCTTTTTCCTCTAAACCCGAGTCCTTGATTGCCTCTTTCATCGCAATATAGTTATAAGCTGAGCCTGAACCCATAAATCTAATTGTTTTTCTATCTATATGATCTTCAAGTTTGATGTTTGGCTTGCCATGCACATGACTTTTTAAATTGTGCTCTTTATATTCCTCAGCAAATGAGATTCCTGACTTTGAATTTAATAAAGATTGATGAACTTCTTCTTGATTATTTCCTAAACAAGAGACTACTCCTAAACCAGTTATTACAACCCTTCTCATTATTTGAATAACCCTACTTTTAAATTATCTGCTGAATAAATTTTTTTTTCATCTGCTAATAATATCCCATTAGCCAAACCAACTGTTGTGCCACCAGGAGACATAATTTTTTTCATATCGATTTCATATTTGACTAATTTAACATTCTGTAAAACTTCTCCTGTAAATTTTACTGTACCAACGCCCAAGGCTCTGCCTTTTCCTGGATTTCCAATCCAGCCTAAATAAAATCCTACGAGTTGCCACATAGCATCAAGACCAAGACATCCTGGCATCACAGGATCTTCTTTGAAATGACAATCAAAAAACCAAAGGTCTTTCTTTATATCTAATTCAGCCTTTAAAGAGCCTTTTTTAAAAGCACCATCCTTGTCATTAATTTCTGTAATTCTATCAAACATTAACATTGGTGGAAGTGGTAATTTTGCATTTCCGGGACCAAAAAGACCTCCGTTTCCGCAACTTATAAGCTCTTCATAAGAATAGGAGTTTTTTTTCATAAAATAGATCACCTTAATACTTGATTTTAAACCATTATAATATACATAAAGTTTAGAACTATTATAATTAACAATGTTAAAAAATAGCGAATTTGTTAGCAAATTAAGAAATTCTGGTCTTAGACCCACTAAACAAAGACTTAAAATTTGTGAAGTCTTATTTAATAGAGACAAAACATTTCACTTTACAATTAATGATTTAGCAAAAAACATTTCAGAAAATTTTAATGAAAAAATATCTTTAGCTACAATTTATAACACAGTTCATGCTTTCAAAGATAAAGGATATTTAAAAGAAATTACAATCAGTAGCGATAAAAGTTATTTTGATACAAATATTACTAAACATCATCATTTTTATGATGAGGACACAAATTTACTAATAGATTGTAATGATAACGAAATTGGAAAAGTTAATATCAAAAATAATATTACGGGAAAAAAAATTAGTTCTGTGGAAGTTTTAGTAAGAGTTGCGAGTGATACTCAAAATCAGAGTTAAAAAAATCTTTCTTTCTAAATTTATATTGTAATCATTCTAAACTGTTGACATTTAGTTTAGAACTATTATAAATTACTAATTCTAATAACCATGGGGGAAATACAAAAATTATGAGTACTGAAAATTTCAAAAACAAGTCTTTTAAAGCTAATCAAATGAGCAAATGTCCTTTTACAGGTGCAGGAACGCCTGCAAAGTTTTCTGCAGGAAGAGGTCAAACAGTAAGAGACTTTTGGCCAAATAGTTTAAATCTTAAAATTCTTAGTCAGCATTCAAATTTATCTAACCCTATGGATAAAAAATTTAATTATGCAAAAGAATTTAAAAAACTAAATTACAAAGCATTAAAAAAAGATTTAAAAAAATTAATGACAGACTCTCAAGAGTGGTGGCCAGCAGATTATGGTCATTATGGTCCATTATTTATTAGATTAGCTTGGCATGCCGCAGGAACTTACAGAACTGGTGATGGTAGAGGTGGAGCAGGAACAGGTAATCAAAGATTTGCACCACTTAATTCTTGGCCAGATAACGTTAACTTAGACAAAGCTAGATTACTTTTATGGCCTATTAAAAAGAAATATGGAAGAAAAATTTCATGGGCAGATTTATTTATACTTGTTGGAAATGTAGCTTTAGACTCAATGGGTTTTAAAACTTTTGGTTTTGGAGCTGGCAGAACTGATATTTGGGAACCAGAAGATGATATTTATTGGGGCTCAGAAAAAGAAATGTTAGGTGTTGAAAGATATAGTGGAAAGAGAGATTTGGAACAGCCATTAGGAGCTTCACATATGGGTTTAATCTATGTAAATCCGCAAGGTCCGGACGCTAATCCAGATCCAAAACTAGCAGCACATGATATTAGAGAGACATTTGGCAGAATGGCTATGAATGACTATGAGACAGCAGCATTAGTTGCGGGAGGACATACGTTTGGAAAATCTCATGGTGCAGCATCAGAGTCATTTAAAGGACCAGATCCTGAGGCTTCAAGACTTCAAGACCAGTCAACTGGGTGGAATAGTGGATATAAATCTGGAAAAGGTGTTGATACAATAAGTAGTGGTATCGAGGGCGCTTGGACTCAAAATCCAATTCAATGGGATATGGGTTATTTGGATTGTTTATATGGACATGAGTGGGAACTTACAAAAAGCCCAGCTGGTGCTCATCAATGGACTCCAAAGAAAAATGGGCAAGAGATTAAAATGGTTCCCGATGCACATCAAAAAGGTGTGCTTCATCCACCAATGATGCAAACAACTGACATATCGATGAAAGTTGACCCCAGCTATGGACCTATCACAAAACATTTTCACCAAAATCCAAAAGAATTTCACGATGCTTTCGCAAGAGCATGGTTTAAATTAACTCACAGGGATATGGGACCAAGAGTTTGCTATCTCGGTAGCGAGGTTCCAAAAGAACAACTAATTTGGCAGGATCCAATTGATAGGCCTAAATACAAACTTAAATCAAAGGATGTTAAAGATTTAAAAAGTAAAATCTCTAAATCAAAAATATCAATTTCAGATTTAGTTTCTACTGCATGGGCTTCAGCATCTACGTTCAGAGGCTCTGATAAAAGAGGTGGTGCTAATGGTGCTAGAATAATGTTGGAACCACAAAAAAATTGGAAAGTGAACAATCCAAAAAAATTATCGACTGTAATTAAAGCTTTAGAAAAAATTAAAAGCAAATTTGATAGTAAAAAGAAAAGTGTTTCAATGGCAGACTTAATTGTATTAGCTGGTGGTGTTGGTATCGAAATGGCTGCAAAAAAAGCTGGCCATAAAGTTCAAGTTCCATTTTCAGCAGGAAGGGGAGATGCAAGGCAAGATCAGACTGATATTAACTCATTTGGTCTCCTAGAACCACAAGCAGATGGTTTTAGAAACTACTTAAATGGTGGAGCTTCAAATGTTTCTGCAGAGGAAAAACTTGTTGATAAGGCTCAATTGATGGGTTTAACAGCTCCAGAAATGACTGCACTTGTGGGTGGTATGAGAGTGTTAAACACAAATTTTGATGGCTCAAAACATGGTGTTTTTACTAACAGACCTGGTTCTCTTACTAACGATTATTTCATAAATCTTTTAGACATGAATACGACTTGGAAAGAGGAAGATAAATCTGAACAAACATTTATTGGTAAAGATAGAAAAACTCAAAAAACGAAATGGAAAGCGACAAGAGTTGATTTAATTTTTGGTTCAAATTCTCAACTAAGAGCTCTAGCAGAAGTTTATGCATGTGAAGATTCAGGTGATAAATTTGTTAAAGATTTTATCGCGGCATGGGTAAAAGTTATGAATTCTGATCGATTTGATTTGAAATTAAACTAATTCTATAAAACAGGACAAAAAAATATGGGAACAGCAAATTTTGAGGACTTCTACGAAGTTCCTAATCTAAATTTTGATATATCAAAACTAAGAAATGATTTGGATAAAGTTTTAAAAGCTAAAAAGTTTAACTCTCCAGGGGTTACTCACTTCGGAGCAATACCATTAAATCAAATCCCAAATGATAGAAGTTCTATCGAGGGAAATAATATTAGAGGAAAATATTGGACAATTGCCGATGAAACTGGAAAAGAAGTTTCTCGAGATGTTGATATAGATGAGTCAAAATATACTCAATTGGTTCCTGAATTTGAAAATACTTATTTTAAAGAAGTTTACGACACTTTAAGTAAAAGGTTTAAACTAGGTAGAGTAAGATTATTATTAAAAGAGCCAAGATCGACATTAAGCTGGCATAAAGATCCTGAATGTAGACTGCATGTGCCCATCATAACTAATAAGGGCTGTTCAATGGTAATTGAAAATGTAGCAAAACATCTTCCAGCTGATGGTAAGGTATGGATAACAAATAATACAAAATATCATAATTTTTTTAATGGTGGAGAACAGGCTAGAGTACACCTAGTTGCTTGTGTGCTTGATAGTCCGTTTAAAAAATAATGGAATTAACAACCGGCATATTCAAAGCTGCTGGACAGATTTACACGAATAATAGAGGTTCAATTTTAAGAACCATTATTTATACAATTGGTCATTTTGCTATAGCTATAACTGTTTTAATGTTTGTTGCTGATGTCAGCTTTATGATAGCACTAACAGACGCAATAGTTGAACCAATAGCTAATTCTATATGGTATTTTATTTTAGATAAGTGGTGGGCGAGTAAATCAAAAAACTCTTAATCTAATACACCCCAAATATTGTCTGTCTTTATCCAACCTTCAAAATCGTCTGTATTTATTTTGCACCAAATTCCATTGCATTTTTGAACTATTAGAACTCTTCCACTTTTAATTTTAGCCAATGGTTTAGAAAAATTTGACGGATTTTCGAACAAAATTTTGTCTTTTGTGGGAATTATTGAATTTATTTTTTTTAATTGAGACCAATGTATCCATCCGCTGTTATTTTTAAAATCAATTACTCTTCGCCAGTTCTCTTTTTTATCAATTTGCTTTAGAGGCAAATTCACTTTTTTATAAATAAACTTTATAGGAGACTCAAAACTCGGTCCATACCTTACATTCACTTTACTTTTCTTTAAAGACAAGAAAGTTTCTTGAGCATAACTTAATGAGGTAAAAGATAATAAAAATAAAGTTATAAGAAAAAGTTTAAATTTTTTTTTTAACATCTTTTAACTTTTTAAATTTAATTTTTCTAAAATTCAGATTTAATAGATCTATAACCAAAACTTGACCATTCAAATTTTTACCGATAGATAAAATTTTTTTTAAAATTTCATTCGCTTGCATAATTCCTATTATACCAGCCACTGTCCCCAAGATGCCTTCATATTCACAATTTAATATATCGTCTGAAATCTCATATTCTTGATAAAAAGATCTTATACAAGGTGTTTTTTTATTTTTAAAATCAAAACTAAAAATATGACCATCAAATTTACTTATTGCTCCAGTCACAAGAAATTTTTTATACTTTCTTGAAACATCATTAATTAAAAACTTTGTTTCAAAATTATCTGATCCATCAATTATGTAGTCATAATTTTTTATAATTTTTTGATAATTATTTATATTTAATCTTATTTTATACGCGTTTACTTTTATTTTTGAGTTTATCTTTTTTAATTTTTTTTGAGCAGACTTTATTTTGGATTTTTTTAAGTCTTCAATGCTGTAAAGACTTTGTCTGTGAATATTTGATAAATTAACAATATCAGGGTCAACAATACCCAAAACACCTACGCCTGCTCTTGCTAAAAACTCAGCTGCAGGACAACCTAAACCTCCCATTCCAATGATTAAAACTTTAGCTCCAATAATTTTTTTTTGACCTAAGCTTCCAATATTTTTTAAAACTATTTGTCTTGAAAATCTCTCTATTTGATTTTTATCTAAATTTATATTCATTTACCTGTTGAACCAAATCCACCTTTACCTCTGATAGACTTAGGTAAATCATTTTTTTCTTCTAACTCCATCTTGACCACAGGTGCTAGGATCATTTGAGCAATTCTATCACCATTATTAATTGAAAAATTTTCATTACCATGATTATAGATGATAACCTTTATTTCTCCTCTATAATCACTATCAATTGTTCCTGGAGTGTTTAACACACTAATATTATTTTTGGCTGCTAAACCTGATCTTGGTCTTATTTGAATCTCGTAATCTTCTGGGAAAGCAACAGATAATCCTGTGGGAATTAAAACAGATGTTTTAGGTTCTAGATTAATAGGTTCTTTTATAAATGCGACTAAGTCTACACCTGATGCGCCACTGGTTTTATATTCGGGTAATTGTACAGCTGGGTCAAGTTTTTTGATTAGAACTTTAACCATTAATTTATTTGAGCAACTATTCTATCTACAATTTCCTCTGAAATCTCTGACTTCTTTTTTAATGAAAGTTTCTCCTTTTTCATTTTTTCATTTTTATAGAAAATTGTAACCTGATTATTTTCATTATTAAAACCACTTTCATCTTTTGAGACGTCATTAGCTATTATCCAGTCGCAATTTTTATCTTTTAATTTTTGCACAGCATTTTTCTCTAAACTTGTTGTTTCAGCAGCAAAACCTATAACCATTTTTGGTCTCATAGAGTTATGATTAGAAACATAGTTCAAAATATCGATATTCCTTTCCAAGTTTAATGTTAAATTATCAACTTTTTTAATCTTTTCTTTATGTTCATAACTAGCTTTGAAATCAGCAACAGCAGCAGCAAATACAGCTATATCAGTCGGAAGATTTTTTTGAGTTGCCTTAAACATTTCTTCAGCAGTCTCAACTTTGATTAATTTAATATTTTCATCTATTTTTAGGTTTGTAGGTCCAGATATTAAAGTGGTATCAAAACCTCTTTTATAGAGCGATTTTGCTATCTCGTAACCCTGTTTACCGCTAGATTTATTTGTAATAAATCTTACAGGATCTATATATTCATTAGTAGGACCCGCGGTTACTAGTGCTTTGAGTTTATTATTTTTAATTTTACTTAATAAAAAATTTTGAATTTCTTCATAAATAACTAAAGGTTCAGACATTTTACCCTCACCATATTCACCACAAGCCATATCACCTATTTCAGGCCCAATAATTTTGTAGCCAAAACCTTTCAATGTTTTTAGATTATTTTGTGTAGACTGATGTTCCCACATTCTAACATTCATTGCTGGAGCTAAAAAAACTTGTTTATTTGAAGCTAATATAACTGTGGATGCTAAGTCGTCAGAGTTACCCTGGCTTAATTTGGAAATGGTGTTGGCAGTTGCTGGAGCGACGATGATTACATCGGCCCATCTTGATAAAGAAATATGGTCCATTTCTGTCTCATTCTCTAGGCTAAATAAATCAGCATAAACTTTTCCTTGAGATAATGAGGCTACAGATAATGGGGTTACAAACTCCTTTGCACTTTTAGTTAGTATTGTTTTTATTTCAGCATTATTCTTTCTAAACATTCTTATCGTTTCAAGACTTTTGTAAGCAGAAATTCCACCACATATTATAAAAAGAACTTTTTTGTTTGATAAATCTTTCATCGACTGAATTAAAATATTAAAAGACCAAAAATTACAAGGATTAATAAACCAATAATAGATTGGTTTCTAAAAGCAGTCATTTCTGATTTTTGAGTGTTTAAGGCCGTATAGGAATTTGAGTTTTGTGGGATTTGTCCACTAGCAAGATAAGTAAGAGCTTGATTAGCTTTATCCATAATTTCAGGAAATTCCGGTAATCTTTTTATTACTTCAGATGTATTTTGAAGTGTCTCATTTAGTTTTGTCATTGGATCTTTTGTTTCTTTTAGCCAACTTTCAAGAACTGGTTTTGAAGTGGTCCAAATATTTGTGTTTGGATTTAATTTTCTAGCTACACCTTCAACAACAACCATTGTTTTCTGTAACATTAGAAGCTGAGGTTGAGTTTGCATGTTAAATTTTTCTGTGACATCAAATAGTTGCTTTAATAATTTTCCTCCAGAAATATCTTTAACTGCTTGACCAAAAATTGGTTCACCGATGGATCTTAGGGCTTGAGCCAAATCATCTATTGGAACTTCTTTTGGCACAAGACCTGCAATCAAATGTACTTCAGCAACTTTACGATAATCTCTTTGAATAAAACCAAATAAAATTTCAGCTAAAAATCTTTTACTCATTTTATCTAATCTACCCATAATTCCAAAATCAATAGGAACAATCTGACCATCATTATCTATGAAAATATTGCCTTGGTGCATATCTGCATGAAAAAAACCATCTCTTACAGCATGTCTTAAAAAATTTTGAATAATATCTTCTGCAATTTTTTCAGTATTAAATTCTTTATTTTTTAGTTCTTCTGTTTCTCTAATAGATATTCCATCCACCCAATCTAGGGTCATTACATTTTCGCTTGTATAATTCCAATAAATTTTAGGAACTCTAAATCCAACATCATTCTTTGTATTTTCAGCATATTCATTTGCAGCAGCTGCTTCAAATCTTAAATCCATCTCTAGATTTGTGATTTCTTTTAATAAAAATACTACTTCTACCAGCTTGAGCCTTTTTGTCTTTTTAATAAATGATTCTATTAAGAAAGCAAAAAGCATTATTGCATCAATCTCCTCATTGAATATTTTTTTTATGTTTGGTCTTAGAATTTTAATTGCAACGTCCTTAAGAACTCCATTGTCATTAATTTGAGCTTTGTGGACTTGAGCAATTGAAGCAGCAGCAACTGGTTCACTTAAATTTATTATAGAGTCATAATTTTCGTTACCTAGATCATTTTTAATTATTTCTTTAGCTTGTAACAGAGAAAATGGTGGCAATTTATCTTGAAGGTTTTCAAGTTTTTTGGAAAGTTCTTCACCAATTATATCAGGTCTGGTTGCTAAAAATTGACCAAGTTTAATAAAAGTTGTTCCCATTGACTCTAAAGAGTCGGATAGTCTCTCTCCCTCGTCTTTATTTGCATCTATTTGTTTTTTTGGTGAAAAGGAAAATGATAATATCTTAAATAAAATCTTTATAGATAAAGGTGGTTCCTTAAATTTTGATACAATATTTAAAATATCAGAACAAGCTACTTTTCTTCCAAGTTTAAAGAGAATAATTAATTTTTTTACCATCAAAATTTCCATCCACTATGAATAGAAACTATTCCACCTGATAAATTTCTATAGGTACATTTTTCAAAATTGTTTTTAACCATTGCGTCAATTAATTCCTCCTGGTTTAAAAAATCTTCAATACTTTTAATTAGATATTCATACGGCTGCTTTTCACCAACAACAAACTTGCCAATAGAAGGTATTAGCTTAGAGTAATTTTTATAAAGGGTTTCTAAATTTGTATTCTGAATTTTTGAAAACTCTAAGCATAAAAAACGACCCCCTGGTTTTAAAACTCTATAAGCCTCAGAAAGAGCCTTATCTATATTGGCAGTGTTTCTTAAACCAAAACTTATAGTATAAAAGTCGAATAAATTATCAGACAAAGGAATTTTTTCGGCTGGAGATATAATCCAATTTATATTTTTAAACTTAGATAACTTTTCTTTCCCTTTACTTATCATCCCTTTATTTGGATCGACACATGCAATACGAGATAATTTATTTACATGTTTAACAAATAGTTTAGCTATGTCTCCAGTACCACAAGCAACATCAATTAAATTTTGATTACTGGATGGATTCATCATATTTAATAGACTTTTTTTCCACAATCGATGGATCCCTAATGACATAAAATCATTCATTAGATCATAACGATCGTACACTTGATTAAACACATTTTGGACTAATCCTTTTTTATTTTGTAGATATTGTTGCATAATTCAAAAATATATAATCAATATAGTATTAAATGCCAGAATTACCAGAAGTAGAAATTGTACGTCAATCTTTAGACAAAAAGATTAAACAAAAAAAGGTCAAAAAAGTAATAGTTAGAAATAGAAATTTAAGAACTAAAATCCCACTTAATTTTTCAAGATTCCTTGAAGGCAAAAAAATAATCAAAGTAAAAAGATTTTCAAAATATCTGATTATTTGCCTGTCAAATCAAAGTTATTGTCTTTTACATCTTGGTATGTCAGGAACTATTCATATAATTTATAATCGAAAAAAAAGTTTGGTAACCAATACTAGTTTTTATAGCTCACCTACATTACCCAAAAAACATAATCATGTAGAAATTTTTTTTGATGGTCTTAAAATTGTATATAACGATCCAAGAAGATTTGGTTTTTTTGAAATAGTGATTAATGAACATTTTTTAGATAAAAGATTCTCTAAACTTGGACCAGAACCATTTCAATCAGAATTTAACTTAAATTATATCTATTCTTTTTTTAGAGGAAAAACAAAAAATATAAAAAATTTTCTATTAGATCAAAATTTTGTATCAGGAATAGGAAACATTTATGCAAGTGAAATTTTATTTTTATGTAAAATTAAACCTGATAAAAAAGTATCTTTATTAAATAAAAAAGATTGTAAAAAAATAATATTAAATTCTAGAAGAGTTTTGCTTAATGCTATCAAAAAGGGAGGATCAAGTATTAGAGATTTTAAAAACACAGCAGGTAAGTCAGGAAATTTCCAAAAGAATTTTAATGTTTATGAGAGAAAAGGACTTAATTGTAAGAGGTCCGTATGCAACGGAATAATTAAAAAAAAAATGATCTCCAATAGATCTTCTTTTTTTTGTAATATCTGCCAAATATAATAATTATTTAATTGACCAAAATACATTCTCAAGTTATACCCCTGCGCATATGGCTAACACAAAATCAGCAATCAAAAGAATTAGAAGAATTACAAAGCAAACAGCTGTTAATAAAGCTAGAAAAAGTAGATATAAAAATGCTTTAAAGAAAATGAATTCTTTGATCGAAGCTAAAAAGAAGTCTGAAGCTCTAAAATTCTTACCTAAGTTGAATTCTGAGTTAATGAAAATAGCTAAAACAGGCATCGTAAAAAAACAAAACGCTTCTAGAAATGTTTCAAGGTTTACTAAAAAAATAGCATCAATCTAGTTTAATAACACTTCAGGTTGTTAATTCTAATACAACTTTTAAATCTACAAAATCTGTGATCTTA
>QCNQ01000009.1 GCA_003213155.1 Pelagibacteraceae bacterium AG-426-G02 | reverse complement strand
TTTCCAATGCCCAAAATTTGGAATAGTTACTATAGCTTTGTTACCAACTCGTAAAAGCTCTTTAATCACAGTCTCGGGGTTTATAAAAGCTTGTAAAGTTTGTCCAAGAACAACATACTCAAAAGAGTCATTTGGAAATTGCTTTAAATCAAATTCTGCATTCCCCTCAATAACAGTCAGCCCTTTAGCAATACAAGTTTGTACCTTTTTTTTTGAAATTTCAATTCCTCTGATATTGACATTTTTATTCATTTTTAAAAATTCCATTAAAGTTCCATCATCACATCCTACATCAAGAACTTTTGCATCTTTCTCTATCAAATTTGAAATAATTTTATATTCTGGTTTCATGAATTTTTTTCTGCATAAGATTTATCTAAAAAATTTTTTAGAGCTTTTAAGAAATCAGGAACATTAAGCAAAAAAGAATCGTGACCTTTATCGGACTCAATTTCAACAAAACCTACATTTGCACCCACTGCGTTTAAGGCAATTACAATGTCCTTATTTTCTTGCGTTGGATAAAGCCAATCTGAGGTAAAAGATATTATAAAAAATTTCGCTTTAGTATTTTTAAAAGCATCAGATAAATTTCCATTAAATTGTTTTACTAAATCAAAATAATCCATTGCTCTTGTAATATATAAGTAACTATTCGCATCGAACCGATCTACAAATACCGAACCTTGGTATCTAAGATAACTTTCAATTTGAAAGTCAGCATCAAAACCAAATTTTAAATCATCTCTTTCTTGAAGTTTTCTACCAAATTTTTCTTGAAGCCCTTTTTTTGAGAGATAAGTAATATGTGCAGCCATTCTAGCTACAGCTAATCCTTTATCGGGTACAATATTTTTTGAATTATAATCCCCACCAGACCAATTATAATCTGCCGCAATGGCTTGTCTGCCAAGTTCGTTAAAAGCAATATTTTGCGCAGAATGGCTTGAAGTACAAGCAATTGGTATTGCTGTTTTAGCTTTATCAGGATAATTACTAATAAATTGCAGGACTTGCATTCCACCCATTGAACCACCTACAACTGAAAAAAGTTTTTTTATACCAAAAAATTCTAACAAATTAATTTGTGCATTTACCATGTCATTAATTGTGATGACTGGGAAATCCGTTCCATAAATTTTTTTGGTCTTGGGATTTTCATGGCTAGGCCCAAAAGATCCCATACACCCACCTATTACATTTGCACAGATAACAAAATACTTATCTGTATCTATTGACTTGCCAGAGCCTACCGCATAAGACCACCAACCATCCTTTTTGGTCACTGGATTTATACCTGTTACAAATTGATCACCTGTTAAAGCATGAAATACTAAAATTGCGTTATCTTTTTCATTATTGAGTGAGCCATAAGTTTCATACGCTAAAGGAAAATTATTAATAGTCTGACCACAATCTAATTTGAGTGGTTTTTCAACAATTAACGTTTTTATATTTTGTTTTATATTCATAATAAAAGCTGAAAGGTGAATTGTGAGAAAAAAAACTTTTTTAGCGGTTTTTTTAAAGCGCTCGCAATTCAGGTAAATCAGCGCATAAATTTTGTACTAGAAGTTATTTAGTATGTCAATTTTTAAAAATAATTACACTTAAACTATATAAAAAAATGTTTTTTTATTTATAAAGAGCATAAAATTTATAAAAGTTAGCTACCATGAGATTTAAGAGATTAAATATTGAAACCTATGAGCCTGGTAAATCCAGTCTTAAGAGATTTCATCAAGTTGTAAAGCTATCTGCGAATGAGTCAGCCCTAGGTGTCAGCTCAAAGGCTAAAAAGATTTTGTCTAATAAAAATTTAAGTTTTTTTAGGTACCCAGATGGCAAGTCTAATGCCTTAAGAAGACAAATATCTAAAAAATTTAAATGTAATGAAGATAGAATTATTTGTGGCGCTGGATCTGATGAGGTTATTCAAATGCTATGTCAGTTATTTTTAAATCCTAAGGATGAAGTTATTCTTCCTCAGTATAGTTTTTTAATGTACAGGATATATGCTAAAATAGTTGGTGCAAAAGTTATTTTTGCTAAAGAAAATAATTTTAAAGTATCAATTCATGAAATTATAAAAAATGTTTCAAAAAAAACAAAAATTGTTTTTTTAGCAAATCCTAATAATCCAACTGGAACATACCTAACAAGTTCTGAGCTTTTAGAACTTAGAAAAAAATTGAGAAAAAATATTCTGCTAGTAGTGGATGATGCATATGCAGAATATATGAAAAATAATGATTATAAAAGTGGATTAAAATTATTTAAAAATAAACAAAATGTATTTATTTTAAGAACATTTTCTAAAATATACGGTTTATCCTCTCTAAGAGTAGGGTGGGGATATGGCTCAAAAAAAATTATTAAAGCACTGAATGTTATTAAGCCACCTTTTAATGTTAATGAGGTAGCACAAAAAGCTGCCATTGAATCTCTTAAGGATACTAAGTTTATAACTCGCTCAGTTAAACACAACATTATTTATGCAAAAAAATTGAAAAATTTTCTTAAACAATATGGAATTAATTCAAATAATATATCGGCCAATTTTTTATTATTAAATTTTGAGAAATGTAAATTTAAAGCGAAATATTTTTATGAAAAATTAAAGATGAAAGGAATTATTTTAAGATCAACAGAAAATGGCTACAATATAAAAAATATGTTACGATTAACCATTGGATCAAAAACAGATAATTTAAAATTTATGCGAGCAGTAAAAAGAATATTTAATTAATGAAAAATGTGCTCATCATCGGCTGTGGCTTGTTAGGATCTTCGTTAGTAAAAAGAATTGCAAAAAAAAAATTAGCAAAAAAAATTTTCATTTTTGAAAAATCTAAAAAAAATATATCAAAGATCAAAAGACTAAAGTTGCCAGGAACTCTCGTAAATAAACTACAAGAGGTAGTTGCAAAATCAAATCTAATTATTTTTTGTACACCAATGAGTGAATACAAAAAGATGATATTAAGATTAAACAATAATTTTAATTCAAAACAAATTATTACTGATGTTGGTTCATCAAAAATAGAGTCTTCAGAAATAATTAAAAGAAATTTAAAAAAAAAAATATCCTGGATTCAAAGTCATCCTATAGCTGGATCAGAAGTAAGTGGGCCTGAGCATGGTAAGGAAAATTTGTTTGAAAATAAGTGGTGTGTATTGATTAAAAATAAGAAAATAAATATGAGACATTTAAAATTTTTAAATTCTTTTTGGAAAAAAATGGGTTCAAAAACAGTAATTATGAATGCGGAAAGACACGATAAAATATTTTCAATTACAAGCCATTTACCACATTTAATAGCTTACAATTTGGTTAAATCAGCTCAAGATTTTGAGAAAAAGCAAAAATATGACTTAATTAAATATAGTGCAGGTGGATTAAGAGATTTTTCAAGAATCGCTGCATCAAATGAAATTATGTGGAGAGACATTTTTTTTGATAATAGAAAAAATGTTTCAAGAGCAATTGATATATTTATCAAAAATTTAAAATCTTTTAAGACAGACATAAATTCAAAAAATAATAAATCAATTCTTAAAAAATTAATTCAAACAAAAAAAGTTAGGTCTAAAATAATCAAATTAAAACAGGACGTAAATAAACCTGACTTTGGTAGAGATTAATAATTACCAATATTACTTACTTTTTTAACTTTAAGATTTGCAGTTTTATTAATTAATTGAATTGCTTGTTTAGTTGGCATTACTACCACCTTTTTTTTTGGTCCATAAGCATGAATAAATTTAGACTTACTTAGACATATACCGACATGTCCTTTCCAAAATATTATATCTCCTTTACTTAAATTTTTACCTTTTTTTCTTTTACAAAACTTTATCTGATCTTTTGTATCTCTTGGAAAAAAAATTCTGTTATAATAAAAGTAAATTTGGATCAAAGCAGAGCAATCAATACCATCAGATGTTTTTCCACCCCATAGATATTTACTACTTTTAAATAATTTCATTATTTTTAAAAAATCTTTTTCAAGATGATCAATTTTGACAATATCACTTTTTTTTATCCATCTGTTCTTTTTAAACTCAATTAGCCTTTTATTTTTGTTTAAAACCGATATGCTAGATGCAAAGAAAAGATAATTTTTTGTTGGTAAAAACTTATTTTTCTTTTTAATAAATATTCTAGATTTTGTTTTTTTTATCTTAAAAGTCGGCTTAAAATTTTTATAAAAATAATTTTTTTTAATATAACCAATATAATTGTCAAAATTAGTTTTAATCTTAACCCAGTTTTTTTGATTTTTTAATACCTTAAATTTTTCACCATACAAGATTTGCGATAAAGTTTCAGAGTTATTAGAAGGTTTTGCATTTATATTTCCAAGTGAAAAATTATAAAAAAAATTATTTTTCATTAATCTTTAATTTATTTCTTATTATCCATAATATAATTAAAGATGGTATTACCATTATAGCAGTTAAGATAAAAAATACCCCCCAGTCTCCATTAAGCCAATCAACTAGAGCGCCCGATGATGATGCTAATGTGGTTCTTCCAGCAGTACCTATTGAGGCTAATAGAGCATATTGAGTTGCTGTGTAAGTTCTATCAACTAGCAATGATATGAATGCAACAAATGCAACAGTGGCAAAAGCTGCTGCAATGTCGTCAAAGATTACAGCGATTGCAAATAGTATTTCAGATTTACCACTCCACGCTAAAAGACTGAACAATAGATTTGTACTCGCCATTAAAATTCCTGCTAAAAACATTGCTTTTAAAACACCAGATCTTATTACAAATAGTCCACCTAGCAGAGTGAAGATGACAGTTGTTATCCATCCTAAAGTTTTTGAGTAAATAGCAATATCTGATTTACTAAAACCAATTTCTTTATAAAAGATAATAGACATACGTCCTAAAAAAGCCTCTCCAACTTTGAATAAAAAAACAAACCCTAGGATCCCCAAAGCTATTTGAAAGCCATTTTTTTTAAAAAAACTTATTATAGGTCCACTGATTGTTCCACTGATCCAGGTTATAGTTTTAGTAAGAAAATTTGAATTTTGGAATTTACCAGCAATTAATTGATCATTTTGTCTCTGACTAATTTGTCTTTCAGTCGAGTCAGGTTCATTGACAAACATTAATCCAATATTCATTAGAATTATTAAAATTCCTAAGATTAAAAAAGTTAGTTGCCAATAATTTTGAAAACCTAAATTTTCTAAAAAATCTGCGGAAAATAATGACAAAACTCCGCCTAATTTATATCCGCTCCACCACCCAACGACAGCCATTGCTGCGCCCGCAGCCATTGATTTACCTTCGTTTTCGCTAATTTGCTCAATCCTTAAAGCATCCACAGTAATATCTTGTGTTGCTGAGGCAATTGCAATGAGTAAACCTACTGATATTACAAGGGCTAAATTTTCTGAAGGATCAATTACACTCCACAAAAATAATGAGGTTAAGATTAATATCTGCATTAGGACGATCCATCCTCTTCGATGTCCAATTTTCTTTGTCAGATATGGTATTTGAATACGATCGATTAAAGGAGCCCATAAATAATTAAATGCATAAACTGCAAATATAAGACCAGCCCAACCAACTGTAGATCTGCTTAATCCATCTTCCTTTAACCATAAACTTAAACTACTACCTATCAATACCCAAGGAAAACCAGAGATGGCACCAAGCAATAGTATTTTTAACATTCTTTTATCGAAATAAACTGAAAATGTTTCTGAAAGGGATTGTTTTTTGATTTCTATCATTTTTTAATTTCTCCAGAATGAAGGTAAAAATAACACTAATATAGCAAATAGCTCCAGTCTGCCTAAGATCATACCGATTGTTAAAATCCATTTGGAAAAATCTGGTAATGAGGAGAAATTTCCGTTAGGTCCAATTATTGATCCCAAACCTGGACCAACATTTGAAATAGAGGTCGCAGCACCTGAAATTGCAGTTATAAAATCAAGTCCATTTAAAGATAATAACGCAGACAATAAAAAAAATATTATTAAGTACATGTAAATAAAAGAGATGATTGACGCTATGAATTTATCATCAATTGGATTTTTATCGTATTTCAACACAAAAACACCTTTAGGGTAAATAATTTTTTTTAGTTGATTAATTACAAATGAATAAAGAATTTGAAAACGAAATATTTTTATGCCACATGTTGTTGAACCAGCACAGCCTCCTATGAACATCAAAGCTAAAAATAATACTAGAGGAAAGCTACCCCAATTGTCAAATTGAGCATTAACATAACCGGTTCCAGTTAGAATAGAAATAACGTTAAAGAAAATTGATCTTAAATCAAATGAACTTGAATTATTTAAAGTAAGATAAATCGATAAAATGAAAATTGATATAAATATTATTTTAATAAAAGTTTTGATTTGAGAATCTGATGTAAAAATAGACCTATTGCCATTCAAAAATTTAATGTACACGATAAATGGAACACTTCCTAAAATAATAAATATCATAGCCGTAGTTTCTATCGCTAAGCTATTAAAAAAACCAATGGATTGATTATAATTAGAGAATCCACCAGTTGCTATAGTTGTCATCGAATGTGTAATACTATCAAAAATATTCATTCCAAAAATATTGTAAGTGATTGCACATAGCGCTGTTAATCCAGAGTAAATATAAATCAATCTTAGAGCAACCTCTTTAGACTTTGGAAGAATTTTTTCAGATGAATCATTGTTTGAAATTTTAAACAATTGCATTCCCCCAACATTCATTATGGGCATTAATGTAATCGCCATCACTATGACACCAATACCTCCCAACCATTGAAGTATTGCTCTCCAAAATAATATCCCCTTAGGCATATTTTCTAAATTTGATATGATTGTTGAACCGGTTGTTGTAATACCTGACATACTTTCAAAAAAGGCATTTGTGACTGAAAATTCTAAATTAGAGAATATAAAGGGTAATGAACCAAATATAGCAATACTTAACCATGCTAATGCAGTTAGAAGGAATGCTTGTTGCAAATTAAGTTTTTTTTCATGATCTAGATTTGAGAGAAAAAATAAGGTTCCAAAAATAATTGTAACAATTGCTGCACCAAAAAAAGAAGAATCTATTTGACCATAAATAAATTGTACAATTATTGGAACAAGCATAAAAATACCAAGAATTATTTGAAGAATTCCAAGAGTAAAAAAAACTGTTTTATAATTAGACATTTTGAAAGAACATTATTTTATGGTAAATAAATTTCAACTCTATAAGAATTAAGTAGTTCGCTAATTAAAGATTTTGTTGAATTATTCATGATAAAAAAAGAAAACTTAGAAAAAACAAGCTCTTGGCCAATCGTTGAAGCAAAAAAAATGCTTAGAGAAAGAAAATCTTTTTTAGAAAAAAAAGGTAAAATTACACTTCAGACAGGGTATGGCCCAAGTGGACTTCCCCACATAGGAACATTTGGAGAAGTTGCTAGGACTTCTATGATGGTTAATGCGTTAAAACAATTAACTGATCTTCCAACAGAAATTATCACTTTTTCTGATGATATGGATGGTCTTAGAAAAATACCAGACAATGTACCCAATAAAGAATTGTTAGAAAAAAACCTTCATAAACCTTTGACAGACGTACCAGACCCCTTTGAAAAATATAATAGTTTTGGTGAACATAATAATGAGAAATTAAAAAAGTTTTTAAATAATTTTAATTTTAAATATAATTTCAAGAGCTCTACTCAATTGTATAAATCGGGTTTTTTTAATCCAACTCTTCAAATTATTTTAGATAATTATGATGGAATAATGAATATCATTATGCCTACTTTAGGAAAAGAACGGCAAAAAACTTATTGTCCATTTCTTCCTATTTGTCCAGAAACAGGACATGTTTTGGAAATCCCAGTTAAAAAAATTGATAATTCTAAGTCTAAAATTGTGTTTGATAATAAAGGTAAAGATTTAGAATCAAGCATATTAGATGGTCATTGTAAACTTCAGTGGAAAGTCGATTGGGCCATGAGATGGTATGCGTTAGATGTTGACTTTGAAATGTACGGAAAAGATCTGATAGAAAGTGCAATATTATCCACTAAAATTATTAAACTAATTGGAAAAAAAAACCCATCTGGTTTTGCTTATGAACTCTTTTTGGATGAAAAAGGGGAAAAGATTTCTAAATCAAAAGGGAATGGAATAACAATCGAGCAATGGTTGGAGTACGCCTCACCAGAAAGTTTATCATTATATATGTATCAAAATCCAAAAAGAGCTAAAAAACTTTATAATGAGATAGTTCCAAAAGCGGTAGACGAATATTTGGAATTTATTGAAAAGGCTAAAACTCAAGATGAGCTTCAGTTACTGATGAATCCAGTATGGCATGTTCATAATGGCAGTGTCCCAAAAGAAAAAATGATTATGTCATTTTCTATGTTATTAAATCTTGTAGAAACAAGTAATGCCGAAAATAAAGAATTATTATGGAAGTTCGTAAAAAAATATAAGGAAAATATTTCTGAAAAAGATCACCCCATTTTTGATAATCTAGTTGGTTATGCTATTAAATATTTTAACGATGTAATAAAAGCCAAAAAAAAATATAAAATACCTGATCGAATAGAAAAAAAAGCACTAGAGGCTCTAATATCAACCTTAGATAAATGTAATGACAAGATGTCTCCCGAAGAAATTCAAACTTTAATTTATTCAACAGGAAAAGAAAATGGGTATTCAGAAAATTTGAGAGACTGGTTTAAATTAATTTATGAAGTTGTATTTGGAGTCGAAAATGGCCCTCGAATGGGTTTTTTTATAAGTTTTTTTGGTGTTAAAGAAACTAAAGATCTTATAATAAATAAAATTAAATAATGTTTTCAAATTTAAGATCTCTAATTTTTAAACTTGATCCAGAGACAGCCCATGGTTTGGCAATAAAGTCATTAAAATTTAATTTCGTGCCAAATGTTTTGGATAAAAATAAAAACAGCCATTTATTTAAGACTAAATTATTTGAAAAAGAGATAGAAAATCCAATTGGAATGGCAGCAGGATTTGACAAAAATGCTGAGGTTTATAATTCTTTATTTAAATTGGGATTTGGTTTTGTGGAGGTGGGCACAGTTACACCTCTTAAACAATATGGTAACCCCAAGCCAAGAGTTTTTAGATTAGTCGAAGATGAGGCATTAATTAATAGATTGGGTTTTAATAATTTAGGTGCAAAAAACATTGTTGATAGGATCTCAAGTAATAAACAAATTGGTTTACTTGGAATTAACATAGGTCCCAACAAAGATACAAATGATAGATTGAAGGATTATGTTGAATGTTTAAAAACCTTCCATGAATTTGCAGACTATATTACGATTAATATTTCATCTCCCAACACCGAAGAGCTGAGAAATTTTCATGATCAGGAAAAATTGAATAGTTTATTAAATATAATTAATAGTGAAAAAACAAAACTAAATTCAAAAATTCCAATTGTAGTAAAAGTCTCACCAGATATTAAAGATAAGGAAATACCCAAAATTTCTGATGTTCTTTTAAGCAATAATATAAAAGCAGTCATTTTATCGAACACCTCTGACTCTACTCGAGATAAATTAAATGACATTCAAAAGCATCAAAAAGGAGGTTTGTCAGGTAAACCAATAGAAGAAAAATCTACAATGCTGATTAATAAATTTTATAAAACTCTTGGTAATAAAATTAAAATTATTGGAGTTGGTGGAGTAGACTCTGGAATAAGTGCGTACAATAAGTTTTTAGCTGGCGCGAGTTATGTTCAACTTTATACAGGTATGGTATACAGAGGGCCAAATATTGTAAACCTTATTAAAAAAGAGCTTAAGGAATTATTGATAAGAGATGGAGTTAAACATTATAGTGAAATCATAGGGAAAAAAACAACTTCTTAAATTTTATAAACTTGACGCAATCATCAACTCACTTTATATAGTCGAAAATATTATGTCAAAAAAATGTGAACTTACCGGCAAAATTCCCCTTAAAGGTCATAACGTTAGTCATGCTAATAATAAGACAAAGAGAAGATTTTTACCTAATTTAAAAAAAGTAAAATTTACAAGTGAACTTTTAAAGAGAAGCATGAAACTTACTGTAAGTAATGCTGGTGTAAGATCTGTAGATAAAAAAGGAAGTTTTGACGAGTTTTTAAAGACTGTAAAAAATAAAAATTTGTCTCCAAGATTAAAGAAGATGAAAAAAAGTTTATTAATAAAGTCTCCATTTCAAAAAAAACAAGTTCAATCTAAGACAGCTTAATGAATAAAATTTTTTTTATACTCTCATTTTTAATGGGAGCAGTTGTTTTAGCATCTAATTATTTAGTTCAGTTCCCTATAAAATATTATGGTTTAGAAGAAATATTAACTTATGGAGCTTTTAGCTATCCGATTGCTTTCTTGATCACAGATTTAGCCAACAGATCTTTTGGCAAGATAGTTGCCAGAAAAATTGTTTATATTGGTTTTGCTATAGGTATTAGCTTTACGCTTTTATTCTCAACAAACTTTACAGACTTGATATCTATAAGAATTGCAATTGGATCGGGTACTGCCTTTTTAGTTGCCCAACTCTTAGATGTTCAAATTTTTGATAAATTGAGAAAAAAAGAATGGTTTGTTGCACCTTTAACGTCATCTTTGATAGGTTCAACAATTGATACGTTTATATTTTTTTCAATATCTTTTTATGGAACAGGCATTCCTTGGATCACATTGTCTTTAGGAGATTTAAGTGTAAAAATTTTTGTTGCTTTGATGATGTTAATCCCTTTCAGATTACTGCTGAAAACACTTAAACCAGTTTAGATTTAATATAAATATTTATAAGATAATATTTTATAAGCCAACTTTGCTACTAGAAAATTGTAGGAATTAAATCCTTTGATTGGTGCGAGCTCATTTATATCTGCGCCAACGATGTTTGAGTTTTTCGCTGCAATCTTAATTATATCTAAAACTTCATCCCATAATAAACCGCCAGGTTCAGGTGTTCCAGTTGCAGGCATTATACTCGAATCTAATCCATCTACATCGAAAGTTAGATAAACAGTCTTATTTTTAATAAGTTTTTTAAATTTTTTTAAATTCCATTTTATCTTATCTTTTGCCCAAAAAATATTAATTCTAGATTTATTTTTTTTTAAAAAAGGTATCTCCTCTTTTGAAATATTTCTAATTCCAAATGAGATTATTGAAACGTTTTTATAATCTAAACATCTTCTGATAGCAGATGCGTGTGAAAATTTTTCACCATTATAACTTTCTCTTAAATCTGCATGAGCATCGAAATGTAAGAGGCAGATATTTTTATGTTTTTTAACAAATGGAACAATACATCCTGGTGTGATTGAATGTTCACCACCAAAAGTCATTGGAAAAAGTTTATTATTAAGAATTTCTTTATTTATGTCAGCTATCTTTTTTAAAGCTTTTTTAATATTTTTATCAATCTTAAAAGGTTTTAAAGTTTTAATTCCTATTTTTTTGTAAGGTTCACAATTTAATTCCTCATCATATAATTCAACTTGATGTGAAGCTTTAATTATCTCTTTTGGGCCATTTTTAGTCCCACCACCATAACTCACAGTTTTTTCCAGACCAAAAGGAACAATTACAACTTTTTCTTTAAAATTGAATTTATTATCTATTCCAAGAAACCCTTTTTTATTTGAAAGATATTGCAATGTTTTATCCAAAAATTTTTGTAAAGTTTTTTCTATCTCTATTTTTCCATTCACCTTTGTGATATGCATCACTTGCAATCAAAGGTAATACACTTGTTGCCTCAGCAAAAACCATTTGTTCTTTCGTAACATCAACTTTACCCCATGAACTTGCCTCTTTTAAAGTTGAACTGCTACACGCACCATCTCTTGAGTCTGCTACAGTAATTTGCACAGCATATTTATGCATTTCAACATCTTTACCTAAAAGTTCAGCACATATGACTGTGTCCTGAATAAAATTTTTTGGCACTCCGCCACCTATCATAAATAATCCAGAACCTTTTGATTTAATTTTTATTTCAGTTAATTCTCGAAATTCTCTTATAGAGTCTATTGTAATATGAGATTTCGGGTTCTTTTCTTGATGAATTACTAAACCAAAACCAGCGCTAGAGTCTGTAAAAGCAGGACAGAATATTGGCACATTGTGATCATAGGCAGTTTCAATTAAAGAATCTTTCTTTACTGAGTTTTTTTTGAGATATTTTCCCATTTCGTGAATAAATTCTCTAGAGGTATAGCTTCTAGGCTCCAAGTTATCAGCTATTTCACAAATTTTCTTATCACAAATTTGTAATTCATCTTCGTCGATGTAGGTATCGTATATTCTATCAATATAATTTTTTCTAAGTTCAGTATCATCTTGAAATTGAGAGCCTTGATAATGCTTAAATCCTAATGCCTCAAAAAAATCCATATCAATTATCGAAGCACCAGTTGCAACGATTGCATCTACCATATTGTATTTGACTAAATCTTTGTAAATATTCATACAACCAGCTGCTGAGGTCGAACCAGCTAAAGTAAGAAAAATTGTACAATCTTTATCTTTTAACATTTCATTATAGATGTTTGCTGCATTTGCAGTTTCTCTTGATACAAATGACATTTTCTCCATTGATGAAATAATTTTTCTAGAGTCAAAAGATGTAATATCTATATGTTCAACTGGATTTTTAAGAAAGTCTTTTTTACTATTATGTCCTAGATTTTTGTTTTTTGACATTAAGCAACTAAAGTATCTTTGTTGCTGTCTTTGTTATAGAGGCTCATTATAGCATTATCTTCAACTTCATAAATTTTATCAGAATAGAAACCATTAAACTGTGTTCTAAAGGTAAGGCCATATGAACCTAATTGACCAAGTTCTATATAATCATTCTCTTTAATATTATTAGGTAAAAGGAAAGGACCTTTCATGTAATCCATGCTGTCGCATGTTGGTCCATAAAAATCAAATGCAGTTAATTTTTTTGAAATAATTTTGTTTGAATTATCTTTTATCATTTTAGATGGAAAAACAATATTTGGTGTTCCTGCATCAAAAAGTGTTCCATAAGTTCCATCATTTATATAAAGTTTTTGTTTTTTTCTTAAGTTAACCCGAACTATAGTTGAACCACTTTCAGCAACTAAGGCTCTACCTGGTTCACAAATTATTTCTGGTAATTTTTCAATCTTTAAATTTTCTAAACCTTTCTTAATTTCATCAAAATAACTCTCTAAAGAGGGTGGAATTAAATCTGGATAGATAGTTGGAAAGCCGCCTCCTATATTTAAATAATCAGGAACAATTTTCGTTTTCTTTATTATATTTGCAATTTCGAAAATCCCTTTTGAGTATGAAATTGGATGCATACATTGCGATCCTACATGAAAACTTAATCCAATCTTTTTTGAATGTTGTTTTACTAATCTTAAAAGTCCTGCCGCCTCTGAATTTATAGCACCGAATTTTTTTGATAAGTCAATTTCAGCATGTTCATTTGATACAGCCACTCTTACAAATAATTCTAAATCTTTTGCATTGCTGGTGCTCTCAATAATTTTTATCAATTCATCTTTAGTATCAAGTGCAAATGTTTTGACTCCATATTTGAAGTATGCTTCACTTATATCTTCTCTACTTTTAATTGTGTGCATGAAAGAACACTTAGATACTTGATTAAATTTTCTGACTGCTTTTATCTCCTCCACTGAGGCAACATCAAATTGATTAATACCGCTTTTTAATAAAGTTTTAATTACCTCAGGATGAGGATTTGTTTTGACAGCATATAGGATTTTACCTGGAAAGTTTTTTTGAAAAAATTTGGAAGCTGAAAGAATTGATTTCTTTCTAATACAATAAACCGGTTTGTCTGGTCTCAGTTGATTAACTAGTTCTTCAACCGACTTAAATTTTTGCATTTTTCATGCCCCCCAAAAAAAATTTAACAAAAAAAAGTCTTTTTATTTAAAAAAACTTTAATGAATCGAGCAATTAATTCAATACTTACCTAATGTAAAGCAAATAATGACCTATTGAATTGTGGAAAAAAATTCCCATATTGGACTTATGAAAAACGAAAATGCATTACAAAATTTAGCTGATTTCAACAATAAATCACTATTAATCGTTGATGATGACAATCCATTTAGAGAAAGATTAGCTAGGGCTATGGAAAAAAAGGGTTTTGAAGTTATTCAAGCTGAAGGTGTGCAAAAAGGAATTGATACAGTCAAAGCAAAAAAACCAGGATTCGCTGTTGTTGATTTGAGGTTGGGCGATGGCAATGGTTTAGAAGTTGTAAAACAAATACAGACCTCTAATCCTGAAAGTAGAATAATAATGTTAACAGGATATGGAAATATTCCAACTGCTGTTGCAGCAATAAAAGAGGGTGCAATAGATTATTTGGCTAAACCTGCAGATGCAGATGATGTTGAAAAAGCTCTTTTAGCTGATCCTGCTAAAAAAGCGGCTCCACCTGAAAATCCAATGTCAGCAGATAGAGTAAAATGGGAACATATACACAGAGTTTTTGAATTGTGTAACAGAAATGTTTCAGAGACAGCAAGAAGACTAAAAATGCACCGAAGAACTCTTCAAAGAATTTTATCTAAAAGATCACCTAAATAAGTTTTCTAAATTTAAAAATTTTCTTAGCAATAAGCACAAGTAAAACTATCTTAAACATTTCAGCTAATAGAAAAGGCTTAACACCTAAATCGAATATAGGTTTGTCCCATCCAATTAGTGTCCCTAACCACAAAATACCAAAAATATAGATTGTTGATACTGCAAGTATAAGTTTTGAGAAAATGATTAAATAATTATCTTTTAATTTTACAAAAGAAGCTAAAAAACAAGCTGAAAGAAAACCAATTAGATATCCCATTGTTGGACCTGTAAAATAAGCTAAACCTATTCCTCTTTCCGGGGAATTTGAAAACACAGGAAGACCTGCAATTCCTTCAATCAAATATAAACCAATTGTCGCAACACCTATTTTATATCCAAAGCTTATTCCAATAAAAAGAACTACAAAAGTTTGCATTGTCATTGGAACTGGATAGAAAGGAATTTTAATTTTTGCCGAGACAGCAAGTAACACAGAACCTAAAAAAATTACAAGTATTGATTTAGTTATTTGAGCTTGTGTATTTTGCTTTATAAGTTCCATAAAAAATAATACTCTTATTTCTGTCTATAATCTATATTAATTTCTAATGGGAAAAATTAAAAAAACAGATCATTTTTATTTAATTGATGGATCAGGTTACATTTTTAGAGCGTATTATGCGTTACCACCATTAACGCGTAAAAGTGATGGATTACCGACGGGTGCAGTGAGTGGTTTTTGCAGTATGCTTTTTAAACTTCTAGAGGACTCAAAGTCAAATCAAAATTTACAAAAACCAACACATTTTGCAGTTATATTTGACTCTGCTAGAAAAACTTTCAGAAACGAAATTTATAGTGATTATAAAGCAAATAGAGCTGAAGCACCTGATGATTTAGCTCCTCAATTTGATTACATCAGAAAATCAGTATTAGCTTTTAATTTACCTTCATTGGAATTGATAAATTATGAAGCTGATGACTTAATTGCAACGTATGTTGAAATGATTTTAAAAGAAGGTGCAAAAGTAACAATAGTGTCCTCAGATAAGGATTTAATGCAATTATATAAAAAAAACGTTCGAATTTATGATCCAATGAAAAATAAGTTTATTTTAGAGGAAGATATTAAAAATAAATTTGGTGTAGGTGCAAGTAAGGTAATTGATGTCCAGGCTTTAGCTGGTGATAGCAGCGATAATGTACCAGGAGTTCCTGGAATTGGTGTTAAAACAGCTGCAGAATTAATTAATAAATATGGAGACCTTGAAAAACTTTTAAAATCTGCTCATGAAATTAAACAAAACAAAAGAAGAGAAACACTCATTGAGAATAAAGATAAGGCTTTAATAAGTAAAAAACTAGTGACATTAAAAAGTGATGCTCCCGTAAATAAAAATCTAACTGATCTTGAATTAAAAAGTATTGATAAAGATAAACTCTATAAATTTTTGAGGGAGATGGAATTTAATAGATTGTTGAGTTCAGCTATCTCTGCATATGGAGAACCAAATTTAACAAGTATCAAAAATGAGGTTAAAATTGAAAAAAATCAAAAAGCAATCAATAAAAAAGAATATTATCTAATTGAAAATTTGGAACAAATCGACAACTGGATAACTGAAGCTGAGGAGTTAGGTGAAGTTGTGGTAGATACCGAAACAAATTCATTAGATCCTCATCAGGCAGATCTAGTTGGTGTTTCATTAAGCTCAAAAATTGGAAAAGCTTGTTATATTCCTATCGGTCATAAATCTAACAAATGTATCGAAAAAAATTTAGTTTTAAAAAAGTTAAAACCTTTACTTGAGGATCCTAGTATCAAAAAAATAGGTCAAAATATAAAATTTGATTTTATAGTTTTTTTCAAACACGGAATTAATATGACTTCAATGGAAGATACTATGCTGATGTCCTATGTTCTTGATGCAGGAAAAAATAGACATAATATGGATACATTGTCAGAAATTCATTTAAACCATAAAACAATATCTTTTAAAGATTTAGTTGGCACAGGAAAAAAGGAGATTAATTTCAGTGAAGTAGATGTTGAAAAAGCCAAAGATTACGCAGCCGAAGATGCTGATATTACATTTAGATTATACAAAAAATTTCAAAAAAGTTTAAAGGATGAAAAAATGATAAATATCTACGAGATATTTGAAAAGCCTTTATTAAAAATTCTTGCTTTTATGGAAATTGAGGGAGTTAAAATAGATAATAAATTTTTAAAATCATTATCCACTAAATTTGAAAAAAAGATTGTTAAAATTCAAAATGAAGTTTTTAAAATATCTAAAAAAGAATTTAATATTGCATCACCAAAACAACTTGGGGAAATACTATATAATGATCTTAAAATTGCAGATTTAAAAAAAACAAAAAAAGGGAGTTTTGCAACAAGCGCTTCGGTTCTAGAAGATTTAGCATTTAAAGGTCATAAGTTTCCCCAATTAGTATTAGATTGGAGACAGGTATCTAAATTGAAAAATACCTACTCAGATTCCTTGCCGGAACATATCAATCCTAACACACAAAGAGTTCATACCTCTTTTTTATTAGCAGCTACTACAACTGGTAGATTAGCGTCAAGCGATCCAAACTTACAAAATATTCCGATTAAATCTGAGGATGGTAAAGATATTCGTAAAGCATTTATAGCCAAAAAAGATCATGTTTTAATTTCTGCAGATTACAATCAAATTGAGATGAGAATTTTAGCTGATTTGGCTGACGTCAAAGGATTAAAAAAAGCTTTTAAAAACAACGAAGATATTCATTCACTCACAGCTAGTCAAATTTTTAATGTTGATATAAAAAAAGTAAATCAGGATCAGAGAAGAAAAGCTAAAGCTATAAATTTTGGAATAATATATGGGATTTCACAATATGGATTAGCAAAACAAATTAATGTCACAAATCATGAAGCTGAGGAATTCCTTAATGCTTATTTTTTGAAATTTCCTGAAATTAAAATTTATATGGACCGAACAATAAAGTTTTGTAGAAAAAGTGGATTTGTGAATAATATTTTTGGAAGACGATCACATTTTATTAATATCAATGATAAAAACTATAATATTAGAAATTTCCAAGAGCGCGCAGCAATTAATGCTCCAATTCAAGGCTCGGCTGCAGAAATAATGAGATTAGCTATGATAAGACTTGATAAAAAATTAAGTGATCAAAAAAATCAAAATACAAAAATGTTGTTGCAAATCCATGACGAGTTAATTTTTGAAACTCCCAAAGAAGAAGCAAAAAGAATCAGTAAAATTATAATTGATGAAATGTCTAGTGTTGTTAAGAGTGAACAGCATTCTTTTTCCATACCTTTAACAGTTGATCTAAATACCGGAGAAAATTGGGGTACACTTCATTAATTTAATTGCCCAAATTAGAACAATTTAGTATTTTTATAATCGAGTATGCAGAAACAAACAATTGCCCTTGTCGACGATGATAGAAATATTTTAACAAGTCTGAGTATAGCTTTAGAGAAAGAGGGATTTAAAGTTCAAACATATATTGATGGTGAAAGCGCTTTAATTGGTTTAACCAGAACCCCACCGGATCTTGCAATCGTTGATATTAAAATGCCAAAAATGGATGGAGAAGAGCTACTTAAAAAGCTAAGAAAAAAAACTTCATTACCAGTTATTTTTTTGACCTCTAAAGATGATGAAATTGATGAATTGCTTGGATTGAAGTTAGGAGCAGATGATTTCATAAAAAAATCTGGAGGCTTTTCAATTAAAGTGTTGATTGAGAGAATAAGAGTGCAACTCAGAAAGAAAGATTCAAAAGAAATTATAGAGGAAAACAAAAGTATAATATCTCATGGTAAATTAAAACTAGATCCTTCACAATTAGAGTGTGAATGGAATGGTAAACAATTGCCAGATAAACTTACAACGACCGAATTTTTATTAGTTAAGGAATTAGCAAAAAGACCAGGTATAATCAAAGAAAGAGCTCAGTTGATGGATATAGCCTACAGAGAAGATACCGATATAGAGGACAGAACAATAGACAGTCATGTGAAAAGAATAAGAAAAAAATTTAAAAAGGTTGATCCTGAATTTTCAGCTATAGAAACTAGATATGGAAGTGGATATAGGTGGAATGTTAGCTGATGTTAAGCAACTTTCTTAAAAACTTATCTATATTAAAAAAATTTTTATTTATTAATTTTATTTTTTTTACATTTATTGGAATTTTTCTTTTTATTTACTTAAAAAATGTTCAACCAAATTTAATAAAAAAAAAATCATCTAATCACATTGAAGTGATTAATAATACTATTGATAATTTGACAAGACTAAATGTCGAATTTGTAGAAGATGATATCAGGAAATTTCTTTTTTCCACAAGATTTCTTTTTCAAAATTTAGATAGAGTGATATTTTTTGATAATCAACTAAACTTAATTGGTGATACAGATACCTTAGATCTTGATCCCAGATCGTTTTCACAAAGATTAGATATTGTTGAATTTGAAGTGTTAACTGAAAAAAAAACTAAAGAAATCACTGAGAAAAAAAATATTGATGTTGGAAATAATAATGTTGTTTCTCTTAATGATGTACTTTTAAATTACGCATCTTCTAAAAATTTTGGAACACCTTTTACTTTTACCCAAGAAGAGTTCAATAAATTTAAGCTGACAACAATTAAAAATGTAATGCAAAAAGGTGAAAACATTGGCTATTTAGCTATTACAGAAAATGCAAATGATGTTAAAGCAGCTATAGATGAAAGAAAGACTTTTGTAATTAGAACAGCTTTAGCTATTGGTTTAGTAATATTAATTTTCTCCTTTGTGTTAAATAGATATTTCTTAAAACCAATTAAAAATTTAGTAACGTACACTCAAACAATCAGAAATAAAGATCCGAAAGTTACTAATCTTGATATTTTAAAAAAAAGAAATGATGAACTAGGATTACTCTCAAAATCACTAGATGATATGACAAATGAATTAACTAAAAGGATTTCACATGCTGAAAATTTTTCAACAGATTTAGTTCATGAAATAAGAAATCCTCTGGCTTCTCTCAAGAGTGCGTCTGAAATTTTACATGATACGACTGATGTTGAGCAAAGGATTAAATTAATTGATATTTTGAGTCATGATGTTCAAAGAATTGAAAGATTAATTACAGATTATTCGCAAATGCTAAAAGATGAAGTTGCGTTAAGTAGAGAAAAAATTAAAAAACTTGATATCGAGCCAATTATTAAATCAGTCGTAGATGATTTTAATAATATTTATAAATTAAAAAGAGGAATAAATATTTCTTATTCGAACGATGGAAAAAACAAATATTTGATAAATGGAATAGAAAATAGAATTGAACAAATAGTTGCTAATCTTTTGGATAACGCAATATCTTTCAGTGGTGATAATAAAGATGTAATTGTTAAGGTTTCAAAATTAGAAAATGATAAAGTTTCAATCAATATTTTAGATGAAGGACAAGGATTTAAAGAAAAAGATACCAATAAAATATTTAAAAGATTTTATAGTAATAGACCTGATAAATTTGGACAACATTCAGGACTTGGTTTAAATATAGTTAAAAATTTAGTCGATTTACATAATGCTACAATAAGAGCATCTAACAGATTAGATAAAAAAGGAGCAAGTATGGAAATTATATTTCCAAATGCTTAAAGAGTTATATTGATTAATTAATTCTTTATTGCTAGAAGACGCACCATGGAAGATTTCAAAGTTAAAGATTTGACCCAAGCTGAGTTTGGAAGAAAAGAAATTTCAATAGCAGAGAGTGAAATGCCTGGCTTAATGGCTTTAAGAGAAGAATACTCTGGAAAGTCACCGTTAAAAGGAGCGAAAATTATTGGATGTCTGCACATGACTATTCAAACAGCTGTTTTAATTGAAACACTTGTTGCTTTAGGTGCGGAAGTAAGATGGTCATCTTGTAATATTTTTTCGACCCAAGATCATGCAGCAGCTGCAATCGCCAAAGCTGGGATTCCAGTATATGCTTGGAAGGGAGAAACTGAAGAGGAGTATATTTGGTGTATTAAACAAACTATTGAGGGTAAAAAAGATTGGGCGCCTAACATGCTTTTAGATGATGGAGGAGACCTCACTGCAATGATGCATCAAGAGTATAAAGAATTACTTAAAAATGTGAAAGGTGTTTCAGAGGAGACGACAACAGGCATTAAAGCTCTTAATAAAATGGAAAAAGATAAAACTTTGTTAGTGCCTGCAATAAATGTAAATGATTCTGTCACCAAATCTAAATTTGACAATCTCTATGGATGTAGAGAGAGTTTAGTTGATGGCATAAGAAGAGCTACAGATGTTATGATGTCTGGAAAAATTGCTATAGTTGCTGGATTTGGAGATGTCGGTAAAGGAAGTGCTGCATCTTTAAGACAAAGTGGTGCTAGAGTATTAGTTACAGAAGCCGATCCAATTTGTGCATTACAAGCAGCAATGGAGGGTTACGAAGTGGTTTTGATGGAAGAGGCAATTAGCAAAGCTGACATCGTCGTTACAGCAACTGGTAACAAAGATATTGTTACAGCTGATCATATGAGAGAAATGAAAGATAGAGCAATTTTGTGTAACATAGGACACTTTGATAACGAAATTCAAGTTGAAGCTTTGAAAAATTATAAATGGACTGAAGTAAAACCTCAAGTTCACGAGATAGAATTACCAAGTAAAAAAAGGATTATTTTATTAGCAGAAGGTAGATTAGTTAATTTAGGTTGTGCCACAGGTCATCCAAGTTTTGTAATGAGCGCATCGTTTACTAACCAAGTGATTGCTCAGATAGAGCTTTGGAATAATCATAAAAACTATGACAACAAAGTTTATGTTTTACCAAAACATTTAGATGAGAAGGTTGCCACACTTCATCTTAAGAAAGTTGGTGCAAAATTAACCAAATTATCAAAAGAACAGGCGGACTATATAAGTGTCGGAGTCGAAGGTCCTTTTAAACCTAATGCCTACCGCTATTAAAAGTGATAAAATAGATTTATCTTCAGAAAAAGAAACAGAGGAACTCGCCAGTACATTTTTAAAAAAGATCAAGCCTGGATGCTTTATTTTTTTATATGGTGAAATCGGGGTAGGAAAAACTACTTTTATTAGATATCTTATTAATCAATTTCAAAAACTTAATAAATTGGAGATAACAGAAGTTACGAGTCCCACTTTTAATTTGTTAAATGAGTATCAAATAAATGATTTCAAGATAAATCATTATGATCTATTTAGATTAAAATCTACTGACGAAATGAAAAATTTAGATTTATTTGAGGATAATAAAAACACAATTACTTTAGTAGAATGGCCACAAATAATTAAAGAAAAACCAAAAAATTTGATAGAAATAGTTTTCGAGTATGGAAAAGATCACAAAACTAGATCTGTTGAAATTAAAGGTTTATAGCTTCTATTCCTGAATGCCAAAATTAATAAAAATAAAGGGAGATGCATCTTTTAGAAGTTTTTTTAGAAAAAAAGTAAATGGTAAATCCTCTATCGTTGTTTATGCCAAAAAAGAAAAATTTAAAAATTTACTTGTATACGATGCAATAAATAAAATTTTAAACAATAACAAAATTTTAGCACCACGATTATATACCCAGAGATATGATAAAAATTTCATTGAAATACAAGATTTTGGAAATGAAACTGTTTTCAAAACATTAAAAAAAAATGGCAAAAATAAACTAAGCTATTTTAATCGAATAATTAAATTGTTAATACAAATACAGTCTATCAAACATAGAAAAGTAAAAAATTTTAGAAATCAAAATTATATAATTCCAAAATATGATAAAAAGATTTTAATAAATGAAGCTAATTTGTTTTGTGATTGGTATGCAAAAAATAATTTATCAAAATTAAGAAAAAAAAGATTTTGTAAAAAATTTAAAAAGATTATTAAAGAATTAACTTTGAAATTAAAATTAAAAGATAATATTTTCGTCCACAGAGATTTTCATGTTTCAAATTTAATGTCAGTTAAAAACCAAATAGGTCTTATTGATAGTCAGGACGCATTAATTGGTAACAAAGCTTATGATTTAGCTTCTTTAATAGATGATGTGAGACTAAAAACTTCTTACTCTTTTAAGGAGAAAATTTTTAAGTTTTATATAAAAAAACAAAAAAACTTGGATATTAAAAAATTTAAGAATGATTTTGAAATATTATCAGTTTTAAGAAATCTTAAAATTATTGGAATATTTACCCGCCTAGCACTCAGGGATAGAAAAAAAAATTACTTAAAATTTATTCCTTATACATGGCAACTGATTAATATGCGAATTGATCAAAATCGGACATTCATTGATTTGAAAAATTTATTAAGTCAAAATTTTAAAAAGATTAAATGAGAATTAAAACAGCTTTGATATTATGCGCAGGCTTCGGATCGAGGTTAAATCCGCTTACTTTAAAGACACCCAAACCTCTTTTGAAATTAAATGATAAAACAATGTTAGAAGTCTGCATAAATTTAACTTTGAAATTGGGTGTTCAAAAAATATTTATCAACACATTTCATTTAGGTGATCAAATCTCAAAATTTATTGAAAATAAAAAGTTTCCAATAAATATTCAAATAATCAAAGAGGAAAATGAGATACTTAATACAGGCGGAGGAATATTAAATTTAATCAATAATTCAGATGATAGCGATTTTATAATTTTTAACCCTGATACTTTATGGCACAAAGATTATCTTCATGAAATTACTCAAATGCAAAATTTTTATTTTTCTAATAAACTAAATAATATTCTCCTGCTTTCAAATAAAGAATTGAGTTTTGATAAAAATTTTTTAGGTGATTTCACATTGGAAAATAATTTGATAAAAAAAAATGAAAAAAACGATTTGATATATATTGGTTGTCAAATTCTGAACAAAAGTTTATTTAAAGAATATAGAGTCTCAAATTTTTCTATTACAAAAATATGGGATAATTTACGAAAAGAAAATAAATTAAATGGTTTTCAAAGTAAAAAAAAATTTTATCATTTAACAAATTTAGATGTCTTCAAAAAACTAAAAGATCTTTAGCTCTTTCCTTATCAAGATATTCACATTTCGCTATTGCAAAATTTTCTCTAAATTCTATCAACATAGGGTTTCCAGTAGGTATTTCTAAATTAGAAATTTGTTTATTATCTAAATTAAATAAATTCTTACATAGAGCCCTAATAGAGTTTCCGTGTGCAGATATTAAAACATTATTTTTTTTTAAATTTTCTTTCACGTGTTCTTCAAAAAAATTTATAACTCTTTCATAAGTGTCTTTTAAAGACTCAGTGTCAGGTAATAATTCTCTCGGAATTTGTTTATAAGTATCAATATTAAGTGGATGAAATGGACTTTCCTTTTTTAGTGGATCTGGTCTTAGATCCCATGATCTTCTAAACTCATAAATTTTATCCTCGCCAATTTTTTTACTCATTTCAATTTTATTCAAACCAGTTAGTGCTCCGTAATGTCTCTCATTCAATTGCCAAGCTTTAGTAAAATTTTTTTTATCATCTAATTCTTGTTGAATTATTTTAAGAGTATTATTTGCTCTTAATTGAAGAGAAGTGTAATAAAAATCAATTTTGATGTTTTTGTTTTTCAATAAAAATCCTGCTTTTTTTGCCTCCAATATTCCTTTTTCGGTCAAATCAACATCAACCCAACCAGTAAATTTTTTCTCTAAATTCCAAGTACTTTGTCCATGCCTCACTAATATTAAAAAACTCATATAATTATGTTTAAATTAAATTTATAAATAAAACTATCAAATTAAATGATAAATTTTTTTTCAAAATTTAAAATATTCTTTTATGTAATTAATTTATTATTAATCATCTTATATTTATTCCCTGGGAGTTTATTGGGATGTGTTTTTTTTGATAATTGTAAAGTTCAACCACAAATTACATCAGATTTTCTCCAAATATCCTCTAACCACTTTTACGCTTTCGGACTAGTTACTATTTTAGGATATTTAACTTTTTTAAATTCAGAAAAATTAAAACTAGTTTTATATTATCTTTTAGTAATTTCAGTTTTATTAGAGGTGTTTCATATATTAATTCCTGAAAGGAGTTTTCAGTGGTCAGATCTGTTTGGAAATTTATTAGGGGTGATAGTTGTAATTTTTGTTAAGAATCTTATAAATAAATATGGGATCACTAAAAAATAAATTTGTTATATTATTTATTTTTTTCTTAACAGGATGCTCATCAATTCCGTCAAATACTGCAAATAGTTGTTCAATATTTAATGAGCGTTATCTCTGGTACAAGTATGCAAAAAAAACAGAGCAAAAATGGGGTACTCCTATTTATATTCAATTAGCTATTATAAAAATGGAGTCAGATTTTGACTGGTTAGCTAAGCCAGCTAGACAAAAAATATTTAAAGTAATCCCTTACAAACGCCCATCAAGTTCATTTGGATACTCTCAGGCAGTAAAAGGGACTTGGGAACAATATAAAAAAGAAACAGGAAATAAGTTAGCAACAAGAGCTAGATTTAAAGATAGTGTTGATTTCATTGGTTGGTATACTAGTAAATCAGAAACAATTTTAAAAATTTCCAAACAAGACGCTTTTAAACAATATTTGGCCTATCATGAGGGCTGGGGAAATTTTAAGCATTATAAAAAAAATAAAAAAGTTATTGGATTAGCTAAAAAAGTTGAGAAACAATCTAATATTTATAAAAAACAATTATTGAGTTGCAGCAATTCTTTAAATAAAAATAAATATATTATTTTTTAGAGAGTTCTTTTTTTAACTCCAGGTCTATTATATCAATCCTTTTGGTGTTTTTTGCTAAAGCTAAATACATAGATGGAGTAACATATAATGTGAAAAAAGTTGAAATTATCATACCACCCAAGATGGTTGCTCCCACAGCTAATCTTGATCCTTCACCTGCACCTGGGCCAATATTCCCTATAACCAAAGGTATCATTGCGATCATTGTACTTAATGATGTCATAATGATAGGCCTAAATCTTACTGCACAAGCCTCTTTCACAGCTAATTCAATACTTTTTCCTGTAGTCCTTATTCGATTGGCATAATCAACAATTAAAATACTATTTTTAGTTGATATACCGATAAGTATTATCAAAGCGATTTGAGAAAAAATATTAACTGAACTATTTAAAAATAAAATAAACACTAACCCACCAAAAATTGCCAAAGGAACTGTTAAAACTATAATGAATGGATGAATGAATGAATTAAACGTTGCTGCCATTACCAAGTAAGCTGTGAGCAATGCGAGGGCAAAAATTATAAATAATTCATTACTAGTCTCTTTAATTTCCTCGGATTTACCTTTCCAGGTAATTTGATTTTTTGGAGCCAAATCTGCCATGATACTCTCAAAGAATTTTATCGCCTCGGTTAAGGTGTATCCTTCATTAATATTTGCAGATATCGTGACTGCTCGTTGTCTATTGTATCTTGCAAGTTGTTTCGCTGAACCCTCCTCTTTAAAACTAACTAAATTTGATAAAGAAATTAGTTTTCCATTTGTTTCAGAACGAACAAAAATTTTTGAAACTCCTTCTTTATTCCTTCTATCAGATAAATATTGCTGAACTACAATTGGGTATTCTTTACCTAATTTATTGAAAGTTGTAATTTTTTTCCCCCCATAAAGAGTTTCAAGTGTTTCTCCTATTGCTTTTGTTGATACACCTAAATCTTTAGCTTTATTTTTATTAATAACTAATTTCACCTCAGGTTTGTTTCGATTGTAATCAGACTCAATTCTTGAGAGACTTTTATTTGATCTTAATTTTCTAATTACTCTTTTTTGAATTTCTTCAAGTTCCTCATAGGTACTTCCATAAATAACCATTTGTACTGGCTTATTATAATTAGATACCCTGATTGATTGTGGAGATATTGGAAATGCAAGAGCTTGAGGTAATGTAACAATTTTTCCAATAGCCTCTCTTAAAACAACTTGCTGTCCTTTTTTCCTATTTTTCCAGTCATCTAAAAGTGCAATTATGATAAAACTATTATATGAGTTTGCAGAACTACCAAATCCAGGTACTCTCATAATAAATCTTGAGTATGGACTATCTTCAGCTTGTAAAAGTGGAATTAATCTAGCTTCGACTTTTTGTGCTTGTTCTTGTGTGTACTCAAAAGAGCTTCCTTCATCTGTTGCTCCAATGATTAAATAAGCACCACGATCTTCCATTGGCAATAATTCTTTTTTAGAGAAACTAAACAACAATACAGAGCAAATAATTATAAATACAATAAAAGAACCCACTGATTTTGTTTTGTGAGCAATTACATCTAAAGTCTCTCTGTAGAATTTTGAAAATCCTAAAAATATTTTTTCAAATTTTTGAATCAAAATCCTCTTTGAAGTCTTTTTATTTAAAAATTTACTAGCGAGCATTGGCGACAAAGTAAGAGCAACAAATGATGAGACAACTATTGAAAATGATAATGCAATTGCTGTTTCTCTAAATAATGTTCCTGAGATTCCCTCTATGAATATCAGTGGTAAAAATACAGCTACTAAAATTAATGTTGTTGCTATGATTGCAAATGAAATTTGTTTGGACCCTTTATAAGCAGCAACTAGTGGAGTTTCTCCATTTTCTATTCTTCGATATATCGCATCAGTCATAATCACGGAGTCATCAGTAATTATTCCAATTGCTAGAATAAAACTTAAAAGAACAAATATATTTATGGATAAACCAAAAATATAAAGACCTAAAAAAGATGCTATTAAGCTTACTGGAAGAGCAATTGCTGGAACGACTACAGCTTTAAGATTACCAAGAAATAAATAAATTATTAGTACCACTAATACAAAAGCAATCAAAAGGGTTTTATATACCTCTTCAATAGCAGCCTCCACGTAGTTTGCTCTATTAAATGAAACTCTTAAATCTAATTCATTTGGTAAAGATTTTTTAACTTCTACTATCTTTTTTTTTATTTCATTCGAAAGTTCGACTGTTGAAGCTCCACTTCTTGCATAAATACCAATACCCACTGTCCTTAAATTAACCTGATCTTTTGTTTGAGCTTTAAAAAGTGTTTTTTCTGAAACAGGTCCAAATTCAATATCAGCAACATCAGATAACAAAATGACTTTATTATTTGTTTTTTTGATTGGTAATTGTTTTATCGAATTTATGTCATTGTATGATTTATCTAAATTTAATGTCAGGTCAATATTATCTGCCTCAAGAGTACCAGCTGGTAGACTTATATTTTCTCCACGCATCGCAAGTTCGACTTCCTTGATAGTTAAATCATTTGCAGCAAGTTTAATTGGATCTATCCAAACTCTGATACTTAATTCTCTTAGACCACCAACAAGAATTCTTCCAACATTTTTAATACTAGAAAACTGATCTACTAAATATCTTTCTGCATAGTCTCCTAATTCAAGATCACTCCAAGTTGCAGATGATAACGACAACCACATAGTCGTAGTAAAACCAGCTGCTCTTTTTAATATTTGAGGAGGATCAGACTCAGATGGTAAATTATCTACAACTCTCGCAACTCTCTCTCTTATATCGTTAGCAGCATTATCTAAATCAATACTAGTATCAAACTCTACATTAATTGTGCTTCTTCCATTCTCAGATTTTGAGTCTATATTTTTTATACCTTCAGCACCTCCAATAACATCTTCAACGACTTGAGTAACTTCTTGATCCACTATTGACGCTGATGCAGATTTGTAATCTACTTGGACTTGGACTACAGGCGGTTGTATTCCATTTGGTAATTCTCTAACTGGTAATTTCCAAAAGACAAATAAACCAAAAATAATTAAGATTAAAGACATTACCCAAGAAACAGCTGGTCTTTTTATGCTTAGTTCAGTAATAAACATTTATTTTGTAATAGGTTTTATTTTTCCTCTAGGTCTTACTTTTTTTAATCCTTCCGCGACGATTATTTCCCCTTCACTTAATCCAGAAATTACCTCGATGTTTTTATTACTTCTTAGACCTGTTTTAACCTCAGTTTTATTTGCAACATTATCGCCATTTATTTTGTAAACATAGGATTTGTCGCCTTCAATCATCACACTTGTATCAGGTACACTTAATGAGTTTCTAAGATTAAATTTAACGCTTACTTCTAAAAGAGATCCCGAGATTAGTTCGAGATCATTATTTTGCACTTTAATTCTGGATAATATACTTCTAGTATCGGCGTTAATCCTGCTTGATACAAAATCAACTTCACCTGAAAAAGTTTTATCTTTAAAACTAGATAATTTTACGTCAACAGGAAGACCTTTTTTAATAGATGCCGAATAATTCTCTGGAATTTTAATGTCTGAGTAAATAGTTGAATTATCATCTAATGTTATGATGAATATATTATTAGATACAAGAATATCTTCTGTAAGACCAGTATAACCAAGTACTCCACTGAATGGAGCTACAATATTTCCACTTTTCAATTTGATTAATACATCTCCTTTTTTAACAAAGTCTTTCAATTTTAAATCTTCAAAAAGATCATCTTTTTTTATTTTGAAAGTTTCAGATTTTTTTGAGATTGCAGTACCAAAGGTCTCTATTGTTTCAGCAAATTCCTTTTTTACCACTTCGGTGACAATTATTCCTGGAGGGGGCCTTTTACTAAATTTTTTTTTAAAATGATTTCCAATCATTGTTCTACCAATAATTACTGCTGCAATGATTAGAAAAAATATTAAAATAATTGATATAGTTTTAGTCGATCTTTTCATTATTTTTTAAATTAACCCGTATTCAGCCCAAGAGCCATCATAAATACAGGGTCGATATTTATCATTTATTAAAGAATAAGCTAGTGCCAAAACACACGCGGTGACCCCAGATCCACATGAAAAGACAATATTTTTATCATTTAAGTTTTTTAAGGAAGATTGAAAAATTTTTTCAAGTTCTTGTTTATTTCTAAAAGTTCTATCTTGATTAAGACAAGAGCCAAATGGTATGCATACAGAATTTTTAATACTTCCACTTTTTAATCCCTCCCTAGGCTCAGGAACCTTCCCTTCAAATCTTTCTTTGCTTCTCGCATCAACAACCTTAAAATTTTGGGTTTCTATATTTTGATTAATTGAATCTTTGTTTTTAACTAATTCCTGATTTTCAAAACTTTTGTAGTCTGACTTCATAACTTTAGATAAATTATTTGTTACTTTCCTTTTTTCTTCCAACCATTTTTTTAAACCCCCATTTAAAACATGAACTAGTTTAGGATCATGACCATAATAGATAAAATTAAACCAACAGCGACATGAGCTAACAACATCAGAATTATCATAAATAATAATCATATCCTCATTTTTGATTCCCATCTTTGAGACTATTTTTTCCCATTCATTCTTATTCACTAACATATGTGGAAGATTTGTATTTTTGTCAGAATTATCATCTAGGTCAAAAAAAATGGACTCCGGGATATGTTGAGTTTTATACTCTTCAAAACCATTTCTTTTTGTTTGTGGCATGTGCCAAGAGCAATCAATTATTTTTACTTTGTCTTTGTTATTTTCGAGCCAATCAGTTTCTACTAATGACATTATCTCTTTTCTAAATATTTTTGATGATATTCTTCAGCAATACAATAGTTTTTTAGTAGGGAAATTTTTGTTACAACTTTCCCTGATAACTTTTTATTGACCTGGTCAAGAACATCTTCTGCAATTTTTTTTTGATTGTCATTTAAATAAAAGATTTCACTTCTATATTGTGTGCCAAAATCTGGTCCTTGAGAATTTAGTGTGGTTGGGTCATGAATTTCAAAAAAAATTTTTAAAATTTCTTCATAAGTAATTACTTTCTCATCAAAATCAATTTTAACAACCTCAGCATGATTTGTACTCCCTGTACAAACTTCTTTATAGGTGGTTTGTGAACTATTACCACCGCAATAACCAACTTCAGTTTTGATAACACCATTAATTTTGCTGAATTTGATTTCAGGTCCCCAAAAACATCCAAGTGCTAAAACTGCTATTTCCATTGATTATGATTTAAATTAATTTACAAATTATTCGTATGCTTAGTAAAAATCAATTGGGATTTTTGTACATGTTTATGTCTGTTTGTGCATTTTCACTAATGGATATAATTGTCAAGTGGTCAGTCGATTATCCAATTGGACAGGTATTATTTTTTAGAGGGTTTTTTGGAATACTATTTTATTTTTTCATTATACCAAGAGATAGACTTCACAATTTTTATCAAACCAAAAGACCAGGCTTGCATGCCCTAAGGTGCTTGTCGGGTTTAATTGCTTTAGTAGCAATTTTTATTGCTTTAAGAAAATTACCTCTCGCAACTGTGGTAAGTATTTCTTTTGCTGCTCCAATCTTTACAACTATATTTTCAATTTTTTTATTAAGTGAAAAAGTTGGCATTTATAGATGGTTAGCTGTTATAGTTGGTTTTATAGGAATATTAGTAATCACTGAACCAGGGATAAGTGAACTAAACATTTATTATATTTTTCCCATAATATTTTGTCTTGGTCTATCTTATGTAGCGATATCAATAAGACAGTTATCGACCACAGAACCAGTTTGGTTAATTTCATTCTATTTTTCATTATCAATAACCTTATTAAGTTTTTTAACTATTCCACAAGGATGGGTTATGCCTAATTTACAGGATTTTATTTTATTATCTTTTGTTGGCATTTTTGGAGGCGTTGCAAATTTATGGTTAGGTCAGTCATATAAATATTCAGAGGTTTCTTTGGTAACTCCTTTAAAATATTTAGCTCTTTTATTTGCAATAATTTTTGGATATTTCATTTGGGGTGAGGTTCCAACAATCAAAACTCTTCTTGGAGCCTCTTTGGTAATTATTTCAACATTAATTATTTTTAGAAGAGAAATTTATAATAAAAAAATAATCACTTCTAAAACAATCAATGACTAAAGTTCCAAAATATTGGAATAAAGCCAAAAGATATTTATCCAAAAGGGATAAAATAATGTTAAGATTAATTAAAAATTATCAAAGCCCCAATGAAACGATTCTTACCTCAAGAAAGGATATTTTTTTTTCATTATGCAAAAGTATTATTGGTCAGCAAATAAGTGTTGCTGCAGCAAATTCAGTTTTTTTAAAATTTAAGAAAAAATGCAAAAATAAAATTAATCCAAAAACTGTATCTAAATTGACCTCAACACAACTAAGAAATTGTGGATTAAGTAGGCAAAAAGTCTTAGGAATAAAAAGTTTAGCAAAACAAATCATTAATAAATCCTTTAATCCTAAATTAATAAAGAATATGAGTGATGAGGAAGCTATAGTTTATTTATCTAATTTAAGACAAATAGGTAGATGGTCGGCTGAAATGATTTTACTTTTTACATATAATAGATCTGACATTTGGCCTATACAAGATATTGGGCTTTTAAGAGCGATTTCTAAAAATTATAATAAAAAATATTTTCCACCAGAAAAATTTGTGTCTTTACTTCAAAAAAGATTTTCACCTTATTGCTCAGTAGCTACATGGTATTTGTGGAGAAGTATAGATCCTGAGCCTATTCAGTACTAAATCCCTCAACGATTTGCATGTGTCTTATAGTGGTCTTTTTTGCTAAATCCCAACCAGCCTGATATTCTTTAGATTGATGACATTTTAAAGCTTGCTCGTAATTTGGAAATTCCCAAACCACAGTTCTTAAAAAATCATCACCATCGAAAGTTGTATGTTTGCCACCTCTAACCAAAGGTAAACCACCATAACTTTTAATAATTGGAGTTACTGTCTCTGCATACTTTTTTAAATTTTCTTGGTCATTAACTTTAGTATACAAACTTATCCAATAAGCCTTCATGATTTCTCCTTTTTAATTATTTTTAATTATGATAATAAATTTCATGGCAGAGAAATTAATTATCAGTTTTGATGAATATACTCAAATTGTTGAAAAGTTAGCAATACAAATTCATGAAAAATATAAACCAACTGTATTAGTTGGTATTATGAGAGGGGCAGCTCCTATTATTGATATTTTATCAAGAATTTTGAAATTACCAATCGCATATATTGTTATTCAAAGTTATTCAGGTAAAGGTTTAGAGGATCAACAGGGCCAATTGATGTTTGCAAGAGAAATAAGTTCTTTGGCAAATAACAAAGATTTTAATAAGGTTCTTCTAATAGATGATCTCTCCGATACCGGTTTAACGCTTAATAAAAGCATTGAGTGGTTAAAAAATTATGGCCCAACTAAAGATTATATAAAAGAAGTAAAAACTGCTTGTTTATGGAAAAAGAAATCGTCAACTTTCGAACCTGATTTTTGTCCTATCAGATTAGACTCAGATCCGTGGATTGTTCAACCTACAGAACATTATGAAGAATTGTCTATTGATGAGATTGTGAAAAAAAATAAACAGGGCTAGTTTATACTAGCCCTGTTCAATAAATATTTAAGCAACTGCAAAACTTACAACACTCAAAATTGCTATTACCCAAATAGCTGGTGAGGTAGTCGCAAATTTACCAGTGAATATCTTGATCAAAGCATACGATACGAAAGCTAGAGCAATACCATTGCTGATACTATAAGTTAAAGGCATAGCGATCATCGCAAGAATTGCTGGAGCAGATTCTGAAACATCATTCCACTCTATGTCAGTAATATTTCTAATAAATAAAACTGAAACAAAAAGTAAAGCAGCACCATCAATTTGCTTTGGCAAACTAGTTGCTAAGGGCGCAAAAAATATACATGCTAAAAATAATATACCAATAACCAAAGAGGTCATTCCAGTCTTTCCACCAGCTTTTACCCCAGCCCCAGACTCAACGTAACTAGTTACAGTTGTAGTTCCCATTACAGCTCCTGCAACAGTACTAACGCTGTCTGATAACATTGCTTTATTGATGTCTTTAACTTTTCCATCTTTGCCCACTTTTCCAGCTACATTGGCAACTGAAGTTAAAGTTCCTGCAGTATCAAAAAAGTCAACAAATAATAGAGTAAATATGACTGTAGACATTCCAGCTGTCATAGCTGCAGATAAATCAAATTCAAAAAGATAAGTCATTGAAGGCGGAGCACTTGCGATACCATTAAACTTTGCAAGACCCGTAGCCCAAGCAATTATACTAAATACTAAAATACCAATAATGATATTACCTTTAACGTTCATCTTATCTAAAACAATTATTGCAATAAAAGTTGCGCATCCTAATAAAACAAGTGGATCACTTAAATTTCCAAGCTGTACTAATGTTACAGGATTATCAACAACTACTTCCATAATTTGAAGACCGATAATTGCTAAGAACAAACCAATTCCAGCACCAATTCCTAACTTTAAACTCTTAGGAATAGAGTTGATAAGCCATGCTCTTATTGGTGTTAACGATATAATTAAAAATAATACACCAGCAACTAATACAGCACCCAAAGCTTGTTGCGGTGTATATCCCATACCTGCACAAACTCCAAAAGCTACAAAAGCATTAATCCCCATTCCTGGCGCAAGACCAATCGGCCAAGTTTTTCCATGAAATGCCATTATGAAACAAGCCAAAGCAGTTGCTAGAATAGTTGCAGTGTAAACTGCGCCGAAATCAAAGAAACCTTTTTCGGGTCCAGCAAATTCACCTGATAAAATAAACGGATTTAAAAACATGATATAAGCCATGGTTAAAAAAGTAGTCGTTCCGGCTATTACTTCTGTTTTAAAATCTGTTTTGTGTTTTTTGTACTCAAAATATTTGTCTAACATTATTCCTCCTATCCTGATTAAATAGATGATTCTTTTGACAAATACTTAGCTAAATCTAATTTTATCAACATAATTCAACTAAGAAGTTTATATTTTGGTCATATTTAGAAGCTAGAATATGAAAATGAGAAATTTTAAATTAATCGTGTTGTTACTTAGTTTCTCCTTAATGGTCACTGCATGCCAGACCGTACAAGAAAAAACTGACAAAATTGTTGAGCAAGAAAATAAAAGATTGGGTAAATATATAGGTCAATTATCCAGTGAACTTAAAATTGATCTAGGAAATCCTGATGAAGATTTTAAGAACGAAAAAGGAAATCAAGTTCTTGTATATAAAACAAAAAAATATGGTATTTCTTGTGAAAGAAAATTTGAGGTAGACACTAACTCAGTGGTAATTGGATTTTCATCAAAAGGATGTTTTTAGTTTACTTGCGAAGCTAGTTGCCCCGCAAGCAAGGCTTTAACTTATCTAATTTCGATTAGTTTTTTCTTCTTATGCTCTGGTACAATTCTTTCGCAAGATATTGTTAAAAGACCATCTTTGAGCTCGGCACCATTTACTTTAACGTCATCAGCAATTGTAAATGATCTAGCAAATTGTCTTTGAGATATTCCCTTATGAATGATCTCTCCATCAGCATTTTTATCCTCAGATTTATCAACTTGTTTTGTTTTTACAGTTAATAAATTATCTTCGAACTCAACCTCAACATCTTTTTTGTTGAAACCTGCTAAAGCAACTTCAATAGCGTAGTTATCTTTACCAGTCTTTCTGATGTTGTATGGTGGGTAATTGGATTGCATTGTCATTGCACCATTTCCCAACATATTCTCAAATTGATCAAACATATCGTCGAACCCAATCGAGAATGGTCTTAATGAGTTAAATATAGATAGATCCTTACTTGTCATATATCCTCCTTTGTTAAGCAAGTTTATTTATAAGCCCCATTAGGCGACCTACACAAATTATATAGGAACGATTTAAGTTTTTTCAAGATTGAGAAATTAAATTTTTTTTGAAATTTTTAGTGCAAAAGCATAGTCTAAAGCTATTTCTTCTATAGCGCCATCTCTACCTGATTTTCCACCATGACCTGCATCCATTTCTGTTTTTAAAAGTAATAAATTATTATCTGTTTTTAAGTCTCTTAGCTTGGCAGTAAATTTAGCAGGCTCATCAAACAATACTCTATTGTCACTTAAACTAGTGGTAATTAACATATGAGGGTAGTCCATTTTTTTTATATTATTATAAGGAGCATAAGAAAATATATAATCAAAGTGATCTTTATTATCTTTGGCATTACCAAACTCATCAAATTCACCAACTGTTAATGGTAGAGAGTGATCAAGGTTAGTAGTTAAAGAGTCAACAAATGGAACCGCCATTATAATCCCTAAAAATAATTTTGGAGATTGGTTTACCACTGCTCCCATTAATAATCCACCTGCAGATCCACCCATACCAATGATCTTACCAGCTGAAGAGTATTTCTTTTCAATTAAATATTTAGCTGCATAAATGTAATCCTCAAAAGTATTTTTTTTGTTTGTTAATTTTCCTTCTTTCCACCATTTCATACCTTTTTCCATTCCACCTCTAATATGGGCTGTAGCCCAGATGATATCTCTGTTGATCAAACTCAAACGTGTAGATGAAAAACCAGGGCTCATTGAATTTCCGTATGAACCATAACCGTACAATAAGACATTTGCAGTTCCATCAATCTTAGTTTTCTTATGTCTTGTTATTGTTAAAGGAACCATTCTTCCATCATGAGATTTATATTCAATTCTCTCTACAATATAATCTTCTGAATTATGGCCTGATGGAATTTCTTGTTCTTTTACTAATTTTTTAGATTTATCTGAAAGATTATATGAATAAACTCTTGAAGGAGTTTTCGGCGATGAATATCCAAGGTAAATTTCGTCTGTGTTTCGATCTTTTTGTTTAAGAGAAATATTTGGTACGTATACTTTTTCATCTGAAAAAATTAATTCTTCCTCAAAATTTGTTGATATATTTCTTATGAATAACTTATCTAATGCATCAGAAGTTTCTGACCGAATTATCCAATTTTTTAAAAACACACAACCACCAATTAAAACCTCATTTTTTGAAGGCACAAAAGGTTTCCAATTTTGGTTCTCTAAGCTTGAAGAGATATCAATCTTAAAATCTTCAGCATCATTATTTGTATGATTGTAAAAATTGTTAGCCCAAGAATTTATAGAGTATAAAATTCCTCTTTGTCTTTTAATGATTAATTTTGGTTTTGGAGTTATTTCATCAACACCAAAGTAGTATTGCTCTGATGTGTTGTGATCAGAAGTTGTTATTAGATAATATTTTTCATCAGAGGTTAAGCTTATTCCAACTGTAAAAGCTTCACTTTTTTCTTCAAAAACCAAATAATCCTCACTTAAATGGTCTCCAATTTTATGTCTATATATTTTTCGGGCACGATGATTTTCATCTAATTTTGAGTAAAAAATATATTTATCGTCTAGACTAAAAGTAATACTGCCAGATGTATCCATTATTTCTTTTGTGACCAACTTATTTGTTGAAACATCTCTTATGAAGATTTTGTAATACTCTGATCCTTTGGTATCCAGAGAATATGCAAGTAGCTTATCGTTATGGCTTACTTCTAAATCTCCCACTCCAAAATATTCAACGCCTAATTTTTCTTTTTCTTTATCTCCGTTCCAAATTTCTTCAACATTATCTGTATTAATTTTTTTACGGAGTTTGATAGAATAATTTCCTTCGGTTGTGGTTTTTGTCCAATAATCATAAGTGTGATCTCTAAAAGGAAGAGACTCATCATCTAATTTTATTCTTCCCTTTATTTCATCAAAGAGTTTTTTCTGTAAGTTTTTAGTATCTTTAAGATGATAGTCAGTATGATTGTTTTCTTCAATTAAGTATTTTTTTACTTCTGGATTTAATTTATTTTTGTCTTTTAAGACTTCAAGAATATCTTTTTGATGTATCCAGCTATAATTATCTTCCCAACTCGTGTTGTGACAAGATTTTATTTCCAGTTTTTTTCTAAGTTGTGGTACCTTCATAAAAAAGAAGAACTATATGAATATCATAATTTATACATTAGTCATTTTGACTATTTTATACTTTCTATTGAAATTTATAACTAAGATTTCCTCAAAAAAAATATCAAAAGGTCTAAGGATTTTATTAATACTTGGATTTATTGTATTAGCAATTTTATTTGCCATCGGTGGGCGTTTTTTATTAACGTTGCCTTTTACATTAGCTAGTCTTGCATTATTAAAATTAAAAGGTCTATCTATTTTTCAATTAATATCGCTTTATAGATTAATTCAAACATTGAGAAGATCAGGAAGATTTTCTTTTAATCAATCGAACCTAAATAACTCATCTTCAATTTCAGTAACTGAAGCATATAAAATATTAAATTTAGATGTGAATAAAAAAATTACAAAAGAAGATGTAAATAAAGCTTATGTTAAAATACAAAAAAAAATCCATCCGGATATTTCACCAGAGACAGCTAGGTTGTCCTCAATAGTAAATGAAGCAAAAGATATAGTTTTGAACGATATTTCTTAATTTAGAATCTCTAAAGCTTTATCAAATATTTTCTGTGGATTTATTCTATCTTTTCCAGAGGTATGATGCTTGACAGTTTCCTCACCATCCGGAATTACAGGGAACATTTTAGTATTATAATTTCCGTAAATAATTGGAGTATCAACCATCAAAGTTATCGTTTTAGTCCCCAATGCCGCAGATAAGTGACTAAAACTTGAGTCATTACAAATAGACAGATTGCAGTTTTTTATGATCGGCAAAATTTCTTTAATCGATAAATCATCTAAAGGTAAACATGCGTCTTTAAATTTAGATTGAAGTATTTCATTAAGAATAATTTGCTCATCACTATTTTTACCGGTGGCAAGATAAAACTTACATTTTTTAATTTTTGAAATTTTTTCCATAAAATTAATAAATATTCTTGAGGGAACTCTTTTCGTTGGGCCTGAGCCACCAATTCCTAATAGTATATTAATTTTATTTCTATCAATGTTAAATTTTTCAACTGATTTTGAAATAGTTTCATCATCAATATGTATTTCAGGATCTTCAATTTCTTTAATATTTAATTTATCTTTTAAAAATTTTTTTGGCGTATTGATAATGTGCTGGTCAGTTTTACTAAATAATGGATACTGATAAATTTCAGTTATTCCTGATAATTTTGCTATTATATTAAATCTAAGAGAAGAATTAAAAATGAAAATTTTATCAAAACTTTGTTTTTTTAATTCTTTCATTAAATTTAAAGTTCCAAAAAAACCACCATGGTTATTACTTAATTTTTTATCTCTTTCTAAGATAAGAATTTTATTAATGTAATTAGTTTGATGTAAAAACTCTGTCGCTTTCGAATTTTCTCTTACCAGGAGACTTACTGGTGAATTGTATTTTTTTGATATTGCCTTAATAAAGGGTAAAAAGATTACTGTATCGCCAATACCCATTCTATTTTGGACAGCTAGTATTTTCATATTCGATTTATAAACTTTACTAATATTTATATTTTATATAAATTTTTATTATGACAAAAATAAGTGGGATATATGCAGCTTCGATGTCAGTTCTGAACTCTGATTTGAGCTTAAATATTGAAAAAACTATATCACATGCAGAAAATTTAATTGACCAAGGTTGTCATGGCACAGCAATATTTGGAAGCACTGGCCAAGCGCAATTAATTCCTATCGTTGAAAAGATTAAATTACTAAATCACCTTTCAGAAAGTAAATACAAAGAAAAACATTTAATCGGAACAGGATTAAATTCTTTAAATGAAACAATTAATTTAATGAAAATTTCAGTTTCTCTAAACTTTAAAAAATTTTTAATCATGCCACCAGCTTATTATAAATATCAAGACAAGGATGTAATAAACTTTTACACAAAAATCATTGATGCAGTACCAGAGTCTAAAATTATACTTTATAATTTTGAAAAATTGTGTGGATATAAATTTAGTATTGAATGTGTGGAAAAATTGGTTCACAAATTTCCTGATCAAATTGTAGGTGTGAAGGATAGTTCTTACAATTTATTTGAAAAGCTAAAGTTGGAAAATTTTTCAGTTATGCCAGGTTCAGAGTCAAAATTACTTAAAGGATTAGAAATTGGTTGTTCAGGAATTATTACTGCAACTTGCAATGCTACATCTCAATTAGCTCGAAAAGTTTACGATGATTTTAAAGAAAAGAAAGATCATTCTTTAAACCAAAAATTAGTTAATGTCAGAAATACTTTTGAAAAATATAATTTAATTTCAGCTCTTCATACTTTGTTTTCAAAAGAGAACAAAATTTATGGAAATCTATTACCACCTTTAAGTTTACTTAGCAAAGTTGATGAGAGAAATCTTTTGCAGAGTTTAAAAGATTTAAATTTTGAAACAAAATCACAATTGGCAGCTTGAGATGTATTTAGCGAGATTTCTTAATAAAGTATTTAAAAAAGGAGGGTTTATCCTGACCGACGCTGACTCCAAGGATTATATTATTGGCCAGCCAACTGACGATCCTATTAAATTAAAAATTCTAAATAAGAAACTTCATTATAAATTACTATTTCATCCAGATCTTTACTTTGGGGAGGCATATACAAATGGAGATATTGTTATCGAAAATGGATCTCTTACAGATTTTTTAGATCTAGCATTGATGAACATTGGAAGAAATGAGTTAAACATTTTTAGTTATCTTTTAAATAAACTTAGGGGGTCTTACCGATATCTTACCAATTTTAACTTTATCAAAAAATCTAAAATGAATGTTTCACATCATTATGATATCAAAGATGATCTCTATGATTTGTTTTTAGATCCTAAAAGACAATATTCATGTGCTTATTTTAAAAATGAAAATGATAGTCTTGAAACTGCACAGAATAATAAGATTCAACATATAATTAAAAAATTAAATATTAAACCTGACCAAAAAGTTTTAGACATAGGATGTGGCTGGGGATCATTAGCAATTGATATTGCTAAAAATGCTAAATGTGAAGTTACAGGAATAACCCTATCAGAAAATCAACTAAACTATTGTAATCAAAAAGCAAAAGAAATGAATTTACAGAACCAAGTAAAATTTAAACTGATGGATTATAGAGAGCTGGATGAGAAATTTGATAGAATAGTGAGTGTTGGCATGTTCGAACACGTTGGAAGGAAATTTTATAAAAAGTTTTTTAAACAAATTGAAAAATTGTTGAAAGATGATGGTGTTTCGTTAATTCACACTATTGGGTCTGTTAACCCACCAAGAGATCCTCATCCTTGGATTACAAAATATATTTTTCCTGGTGGTTATACCCCAAGCTTAAGTGAAGTAACGAATCCTATTGAAAAAGCCGGCTTAATTGTAACTGACATTGAAGTTTTAAGACTTCATTATGCTCATACTTTAAGACACTGGAAAGAAAACTGTTTAAAAAATAAAGATAAAATAATCCAAATGTTCGATGAAAAATTTTTTAGAATGTGGGAGTTTTATCTCGCT
>QCNQ01000008.1 GCA_003213155.1 Pelagibacteraceae bacterium AG-426-G02 | reverse complement strand
AGGAACAAGACCTCGGGGAAAAACAATTAAAGAGGATCGTTTTTATGAGAAAGATTTACTTAGAGATAAAAAAGAGCTTTCTGAACATCTAATGTTATTAGATCTTGGAAGAAATGATGCCGGAAAGGTATCTAAAACTAATTCCATCAAAGTAACCGAAAGTTTTATAATTGAAAGGTATTCACATGTAATGCATATAGTTTCGAACGTAATAGGTAAACATGATAAAAGATTTTCTAAATTTAAGTCTCTTTTAGCTGGTTTTCCAGCTGGAACTGTGTCTGGAGCTCCCAAAATAAGAGCTATGGAAATTATTGATGAACTTGAGTCCACAAAAAGAAAAGTTTATGCCGGTGGCATTGGATATTTCGCTGCTAATGGAGAATTTGACACATGTATTGCTTTAAGAACAGCTGTTGCAAAAAATGATAAATTTTATGTACAAGCTGGAGCCGGAATTGTTGCAGATAGCAAACCATTTAAAGAATATGAAGAAACTGTAAATAAAGCAAAAGCTTTAATTAATGCATTAAAATGAAAAAGATAATTTTAATTGATAATTATGATAGTTTTACTTTTAATCTCTACCATTATTTGTCTTCATTAAAAGTGAATGTTGAAGTAATTAGAAATGATCAAATTACATCTCATGAGATTTTAAAAAAAAGATATCATAAGATCGTAATTTCACCTGGACCTGGTAACCCCAATCAATCAGGTAATTGTCTTAAAATTGTTAAATCTTTATATAAAAAAATACCAATACTCGGAGTTTGTTTAGGCCATCAAATTATAGGTCAAGTATTTGGCTCAAAGATTGTTCAAGCTAAAAAGCTAATGCATGGAAAAACTAGTAAGATTTTTTCAAAAAAAATGGGTATTTTAAAAAATCTCCCTAAAACGTTTGAAGCCACTCGATATCACAGCTTAATTATTGATAAAAAATCGTTATCTAAAGATCTTGAAATTACTGCTCAGACTCAAGATGGACTAATAATGGGAGTGCAACATAAGAAATATCATATACATGGAGTGCAATTTCACCCTGAAAGTATTAAAACTAAATTAGGGATTAAAATTTTAAAAAATTTTATAAGAATTTAAGATTAATGAAACAATTCATTGAAAAAATTAAAAAAAAAGAAAATTTAACTTTTGATGAAAGTAAAGCTGCTTTTGAATTATTGATGGAGGGTAAAGCAGAAGACCAAGAAATATTTGATTTTTTGACACTTTTATCAACTAAAGGTGAGTCTTCTGATGAGATAGCTGGTGGAGTTTTTGTTCTCAGAAACAAATCTAAAAGGGTAAATGTAGAAAACTGTGTTGATACTTGTGGAACTGGTGGAGATGGTATGAATACACTAAACATATCAACAGCCTCAGCACTATTACTTTCAAGTATGGGTGTTAAAGTAGCTAAACATGGAAATAAAGCTATATCCTCAAAATGTGGATCTGGTGATGTTTTAGAAGCTTTAAATATAAAAATAAATTTAGAGCCAAAAGATATTGAAAATCAAATTAATGTTAATAATTTTGGATTCATGTTTGCACCCAACTATCACAGTGCAATGAGATTTGTTGGACCTACAAGAAAAAAAATTGGAAAAAGAACTATATTCAATATGATCGGACCTTTGAGTAGCCCTGCTCTAGTAAAAAGACAAGTTGTTGGTGTTTTTGATAAGAAACTATTAAAAATATTTGCTAATGCTTTAAAAAATTTAGACATTAAATTTGCTTGGATAGTCAATAGTGAAGATGGATTAGATGAAATTTCACCTTATGCTAGAACCAATGTAATTCAATTAAAAGATGGTGTCATCTCTGAGATTATTATTGATCCAAATAATTTAAATATAAATGCAGATAAGTTTGAAAATCTCATTGGTAATGATGCAACTTTTAATGCAGATAGAATGATTAATATATTTAAAGGTGAGGATAATGATTTCTCTAAAGCAGTTTGCTTAAACGCTGCAGCAGGATTAGTTGTTAATGAAACTCATCAAAATTTCGATAAAGCTTATAATGATGCTAGAAAGCACATTTTATCAGGTCAAGTATTTAAACAACTAAAGAAAATTCAAAATGGCTGAAAATGTTCTCAAAAAAATAATAAATACTAAAAGTGAAAAAATTTTAGAACTTAAAAAAACTATAAGTCTTGAAACACTCGAAGAATCAATAAAAAAAGATAGATCATACGTTGATTTTAAAGATACAATTAAAAAAAATGTTGAAAATAAAAAATTCTCAATCATTGCTGAAATAAAAAAAGCAAGTCCCTCTGCAGGTATAATGATAAAAGACTATGATCCTATAAAAATAGCTAATATATATAAATCAAATAAAGCAACCTGTTTATCTGTTTTAACTGAGGAGGATTTTTTTTTAGGGGACTTAACGCATATTAGTCAAATAAAGCAAAAAGTTAATTTACCAATTCTTTGTAAAGATTTTTTTATAGATAAATTTCAAATTCCTTTAGCTAAAAGTTATGGTGCCGATGCTATCTTAATTATTTTAGCTGGAGTTTCAGATAAATTGGCAGATGAATTATATGAAGAAGCTTTAAAATTGAATATGTCAGTTATTGTAGAGGTTCATACTGTTCATGAAGCCAAACAAGCACTTAGATTTAAAGATGCTTTATTAGGTATTAACAACAGAAATTTAAAAACTTTGAAAACTGATATTAATACAACTTATGATATCCACGATGTTTTGGTTAATCACCCTGGCCCATTGATTTCTGAAAGTGGAATTAAAACTAAAGAAGAACTGTTGGAACTATCAAATAAAACATCCATCAAAACTTTTTTAATTGGTGAATCACTTTTAAAAAATTTAAACGATAATTCGATTTTTTCCGTTTTATAGTCAAAAAAGTCTTTATTTTTAAAGCTTTTTAACTATTGTTAATTATAAAGAACTTTTATAGAACATTGTTTGTACGATATTTGTTCTTATGCTAACAAAAAAACAAAAAAACCTGCTTTTATTTATCAACAAGAAGTTGAGAAGCTCTGGTGTTTCCCCCTCTTACGAGGAGATGAAAGAGTCTCTAAATCTTAAGTCAAAATCTGGGATTCACAGATTAATTAGTGCTTTAGAGGAAAGAGGTTTCATTAAAAGGCTTGCTCATAAAGCTAGAGCTTTGGAGGTTATAAAATTACCAGAGACTGCTTCTGCAAATGATATTTACAATAATTTTTCCCCAAGTGTCATTAAAGGAGGTTTGGATGAAGAAAAACCTTTATCCGACGAAGCAGAAGTACCAGTTTTAGGTAAAATAGCGGCCGGAACACCTGTTGAAGCAATTCAAAATGAAGTTTCTAGAATTCCATTGCCAAATAACTTAGAAAAAAATGGAGATTATTTTGGCCTTAAAGTTCAAGGAGATTCAATGATTGAAGCTGGAATACATGAGGGTGACACAGTCATCATCAAAAGAACTGATACAGCTGATAATGGAAAAATAGTGGTGGCTTTAATTGACGAACACGAAGCTATGCTTAAAAGGATTAGAAAAAAAGGTAAAGTAGTAGCATTGGAAAGTGCTAATAAAAACTATGAGACCAAAATTTTTGGCCCTGATAGAGTAAAAGTTCAAGGTGTTTTAGTATCTTTATATAGAAACTTCTAAAAAAATAGTCTAAACCATTTTAATGAAAAAAGTAGCAACTAGATTTGCTCCGTCACCTACTGGACCATTGCATATTGGTGGGGTGAGAACAGCCTTATTTAATTGGTTATATTCAAAAAACCAAAATGGTAATTTTTATCTACGGATAGAAGATACTGATAAGGAAAGATCAAAAGAGGAATACAAAAATCAAATTATAAAATCTCTGCAATGGATAGGTATTAATCATGATGGAGTTGAATATATACAATCTCAAAAAATTGATGATCACATAAAAGTTGCAAATGAACTATTAAAAAAAGGTAGTGCTTATAGATGTTATTGCTCAACTGAAGAAATTGAAGCACAAAAAAAAAGAGCTAAGCAAAAAAAAATTCCATACGTTTATGACAGAAAATGGAGAAACAAAAACGAGAATGAGGCTCCTAAAGATGTAAAACCTGTCGTAAGATTTAAAAGTAAAATTGATGGTACATCAATACTAAAAGATAAAGTTCAGGGAAACATAGAAATTGAAAATAATACCATCGAAGATTTTGTGATTTTAAGAAATGATGGTACTCCAACTTATAATTTATCTGCTGCTGTTGATGATCATCAGATGAATATGACACACATTATTAGAGGTGATGATCATAAAATCAATACATTTAAACAAATGCAAATTTATGAAGCCATGGAATGGGTTTTACCAACGTTTGCACACATACCATTAATTCATACAATTGAGGGTAAAAAATTATCAAAACGAGATAAAGCATCAACCCTAGAGGACTATTCTAAAATAGGTATTATGCCAGATGCTTTGAGAAACTATCTTTTAAGATTGGGTTGGTCATATGAAGATAAAGAAATTTTTACTTTAGATGAAAGTATTAAATATTTTAATCTTGAAGGTATTGGAAAATCACCATCAAAATTAGATTTAAGTAGAATTCTATCTATGAATGAACACTACATAAAAAGCATTGATGAAAACGAACTATTTAATCAACTAATTAATTATTGTGAGATCTTTAAAAATAAGATTATTGATGAAAAAAAAAATAAAATTAAAAAATCCCTAACTTTTCTTAAGAATAAAGCTAAAACACTAGAGGATATATATAATAATAGCCAATATATTATTAACGATGAAGTTAACTTTAATAAAGAAGATCTAAAATTAATTGATGCTAATGCACAAAAAATTATCTCTGAATTTAAAGATAATATTAAAGAAATAAGCAACTTTACAAGAGAAAATTTAGAACCGATAGTTCAGGAACTAATAAAATCTAATAACACCAATTTTAAAGGTGTTGGTCAGCCCTTAAGAGTGGCTTTAACAGGGTCAAAATTTGGTCCTGGTATTTATGATATAATTATATCTCTAGGCAAAGAGGAGGTTGAAAAAAGATTATCCAACAAGACTATTTCTTAAGATAGTGGCTACTTCATTAGATGATGAAGAATTCGATCTAATTCCCTTTAAAGTTTGATTGCATTGTTCTAATTGTTTTTTTCCAATCTCTGGATTTTTAAGCATATATAAAACAGAATTATAAATTTCTTTTGCATTACACTCACTTTGCAACAATTCAGGAATGACTTCTTTATTATTAATTATATTGATGATATTTGCAAATTTAACATTTACCATTAATTTAAAGATCATAAAATTTACATAATTTAACTTATAAATAATTATTGAAGGAACATTAGCATTACAGACTTGAAGAGATATTGTTCCTGACTTACATACAGCAAAAATTGAATTTGATAATATTTCCTTTTTCATATTTTCATCTGAAATTACATCAATATTATTCAAATCTTTATCTTTGATATACTCAATGATGTCATTTTTGTTTTCTTCAGTAGCATGAAAAATAAAATTGTAATTTGAATTTCTTTTGTTCATCATATTTATAAAATCAATCAATATTGGTAACAAAACATTTGTTTCTGATTTTCGACTACCTGGAAATATAGAGATTATTTTTTTATTATTAAAAATAAAATTATTGATATCGGTTTTATTATTTTTGTTATTTTCTATTAACGGATGACCTACAAAAGTATTATTTATATTCTCTTCATCAAAAAATTTTTTTTCAAAATCAAATAATAAAAGAATATGATCAATAAATTTTTTAATCTTTTTTACCCTTCCTTTTCTCCAAATCCAAACTTGTGGGGCTACATAGTGAATTGTCTTTATTTGAGGATTAATTTTTTTTACCTTTTCTGCAACTCTTAAAGTAAAATCTGGACTATCAACACTAAACAAAATATCCGGATTGAATTTTAAGATTTCTTTAACAGTTTGATTAATTCTTTTATTAATCTTAAAAATATTTAACAAAACACTCGTAAAACCCAAATAAGTTATTTCTTTCAAATCAAAGATGGACTCTATGCCAATTTTTCTTAAATTTGACCCGCCTACAGATAAATATTCAATATCGGTATAAACTTTTTGAAGTTTTAAAATTGCTGTAGAAGCTAATTTATCCCCAGAGGGTTCTCCTGTAAGCACAAATATTTTTTTCATTTTATCAAAATAAAAATTTTATTTTTATCAGCAAATTCAATACTTTTAGATTTATCTAAAAAGATATTTTTTTTTGATTTAAGTACTATTCCTTTAAATCCATATTTTTTACAATCTTTAATGGTTTGAATCCCTATTGTTGGTAAATCCATTCTCAAATCTTGTTTTTTCTTTGGAAATTTTATCAAAATACCACCAGAATTATTCTTTAATTTAGTTATCATTTTTTTGGTACCTCTATAGTCTTCTTTCGCTATTATCTTATTATCTCTTACTACTAGTGCTTGAATATGATCATAACTATTAGTTTTGGCTAAATATTTTATACCTCTATTGATTGATTTAATATCAGCTCGAGAAGGTTTTATCTTTGTATGTAAACCTTTTTTACCAGTTAACTCAGGATTAAAATGAATTGAACTTATAACATCAATTTTTTCTTTTTTAAGGATTTCAATTATGACTTTAATTATAGCTGCATCTCCTAATTTAGCGGCTCTAATTATACTTGGCATGTAATAAATGCCTTTTAAATCTAATCTCAATGTAGAAAATTTTGGTTTAGCAATTTTCCCTGCAAAAAGGACTTTGTTTGATTTTTGCTTTTTAATTAAGTCTATAATTTTTCCAAATTTTCCAATGCTTATTCTGTAAGAGTTTTTTTCTTTTACAAATAAATTATTTTTAGAAAAATCAATTATAAAATATTTTTTTTTTAATTTTTTTATCTTTTTTAGAACTATTTTTGGAAAATCTGTATCACCTAAGAATAAGCCAATCATTTTATTTTGAAAAAGGAGTGCATATTGGTCTTTTTTTATCTTTCACTAAAAATTCAATAACATCTTTTACAAGATTATTCTTTTTAAATTCAGAACTTAAATTCCTTAAATTATCTGTTAAATTTTCACTTTTGAAAATCTCTTTATATGCTTCACTTAAAACTAGTATTTCTTTATTAGGCACATTTTGTCTTCTTAAACCAATTAAATTTAACCCTTGAAGAACACTTCTATTACCATGAACCATAGCATAAGGGATGATATCTCTTACAACACCACACATTCCACCTATCATTGCAAACTTACCTACTCTAGTAAATTGTTGCACTGCTGAATTACCTCCGATTATTACATTTTGCTCTATATGTGCATGTCCACCGAGAGGAACATTATTTGCAAGTATTACATTGTCCTCAACTAAGCAATCATGTGCTATATGTGAAGAGACCATAAACAAACATCCATTACCAATTTTAGTAATACCACCCCCACCTTTGGTACCTGGATTTATTGTTACATATTCTCTAATTTTATTGTTATCTCCAATTTCTAATTTAGTATCCTCACCATTAAATTTTAGATCTTGAGGATCGTTTCCAATAGAGGCAAATGGATATATCTTATTTTTCTTCCCAATTTTAGTGTTTCCAATAATACTAACATGAGATTGGATAATAGTATTTTCTCCTATCTCAACATTTGGTCCAATTACTGAATAGGCGCCTACATCTACATTGGATGAAATTTTTGATTTTGGATCAACAATAGCAGTTTTGTGTATCATCTATTATCTTTCAAAAATTTTCTAATACTTTTTGCTGGATAGCCCATAACTTTAGAGTTATCTGGCACATCCTTTATGACTCCACTGCCGCCACCTATTTCAACGTTATTACCAACTTTAATGTGTCCGGAAATACCAGCCTGGCCTCCAATTTTTACGTTGTTTCCGATAATTGAACTTCCAGCAACTCCAACTTGTCCAGCTAAAATTGTATTTTCACCAATTTTTACATTATGAGCTATATGGATTTGATTATCCAAAAAAGTATTTTTACCAATTTCTGTATTTGATAATGAACCACGATCAATTGTAGATCCACACCCAATTTCACAATTTTCATTTATAATAACAATGCCTATATGCGGATACCGAATATTCTTATTATTATTAGGAAAAAAACCAAATCCTTTTTTTCCAATTACACAATTATCTAAAATAGTCACGTTATCTTTAATAATAGTGTTTCTTAAAATTGTATTTGATCCAATTTTGCAATTATCACCAATTTGTACATTACGTTCAATAATTGTATTATGCCCAATTAAGCAATCTTTACCAATTTTCACATTTTCTCCAACTAATACATTTTTTCCGGTTTTTACTATTGCTTTAAAATCAGTATCATTAATATTAATTGCAGATTTATCGTATTCGTCTTCAATTGAATTTGGGTAAAATTTTTGAGTTACAAGTGAAGTAGAAATTAATACATTATCCACAACAATAGCAATACAATTTTTTGGAAGATAATCTTTTAAATTTTGCGTTGTTAAACAATAAGAAGCTTTAGTTTTCTTAGCTATTTCATTATATTTTTTTGAATGAAAAAAAGTAATACAATCTTTTTCAGCGTTAAATAAATCTTTAATGTCTTTTACTATTTGATTTTTTTCAATTTTAAGTTCAATTTTTAAAATTTTTAAAATTTCTAAAATATTGAAAGGGCCACTGTTAGTAAAGAATGGATTAAACATAATTACTTTTACCAAAGAGGGAATTGATGTGTTATCAAAAATTATTGCTAATTATTTCTTATCTACAATCGTAGCGGACCATATTGCATCTGCCATTTTTTTATCATCTACAAATGCTTCACCTTTATATTTCCAGACACGGCCATGAGATCTAATAGCTTCTATTTTTAAAATTAATTTGCAATCTGGTATAACAGGGTTTCTAAATCTTGCTTTTTCGACTCCCATTAGGAATACTAGTTTATTTTCATATGTTGATTTATCTAAACCATGCGCTGTTAAAGCAGCTGCGGCTTGACCAAATGACTCAACAATTAATACACCAGGCATAACTGGTTGCCCTGGGAAATGACCATCAACAAAAAAACTATCTTTTTTTACATTTACAATAGCTGATGCTGAAAACAATTTTTTAATATCATAAAGTTCATCAATTAATAACATTGGCTCACGATGAGGTAATAATTCAATTATTTGTTTTTTGTTTAATGATGTGCTCATTTAATTTCAATGTCAATTATTTTGATAATTTCCTGAGTAACGTTTTTCTTTTTACTTGCTACGAAAATATTTTTTTTATCAAGCACTATATCAATTTTTTTTTCATTTACATATTTTTCAATTATTGGTGTTATCTTTTTAAAAAATTCTTCAAATTCAGCTTTCTTTTTTTGGTTAAACTCATTTACGACTTTTTGTTTATCCTTATTAAAAGTAGATATTTCTTTTCTAAATTCCATTAATTTTTTCTTTAATTCTTCCTCAGAAATTATATTTTTTTGACTTTTTATTTCATTTTCAATTTTTTTTAGTTCCTTTTCTTTTTTTTCAAATTTTGACAATGCATCTTTTTTTGATTTCTCAAGCCTGTTTAAAATTTTTTTACCAGCTTTTGTATTACTAACTAAACTATCTAAATCTAGATAAACAATTTTATTTTCACTAAATGCTGCTGGCACAGAAATAAAGAGCACCAATAAAAAAATAATAAATTTTTTTATGTTGTTCATTAAAAAGTTGTGCCTATATTAAATCTGAATGTTTCTTCAATATCAGTAGACTCCTTTGTTACTGGATGGGCAAATGAAAAAGTTAAAGGTCCAACCGGTGTTAACCAATCTAGTCCTAATCCAATTGAACTTCTAATACCACTCTTGTCAAGAGAACTATCGTAGTCAACTCCCCAAATATTTGCTGCATCTGCAAACATCACGACATCCACATTTTGAACATTTTGAAAAATAACGGGTAAAGTTGTAGTTGCATTTATACTCGATACATAATTACCTCCAATAAAATCACTGCCATCTTTAGGTCCTACCTTGCCTGACTCAAAACCTCTCAATCTTTTTCCAGATAAATATAATCTCTCTGATAATTTAACATCGTCACTGCTTAAAGAGCTTGCTGCTTTAAACAAAAGAGATAGAGTCGATACATTATTTTCGTATAGCTCTTTAAAGATTTTATAATTATAAATATTTGTTAAGGTGTTTGTATCACTAATAATTGGTACATTTACATTGTAATTGCTGAAAAAACCATCTGTAGTTTGATATTTTTGATTTCTTTTATCATAAATAAAATCTAATCCAATAAAACTATCAAAATAATTTCCATCTTGTTTTTTTTGCTTAGAGGATGCACTTGAGTCGACATCTATTTTTTCGAAATTATTCTTTGTGGATAATCCTAACCTCAAATCATCTAAAAACTCAAAATTTGTCCCAAAAGAGAAACCTGTAACGTTAGATTTGTAACCAGATGTTGCTAATCTATCAATTGAGGTGGCTTCAAGAGCTAAATCAAAATTTTTATCAGAATTTTTATAATTTGGGTTAGAAACTATAAATTTTCCTTTAATTCTCTCCTCTGAAACCATTAAATTACTATCAACTTTTACTCCTCTACCTAAATAATTATTTTCTTTAATTCCGAAAGAAAAATTTGAACCATCTGTACCTGTTCCAACACCAGCAAAAATCTCACCTGTAGCTTTTTCGGTTATATTAATATTAATTATTTTTGAATTAAATTGATTTCCATCAAAAATCTCACCCTCAACTTTTTCAAAAAAATTTAAAGCTTTTATGTTATTTAACGATTTTGCATAAAGAATTTGATTAAATGGATCACCTTCATCTATTTCAATTTGATTTCTTATAACTGACTCTCTTGTAATATTATTTCCAAAAATATTAATTCGTTCAATAAAGAACTTTTCAGTTTCTTCTATTTTAAAACTTATATTTATCTTATTTGAAATTATGTTTTCATTTACACTAGCCTTAATAGACTCATATTGTTCATTAATAGTTATTACTTCAATTTTTTCAACAATATCTTCAATTCTATTTACAGAATATGGTTCATTTTCTAATCTTTCAAAAAATTTTTCAACTACCTCATAATGAGATTTAGAAAAATCATTTGGTAAATCTAACTTTAGATTGCCAAAAAATACTTTTGTGTTAGCGTCAATATTAAATATTAGTTCAAAAGATTGATCATCAATCATTTTTGCAAATGAAGAATTAACCACAACATTATAAAAACCTTTATTCAAATAAAAATTTTTAAGTAATCTTTCATCATAGCTTATCATAGACTCATTTAGATATTTTCTTCCAGATAAGAATTTCCAAGGCTTATATTCCTCACTTAAAATTACATTTTTTAATTTTTTATCCTTGAAAATTTTATCGCCAATAAAAGAAATTTTTTTTATTTTAGCTTTTTCTCCAAGAGAGATATTATAATTTAAATTAATTTTATTATCCTTTAACTCATCAATTGAAATTTCAATTTTGGAGAAATAATAACCCATATTTTTTAAAAAATTTTTTATTTTCTTTATTTCCTTTTCTAATAACACTTTATTAAAAGAGGATCTTGATTTTAGAATAGAATTTTTTTTTAAATCTTCTAAAATTTTAGATGATTTGACACCTTCATAACTTATATTTTGTATAACTGGATTTTCTTTTACTTTTATAATTAAAGTTTTATTTAAAACTTTTACAGAAACTATATCAAAGAAATTTGTATTATATAATCTTTTGAGAATATTATTTAAATCTACCTCAGTTACATTGTCGCTAATAGACACTCCACTAAACATTTTAATTGTCTGTGAGGAAATACGTTTATTCCCCTCTACATTTATCTTATCAATTACTTCTGCTCTTAATATTGAAGCAAAGATTAGAAAAAAAAATAATAATAAATTTAATTTATAAAATGATTTTGGCATATTCATTTATTTTTATTTAAAATTTCAATTCTTTCTTTAATCTTTTCATTCATATCTATAATTTCATTAATACTTTTCGGTTTAATCTTTTTATATTTTTTAAAAGTATATAGATTTAACATTTTATTCATTTTTTTCGAAATATCAGTAAATTTAATCTTATTCTTCAAAAATAATTCTACAAATTTGTCATTAATAGATACCAAAATAGTTTCAAATAATGATGTATTGTTAGGTAACATTTTAAGGACTTTTATTAATGGAAATTTTTTAGAATTTGCAGTCCTAAAATCCAAATTATTTAGTATGTTGAAATCTAATTTTTTAGAATTAATCATTTTTTTTGATAAATGCAAAGAATTAAAAATTGGTATTTTCATGTTAGTGTCGTGAACAATAATTTTAGTCAACCCATTTTTAAGTTTAATTATAGCATGCACATATGATTTTGGATGAATTATAATTTCTAATTTATTGTAAGAAATTTTGAATATTTTCTTTGCCTCTATAATTTCAAAAACTTTATTAATCATAGTTGCAGAGTCTGTTGATATTTTTTTTCCCATTTTCCAATTAGGATGATTTATAACCTGGTTAATATTAATTTTTTTTAATTTTTTTAAAGTTTTATCCAGAAATGGACCACCTGATGCAGTTAAGTAGATTTTTTCAATTAGATTTTTTTCAATATTTTGTAATGCATACCAAATTGAAAAATGTTCAGAGTCCACAGGTATAAATTCTGTTTTGTGTTTATTTAACCTTTTCTCAATTAAATCCCACCCGCATATAATTGCCTCCTTGTTAGCAATAGCTATTCTTTTTGTGTATTTAATGATTTCAATCGTGGGTTTAAGTCCCTGTATTCCTGAAATAGAACTCATTGTATAGTCAATTTTTTTTTTAAAAATTTTTTTAAAATCATTAAAGTCATTGTAAATATTTATTTTTTTGGAAAGCCTATTTTTTTTTATTTCATTATAACTATGCTTATTAGTGATAATTAAATTTTTAACTTTAAAAAATTTAGCTTGTTTAAAAAGCTCTTTATAGTTTTCATCAGCAGATAAAAGAATTATTTCAAAATTTCTTTTATCTTTTTTAATTATATTAATTAAACATTTTCCAATTGAACCTGTGGAACCAAGAATGGCAATTTTTTTTTTCATTATTAAATAAGATCTAATTTATTAATTAAGATAGGTAATACACATAGATATATTATTGGCATTACAAAAATTATGCCATCAATCCTATCTAAGATGCCTCCGTGTCCTGGTAAAATATTTCCAGTATCTTTTAATTTAGCTTTTCTTTTGAAATACGAAATAATTAAATCTCCTATTTGGCTCGTTAATGAAATGAATAAGATTAATAGAATTATAAATATTGGATCCGTTTCCAAAAGTATTCCACTTTTTTTCCCTAAATATTTAACATAAATTAGCCCCGATAATAATGCCATTAAAAAGCTACCAATAACCCCTGAAAATGTTTTTTTTGGACTTATTTTAGTTAATCTAGGTCCCTTAAATGTTTTACCAAAAATATAACCACCAATGTCAGTAAATATGCAAATTGTAATCAAAAATAGAAAGAAATTTAAACCGATATATTGTCTAAGATAAACTGTCGAAAAAAAAGAAAAAAATAAAAAGAATAATCCAAAAATTCTAATTAAATCTTTATTCTTTGTCATTTTAAACCACTCCAAACTCGTTAAAAAAAAAATTAAACTTAAAAAAAATATAAAAGTTAAAGATCCCTGAATAATAAAAAAAAATGATACTGGTACCAAAATTATTGAACTTAAAATTCTTTTTTGTAATTCTTGGTTAATCATATTCTTCCAAAATTTCTTTTTATATTTTTATACTCTTTAATAATTTTGATGTAATCTTTTTCTGTAAATGCAGGCCATAATTTTTTTTCAAAGAAAATTTCAGAATAAGCTAATTGCCATAATAAGAAATTACTTAGTCTTTTAGTATTACCAGTTCTAATCAATATATCTGGATCTGGAATATTTTTAGTTTGGAGATGTTTTTCTAAGTTTTTTTCATTAATTTTAATCTTGTTTCTTTTAATTTTTTTAAAAGCATTTATAAGTTCTAATTTCGATCCATAATTTAAAGCTAAATTAATTTGTAATTTAGAATTATTTATTGTTTTTTTTTCTGCAAAGTTTAAAAGAAAATTTAATTTTTTTGAAAATCGTTTATAGCCTAAAATTTTAATCTTTATATTTTGTTTGTGAATATCATCAAGTCTCTTTGTTAAAAAATTTTCTAATAATTTAAAAAGATAATTAATTTCTTTTTTTGGTCTTTTCCAATTTTCAGTAGAAAAAGCATATAGTGTTAGGTGTTTTACTTTATTTTTTATTGAGGATTTAATTATTGTTTCAACTGTTTTTAAGCCTTCTTTGTGTCCTACGTTTCTAGAATTTCTATATTTTAAGCCCCATCTTCCATTACCATCCATGATAATGGCTACATGATTTAATGGGTTCATATAGTCATTATTTCTTTTTCTTTTGAAGAGACTTTTTCATCAACTATTTGAATATGCTTATCAGTGATGTTTTGAACATTTTTTTCAAAAGATTTTTCTTCATCTTCACCAATTTCTTTTGATTTTAAAAGTTTTTTAAGTTCTTCATTTGCTTCTCTTCGGATATTTCGAATAGAAATTTTACATTTCTCGCCCATAGATTTAATCAACTTTTTTAGCTCGTTTCTCCGCTCTTCATTAAGCTCAGGTACTGGCAATCGAATTAGTTGGCCATCAATTTGTGGATTTAATCCTAATTCAGATTTCTTTATAGCTGCATCAACTAAAGGAACATTATTTTGATCCCAAACTTGAACATTAATCATTCTTGGCTCTGGTGTTGTTATACTCCCAATTTGATTAATTGGCATTTGTTGTCCATAAACATCTACTCTAATAATATCTAACATTGCAGCATTTGCTCGACCGGTTCTTAATGATGATAATTCTTTTGAAAAAGCTTCTATTGATTTATCCATTTTGAGGCTATGTGATTTTTCATCAAACATTTATTCCCCTATTTTAATTCTGCTGAACTCCTTGATCTTTAAATCATTAATAGCAAGTTCTTTTAAAACATCTTGAACTTTCTTTTTTGGTTCCATAACCCAAGCTTGTGTTAAAAGAGCATTTTCTTCCTTAAATTTGTTCATTTTACCTAAACTAATTTTTTTGGCAATCTCTTCTGATTTTCCTGAATTTTTAAGTTCCTCTGTAACCAATTCCTGTTCTTTGTCTATAATGGCTTTATCAATTAATTTAGATTCTAAAGCTAAAGGGTTTGATGCTGCTATATGCATAGATAATTGTTTTCCAAATGTTTTTACAGTTTCAGAATTATCTTTAGTTTCTAATGAGACAATTACAGCTAATTTAGCTAAGTTATCTTTAACCACAGTATGTAAATATTGATAATTCACTGAGGAAGAATTTGAAATTGTTTTTGTTTTACCAATTGTGATTTTTTCTCCAATTTTAGCAATTAAAGCAACTAAATTTTCCTCAACTGTAATATTATTTTTCATTATAGATTTTTTTAATTTTTCAATATTTGAATTATTTTGATTGTTTATTTCACTTAATTCTTTCACAAAATTTATAAAATCATCATTTTTAGCAACAAAATCTGTTTCACAATTTACTTCAATAATTGATGTCTTATTTTGATCTCCACTAACCGCAACAACTCCTTCTTTTGCGTCTCTTGACATTTTTTTTGAGGCTTTTGAAATTCCTTTTACTCTTAAAATTTCAACAGCTTTATCTAAATCACCTCCAGATTCTTTAATTGCTAAATTACAATCTTTAAATCCTGCACCTGTTGCCTCTCTTAGTTTTTTTACTTTTTCTATATCGCTCATTTAATTTAGTTTTTCAGGCTTTTTTTTTGAAAATTTTTTTTCCAGTTTTTCCCGGTCTGTTTCAGCAATTGTTTTAGATTTATCAACTTTTTCTTTTTTTTCAGTATCTTTTTTTATTTCAATAGCAGGTGCAGCTTTTTTAGCACCTAATATTGTTTCTTTAATAAGATTACAATATAGATCTATAGATCTTCTAGCGTCATCATTACCGGGTATTGGAAAATCAATACCATCAGGATTTGAATTGCTATCTAGTATTGCAATTATTGGAATTCCTAATTTTACTGACTCTTGAATTGCAAGTGACTCGTAATTTGTATCTATAATAAATACTAAATCAGGAACTTTTTTCATCTCAGCAATTCCTCCAAGTGATCTTTGTAATTTATCTTTTTTTACACTCATTTTTAAAAGCTCTTTTTTTGTAAATCCTCTATTCTCAGCAACTAAATCTGTCTCTAATTTTTTTAGTTTTTTTATAGAATTTGAAATGGTACCCCAATTTGTGAGCATCCCACCTAACCATCTATAGTTTACGAAATATTGATCTGTTTCTTTCGCTACTTCTGCAATTGCCTCGGAAGCTTGTTTTTTAGTTGATACAAACAAGATTTTTCCATTGTTTGAAATTGTTTCGTAAACTTTTTCTAGAGCAATTTTAGTTAATTCTAAAGTTTGGGTAAGGTCGATAATGTGAATACTATCTCTTTTTCCAAATATATATTTCTTCATTTTTGGATTCCATCTTAAGGTCTTGTGACCAAGATGAACTCCTGCTTCTAATAATTGTTGAATAGTAACGTCTGGTATCTTCATATTTTTTCCCGGTTAAGCCACCACAGTTATTTCCAATTAAGGACCGGAGGTCTAAAACCAACAAACTGTGTGCGTGTTAATTTAAAGTTGAGAATTACTTACAAAGAAATTTTGAATTAGACAAGTACAAATTATCCAATTATTGCTGAAATTTCCTTATTTCTTAAAATATTTATTGTTTTTCTGTCAATATTTCTCTTGTTTTTTAAGTGAAACTTAAAATCATTTTTTTTGTCACTAATATTAATCTTTATCAATGTGTTTCCTTGTTTAGGCAAATATCTTGATATCTCATCTAATTCTTTTGTAGATTTTAAATTAAATGTTACCTCTTGAATTGGTCTGTTTAATAAGTCCTTTAAAGATACAATTTTTTGAACATTTAATCTTTTAAATCTATTTTCTGCGTCTGATGAAGATTTAAATAAAGTCAAAATAAAAGAATTTCCCTCTTTTAGGATTTCTCGATTTAATTCCAACGTGTCTGAAAAAATAAACAACTCAAAAACACTTGATAAATCAGTAAGCTTTAAAACTGCATAAGGGTTTCCTTTTGCAGTTTTCCTTTCTTGAATTTTTAATAATGTTGCAGCTACATTTGATTCTTTTAGGTCATCTTGATTATTAAATTCTTGATAATCATAAATATTATAATCATCAAATACTTCTTTGAACTGATTTAATGGATGATCTGAAATAAAAAAACCTACTGCTTCAAACTCTTTAGATAATCTTTCCTCAAACTTCCAGTCATCAATATTAGTAGTAATCTCATCCTCTTCATTAGCATTTTCACCAAATAAATCTATTTGATTAGCAGATTTATTTTCAAAGATGTTTTTGGATTTTGTAATAAAATTAGGAATGGAATTAAATAAAGATTGTCGATTAATATTTAAATTATCAAAAGCGCCTGCTTTAACAAGCCCCTCAAGTTGCAATTTATTTATGTCTTTTGGACTTATACGATTTAAAAAATCTTTAATAGATTTGAATGTTCCATTGTTTGTTCTTTCTTGAATTATATTAGAAACAGCTTCATATCCGACAGCTTTGATAGCACCTAAAGCATAATAAAATTTTCCATTTTCGGTTCTAAAATCTGCGAAGCATTGGTTTATGTCTGGTCTAATAATTTCAATACTCAATCTTTTAAGCTCTTCATAAAATTCACTGAGTTTATTTTGATTAGATATATCCATGGTCATTGAGGCAGCAATAAATTCTTTTGGATAATAAGTTTTCAAATATGCTGTTTGATAAGATATAATAGCATATGCAGCAGCATGACTTTTATTAAATCCGTATTCTGCAAAAGGTTCTATTTTTAAAAAAATTCCAGCTGCCACCTCTTTACTTATTCCATTTTTAACAGCTCCAGCAATAAAATTTTGTTTTTGTTTTTCAAGCTCAGATCTTTTTTTCTTTCCCATCGCTCTTCTTAAAATATCTGCTTGACCAGCGGTAAAACCTGACAATTTTTGTGCAATTTGCATTACTTGTTCTTGATATATAATTACTCCATAGGTCGGTTTTAAAATATCTTCCAACAAAGGGTGTAAATAATCTGGCTCTTGTCTACCATGCTTACAATCATTATAAGTTGGGATATTACTCATAGGACCTGGTCTATACAAAGCAACTAATGCAATAATGTCCTCAATATGATTGGGTTTCATATGAGTCAACGCTTCTCTCATTCCAGAACTTTCAATTTGAAATAAACCAACTGTATTACCCGAAGATAACATTTTAAAAACTTTTTTATCTTCATAATTAATATTCTCAATGTTGAAACCTTTCTCTTTTTTTTTTATTAATTTTTGAGTGTTATTAATAACTGTTAATGTTTTTAATCCTAAGAAATCGAATTTAATTAATCCAGCATCCTCAGCTGAATACATATCGAATTGAGTTGAGGGAAGTAATAGATCTGTCGATGCATCTTTATATAAAGGAACAACTTCTTGTAATTTTCTATCAGCTATGACAACACCTGCTGCGTGAGTTGCAACATTTCTATTCAATCCCTCTAGTTTCAAAGAGAGCTCTGTAAGTTTTTTAACTCTTGGATCATCTTTAATTAATTTTTGAAGTCTTGGTTCCCCAGCAATACATTCCGTTAAATTTTGAGGTCTTGATGGATCAAAAGGTATCATTTTGGATATACTATCAACAAAACCATAGGATAACCCTAACACTCTTCCAACATCTCTAATAACCATTCTGGCTTTTAATTTCCCAAAAGTAATTATATGAGCAACACTATCCTTATACTTTTTAGTCAAATATTCAAAAACTAGGTCTCTTTTCTCTTCACAAAAATCTATATCAAAATCTGGCATAGAAATACGGTCGGGATTTAAAAATCTTTCAAAAATAAGATTAAATTTTATTGGGTCAACATCTGTAATTAAAAGACACCATGCTACTAAAGAACCTGCCCCAGATCCCCTTCCAGGCCCTACCGGGATATCATTTTTTTTTGCCCATATAATATAATCAGAAACAATTAAGAAATAACTGGAATATTTCATTTGTATAATTATATCTAGTTCATGATCTAATCTATCTTTGTAAAGTAAAAATTTTTCATTTTTAGAAAGATCTTCACCCTGAATTTTAAAAATATTTTTAAATTTTTCTTTTAATCCATCCAAAGAGTTTTTTTTTAATATCTCATCGGCACTTCCACCTTTATCAGAACTAATGTCAGGTAATATGGGTTTTGAAAAATGCGGTCGAAAATTACAACGATACGGGAAATTATAGTTATTTTCTAACGCTTCAGGTAAATCAGAAAATAATTCTGACATCTCAGAATTATCTTTAAGATAGTGTTGATTTGAGTATTTAATTCTATTTTTCTCATTTACATAGGTTTTGTTTTTAATACAAATTAAAGCATCATGAGCCTCATACATATCTTTATTTGAGTAAAAAACTTCGTTGGTGGCTATTATTGGTATTTCTAAATTTAAAGACTGCAATAGATTAAATTTTTCAAATGAAATTTCATTTTCATCTCCATGACGTTGAATTTCTATATAAAATTTATCACCATATTTTAGTTTGAGTTTAGAGTATAATTTTTCAATTTCAGAAAATTTACCTTTATTAAATAATTGGCCAACTAAACCATTTATTGTTCCTGAAAAAATAGCTACTCCCTCATTATTTTCTAATAATTCCTCAAAATCTAAATGTGGATCGGAAATTCCATCATTGTTAAGATATGATAAAGAAGATAATTCAATTATCCTTTTATATCCAATTTCATTCAACGCAAATAATGGTAATAAACCAATAGTATCATCTAATTTGAAATTGATTTGAGTACCAATAATTGGTTGGGTTCCAACTTTAGATATCTTTTCTGCAAATTCTAGGGCACCACATAAATTCGATGTATCACATAAAGCTAGAGATCTAATTTTCTTTTCTTTAGAGATTTCTTTTAAGTCATCAATTTTGATTGCTCCTTCACAGATTGAAAATTGAGAATGTATTTTTAGATGATTAAAGTTTTGAATTTGAGACTCAGCCATTAATGGTTTTTATATTACCATTAACTATTTCCAATAGGCAATCCGACTTATTGGCAAAAAATCTATTATGAGTTGCAAATATTATTATTCTATCGTGCTTTATTTGCTTTTTTAAAAGTTCAAAAATTCCTTTTGCTGTTTCAATATCTAAACTTCCAGTAGGCTCATCTGCAAGAATAATTTGTGGGTTGTTTATTAAAGCTCTTGCAATCGATACCCTTTGTTTTTCACCCCCAGATAATTGTGAGGGGTAGTGATTTAATCTTTTTGTAAGACCAACTTTTTTGAGCATTATTTTTGATTTATTTAAGGCATCCTCTTTATTTTTACCGCTTGCTAAACTTGCTAATGTTAAGTTTTCTATTGCTGTGAAATCAGACAGAAGATTATCTTGTTGATAGATTATCCCGATTTTATTAGCTCTTAATAGATCATTTTTTTTTGAATTGTTTGGATCAATTTTTTTATTATCAATAATTATAGATCCAGAGCTAGGCCGATCTATTAAGGATAATAAATTTAATAAAGTTGATTTGCCTGAGCCTGAAGGTCCTATTAGAGAGTAAATTTTTCCAGACTTAAATTTATATGAAATTTTTTTTAAAACATTTATTCTTTTTAAACTTAAAAAACTTTTATTAATGTTTGATAGCTGAATTAAATTACTCATATTTTAATGCTTTTATTGGATCTAATTTAGCCGCCTTCATAGCTGGGAATATGGATACAATTATTGTTATAAAAATTGAACATAATGAAATAATAAAAATAGAAGATGGGTTTATTTCAGACGGCATTGTGCTTAAGAAATATATTTCTTCAGGAAATAAACTTATATTAAAAACATCACTAAGAAATCTTCTAACATTTTCAACATAAATAGAAAATGTAACCCCTAATATTATTCCAAACAATGTAGCGGTTGTACCTATTATTACCCCAACTAAAAAAAATATCTTTATAATAGATTTATTTAATACACCAATAGATTTTAAAATAGCAATATCTTTAGTTTTGTTTTTTACCAATATTGTCAAGCCTGAAATAATATTGAAAGCTGCAACAATAATTATAAGAGATAATATAATAAACATTACATTTCGTTCTACTTTTAAAGCTGAGAATAAAGAGCTGTTAGTATCAGCCCAACTATACACAAAATCATTTGGGAATATTTTTTGAACGATTTCTTTTTGATTTTCAATCTTTTGAGGATCCTTTAAATAAACTTCTAGTTTTCTATCATTTTTTGATAGGTTCATAAATTCATCAAGAGTATCAATATTAATAAACGCTACATTATTATCGAAATCTGCTAAGCCGCTTTCAAACAATGAAACAATAGTAAAAGATTTTTTCTTTGGGATACTGCCAATTATTGTATCTACACCTGATGATGACATTATTGATACATCATCGCCGAGCTTAAGATTCAATGTGAAACTTAACTCTTTACCTAAAGAAATATAGTTACCTATTAAATTACTTTTATTCCCTACAAATGTTTTATCTTTTATTATCTTTAGTTTAGGAAAATCTTCTCTTGAATAACCTCTCAAAACAATACCTTTAGAAGTATCTTTTTTAATAACTATAGCCTCTCCTGAGTTGCTTAATATCATTTCACTCGCGATTAAATTGAGATTAGTATTCTTTACGTTGTCAATTTGAATTTGATTTTCATAAGTATCAACTGTTATATGAGCATTAAAACCAACTATCTTATTTATTAATTCGGATCTAAATCCATTCATTACTGACATCACAATAATTAGGACTGCAACACCTAGGCTTATTCCAATAAATGAAAAGATAGATATAACATTTAAAAAGCCATCTTTTTTTCTAGCTTTTAAAAATCTAAATGTAATTTCTTTTTCTAAAGTTGAAATCAATTGTGAGCTTTTTGTTTATTAATAATCTTAATAATTTCTTTTAAATCAATTTTTTGAGTTTCTTTGTTTATTTCTTTAAATTCAAATAAATCACCTTCAGTTTGTTTTCCAATGATTATTTGATATGGAGCTCCAATTAAATTCATTTTTTTTATTTTTGAGGATAAGTTCTCATCAGTATCATCAATAATAGCATCGATATTATTTTGATTTAACTCAAGATTTATTTTGTTTGCTTTATCGAGTGCAGATGTATCATTTTTATTAATCATAGGAATTATTGCAATATCATATGGTGCAACAGAAATTGGCCATTTCATGATTTCATTTTTTTCATCATATTTTGCTTCTATAATTGCTCCTACTAATCTTGAAACTCCTATTCCATAAGAACCCATTTTTACATAGTCTTTTTTACCCCCAGGTAAATCGACTGCTGCTTCCATTGGTTTGGAATATTTGTCTCCAAAATAAAAAATATGACCAACCTCTATACCTTTCGTTTTCAATCTATTTTTCTCTGAAACTTTTTCATTAAACTCATCTTCTTTAAATTTATCATCAGTAACTGAGTAAAATTTTTCATATTGATCTCTCAATTCAAGTAGGGATTTAATATCAAGTTTTGTTCCTTCAAAATTCAATTCAAATATTCTTTTATCTGCATAAATTTTACTCTCTCCAGTTTCTGCTAGGATAATAAATTCATGAGAAAGATTTCCACCAATCGGTCCTGTATCAGCTGCCATTGGAATTGCTGTAAGATCTAATCTTTTAAAAGTTTTTAAATAAGATAAGAAAAATTTATTATAAGAAAACAACGCATCTTCATCTGTGACATCAAAAGAATATGCATCCTTCATGTAGAATTCCCGACATCGCATAATTCCAAACCTTGGTCTGATTTCATCTCTAAATTTCCATTGAATATGATAGAGAAGTTGAGGTAATGATTTGTATGATTTTATGGAAGATCTAAAAATATCGGTTACTAATTCCTCATTTGTTGGTCCATAAAGCATTTCTCGATCTTGACGATCTTTTATTCGTAACATTTCCTCACCATAATCCTCATAACGTCCACTCTCTTTCCAAATCTCGCTGGATTGTATTGTAGGCATTAGTATTTCTTGTGCACCTATTTTGTTTTGCTCTTCTCTCACAATTCTTTCAATTTTTTTCATTACTTTAAAACCAAGAGGCAACCAAGAGTATATGCCTGCTGAAGATTGTTTTATCATTCCAACTCTTAACATTAGCTGGTGAGACTTTATTTTTGCTTCTGAGGGGTTATTCTTTAAAATAGGAATAAAAGATTTAGAAATATGCATGTTAAATGATTATATTTCTTAAATTTAAATATTCAAATTTCATTAATAAATAAATGGCTGTGAATATAATTGTTGTTATTCCAGTACAATAAAGGAATTTTTTTAACATTTTAGGATTTTCTGGTGAACCCGGATCTTCACCATCTACTTTAACTATTTTTTTCCTTTCAACATCTATTGGTAAAATTGCAAAAAAAACAATCCACCAGATAATAATGTAGATTATAGCTAAGCCAGTTGGACTCATTAAATCCTTACTAAATTGATATTAGTATATGGTCTTTTTCCTGTTTTTTCTTTTGTAAATTTTCTACAAGCAATTTTAAGAGCGTCTATTAAATTACTTTCTTGCTGTCTGCTTCCAAGTTTAAAGGATCTTGTTGTTTTTTCAATTTCGTCTTCTAACCCATAAAGAAATTCATCTTTTTCATAAATGGGCAAACCTCTAAATGTTGTGACAGGGTTATTATGGATATTTCCTTTAGGTGTTATTAATATAGTGACTTCCAAATATCCATTGCTACTTAAATTTTTTCTATCTTTAATTGATTGAGAGTCCTCTTCTACACTCACATTTCCATCTAAGTACAATCTTCCACTGGGTGCTTTATCATATACCTCTGGTGCCTCACCAGGGTATAGCTTGACTATATCGCCATTTTCAACTTGAACTGGATGAGGTACTTGCATTTCTTTAGCAAAATTTATGTGTTCTATCATGTGTCTGTGCTCTCCATGAACAGGGATTACACATTTTGGTTTAACCCATTGATACATATCTTTAAGATCCTCACGATTTGGATGTCCAGAGACGTGTATAAATTCTGTTTCTTCTGAGATAACCTCAATTCCATCTTTGACTAACTGATTATGTAATTTATATAGTTTTTTTTCATTTCCTGGAATTATCTTTGATGAGAAGATTACTGCATCACCTTTTTCAATAAAAACATCAGGATGCGTGTAATTTGATATCCTCATCATTGCACCCATTGGTTCACCTTGGCTGCCTGTACACAAATAAACTATTTTTTCTCTAGCAAAATTTTTAGCTTCTCTTGGATCAATTGGGTCGATAGTATTTTGTAAATATCCACATTGTCTTGCTGCTTTATAAATTCTATGCATAGATCTTCCAACTAGTGAAATTTGTCTTCCAGTTTGTTCAGCACAATAAAAGGCTGTCTCCATTCTAGCAACGTTTGAGGCAAACGATGTCACAATAATTCTTTTTTTTAATCGACCCATTATATTTAATAAATTTTTTCTTACATCTAACTCTGATCCTGATCTGCCAGCACTAAAAACATTTGTAGAGTCACAAATCATTGCTAATACACCTTCATCACCTATTTCTTTTAATCTTTTCGCATTTATTTCATCACCTATTAGGGGGTTTGGGTCAACTTTCCAGTCACCAGTATGTAAAACCACACCTGCAGGAGTTTTAATTCTTAATCCATTGGGTTCTAAAATAGAATGGGTTAAAGTAATGTACTCTATTTCAAAATCTTCCAATAGCACATTTCCATTTAGCTCGACTATCTGTAAATCTTTTGTTATGTCGATGTGTTTTTCTTTAAATTTTTCCTTAATTAATACAGCGGTAAACGGAGTTGCGAAAATCTTACATTTTAATTTTGGCCATAAGTGAGCAATTGCTCCAATATGATCTTCGTGTGCGTGTGTTAATATTATTCCCAATAAATTATCTTTTCTTTCAACAATAAATCCAGGATCTGGATATATAAGATCAATGCCTGGTATTGTATCATCTGCAAAAGTTACTCCAATATCTACCATTATCCATTTATGATTTCCAGGCTCACCATAGCCAAAAAGATTCATGTTCATTCCAATTTCACCTGAACCTCCTAGTGGACAAAATAATAATTCTTTTTTCATTTATTTAATTAACTTAGCAATTTTAATTAATCCTTTAATTGTGATATCTTTATTTTGTATTACACGAGTCTTTAATGATTTTCTAAACAAATCAGAGTAACCACCAGTAATTACAAGTTTGAAAGATTTTCTAGTTTCTTTCTTAATCAAATTAATAATATTGTCAATTAGTCCTATATAACCCCAAAAAAAACCTGAACGGACTGCTGAAATTGTATTGTTGCCAACTATATTTCTTATCTTCTTTAAATTTATTTGGGGTATCAATGAGGCTTTGTCAGATAAAGTATCAAGCGATATTTTAACTCCAGGGGCTATTATGCCACCTCTATAATATTTTTTTTCAACTACATCAAATGTGGTGGCAGTGCCAAAATCTAAAATTATAAAATTATCTTTACCATTTTGCAGGCTAATTGCATTAGCTAAACGATCTGAACCAGCCTGTTTATAATTGACTTTTATTTTAATTAATGAACTCAAATTAAGATTTTTAATCTCATAACATTTTATTTTAGTTTTTTTATGAAAATATCTCTTAATTAAATTCAAAGATTTTGGCACTACGCTACAAAAAAGGATTTTCTCTACTTTTTTGATATCTTTAATCAAAAATTTAATTTTTTTGTCCAAATTTTTATTATTGATATTTTTTGTAATTAAACTTGTTCTTTTTAAAATTCTATCTTTTTTGTTGACTAAAAATATCTTTGTATCTGAATTTCCAATATCACCAAAAATATACATATAATTATTTATCTTGTTTCATGTTTATAAATCTTTAAATTTTTTTCAAAAACTTTTTTCAATTCTATCTCAATATTTCTTTTTGAAATTTTTTTATTAATTAAATCATTTAAATTTGTAGTTGGATAGTTGCTTATTATGGGATTTTTTATCAAATTAATACCAATTCCAAGTATTAAAAATTTTTGGTTTCGTTTATTTATTATCTCTTGGAGAATTCCACAAATTTTTTTTCCTTTAATTAACAAATCATTTGGTTTTTTATATACGATTTTTTTTTTGTAATATTTTGAAATTAGTTTTTTTACTAATATACAATTTAATTTTGTAATTTTAGTTAAATTTAAATCCATATTTTCTAAATTATAGAAAAAACTTACAAACAAATTTCCTTTAAATGAAATCCATTTTCTTCCGTACTGCCCACGTCCATTACTTTGGCTCTCAGCAATTATCATTCCATAATTTAAATTGGAACTTTTAACCATTCTTATGGCTGTATCATTCGTACTTCTTAATTTTTTAAATCTTAAAATTCTGAATTTCATTAAATTATGTTAATTCTGGAAACTACCTCTATTAATTGGCTCGGAAATATGAAGTATATCAGAATTAACAATGTAGATGCTGTTAAAGAAAATTTTAACCAAAAACCATGATCAGTATCATATTTTTCTTTTTGTTCATCAAAATACATAATTTTAATTAACCTTAAATAATAAAAAGCTGCAACGACTGTTGATAATAAACCAACGATTGCTAAAAAATACATTGATTGTTCAATGACTGCTTTAAAAACATAAAACTTAGCAAAAAAACCAGCTAAAGGAGGAATCCCAGCTAGTGAAAATAAAATTATTAGTAATGATAACGCTAGCATTGGATGATTTTTAGATAAACCTGACAGATCATCTATTTTTTCGTAATAGTTATTGTCTCGTTTCAACATTAACAAGCATGAAAATAATCCTAAGTTCATTAGTATATATATGGTTATATAAATTACTGAACTTTGAATGCCATCATTAGTACCTGCCGCTACACCAGCTAGAGCGTAACCAACGTGACCTATGGAGCTATATGCAACAAGTCTTTTCAAATTTGTTTGTCCTATGGCTGCAATAGCACCAAATAGCATTGATGCGATCGATAAAAAAATTAAAATCATTTGCCACTGATCAATTAGATTTAAAAATGGTACATATAAAAATCTTATAAATACTGTCAGTGCTGCTATTTTTGGAACCATTGTAAAAAATAATGTCACTGAAGTTGGTGAACCTTCGTAAACATCTGGGGCCCACATATGAAAAGGAACAGCAGAAATTTTAAACGCTAGTCCTACTAAAATAAATACAATACCAAATGTTAAAGCATACTCATTAGAGTTCAATTGATCAGCTATTACATTAAAGTTAGTAGAGCCAGTAAACCCATATATTAAAGAGCAACCATATAGCAACAAACCAGAGGATAAGGCACTTAAAACAAAATATTTAAGTCCCGCTTCAGAAGATTTGATTTCATCTCTATTGAATGTTGCTAAAACATATAAGGCCAATGACTGAAGCTCAAGACCCATGTAAAATACTATTAAGTCATTAGAGTTAATCATAACCATCATTCCTAATACAGAACTTAAAATTAATATTGGATACTCAATCTTAAAGATTTGGAAAGTTTTAAGATAGTTCGAAGAAATGATTAAGACTAAGAAAGCAGCTAATAAAGTGATTATCTTCATCAAAGAAGATAAATAATCAATAATAATACTATTATTAAATAATTTTGTTTCGTTAATACCAATTGTTTCATTAAAAGTAATAACAGCGGTTACAATCAAAACAGCTAAAGAAAGACTCTGAACAAGTCTTGAGCTATTTTTTTTAAAAACACCTAATATTAATAAAAACATTATCGACAAAGATAAAAATATTTCGGGTAATACTAATTGTAAATTTTCCATTATGTTTTACTTGCTAATTTAAAATTATATTGATCAATTAAATCTGAGATAGAAACCTCAATTGTGTTAATTAGAGGATCTGGATAAAATCCAAAAAATAGAGTTGGTACAGCTAAACAAGATAAAATAAATAACTCAGATCTATTTAAATCAAACATCTGTTTTAAATCTGTATTTATCAATTTTCCAAAAACTACTCTTTTGTATAACCAAAGCATATATGCAGCACCAATAATTACCCCTAAGCTAGCAATCACAGCTACTAAAAAATTATCCTTAAATGCGCCCATCAAAATTAAAAACTCCCCAACAAAACCACTTGTTCCAGGTAGGCCTAGAGCTGCTAAAGTAAATAACATAAACAAAATAGAATATTTTGGAATAATACTCACGATTCCACCATAGGTATTTATAAGTCTTGAATGCATTCTGTCATAAACAACACCTACACATAAAAAAAGTGCTGCAGAAACTAGTCCATGACTGATCATCTGAATAATACTTCCCTCAATACCTTGTTGCTGAATAGTAAAAATTCCTAAAGTAACATAACCCATATGGGCAACTGATGAATAAGCAATTAGCTTTTTCATATCTTCCTGCATTAAAGCTATGAAAGAAGTAAAAATAATCGCAATTACACTGAGTGTGTAAATCAATGGGGTGAAGATTTCTGATGCTGCCGGAAATAACCCAAGAGAAAATCTTATAAAACCATAACCTGCCATTTTTAATAATATAGCTGCTAATAAAACAGATCCTGCTGTTGGTGCTTCAACATGAGCATCTGGTAACCATGTATGAACTGGCCACATAGGAGTTTTAACTGCAAAAGAGCTAAAAAAAGCTAACCATAAAAGATTTTGATACTTTATATCAATTCCGGAATTATAAAGTTCAACTACATCTGTAGTTCCGTTTAGCCAATAAATTGTAATTATAGCTACTAACATTAAAACTGAACCAAGCAGGGTATACAAAAAAAATTTAAATGCTGAATAAACTCTTCTGGCACCGCCCCAGATACCAATAATTAAAAACATAGGAATTAAACCTGCCTCAAAAAATAAATAAAAAATAACAAGGTCTAAAGAGCAGAATACCCCGATCATAAAAGACTCCATGATAAGTACAGCTATCAAAAATTCACTTAGTCTCTCTTTGATTGAATTATTTACCGATACAATACAAAGGGGTGTAATAAATGTTGTGAGTAAAATAAACAAAATTGAAATACCATCAACACCTACCTTGTAATTTATTAAATCTTTAATCCAAATTCTTTCCTCAACAAATTGAAACTCAGAAGTTGTTGGATCAAATAATATCCATAGATAAATTGATAAAAAAAAATTTACTGCTGAAGTAAATAAAGCAACATATTTTCCAGTAAAATTATTTTTTTTGTCACTTTTGGTAAAAAATAAGAATAAAGCTCCAATTGATGGTAATAAAATCAAAGAGGAAAGAATAGGAAAGTTCATTATTTTACAATTAAGAATGTTAATAAAGCAGAAAAACCAAGTAACATCACAAAAGCATATTGATATATGTATCCACTTTGAAATTTATTAGCTTTTACTGAAAATTTTTTGATCATCGACGAAATACCGTCTGGACCAAACCCATCGATAATTTTCAAATCAAAGAACTTCCATAAAAATAAACCTAATTTTTTTGATGGTTTAACAAATAAAACATCATAAAGTTCATCAAAATACCATTTATTTAACAAAAACTGATAAAGCGGTTTATTTATACTAGCTAATCGTTCAGGTAAATTTTTATTTTTGAGGAATAAATAATATGCTAGTGGGATAGATAATATTACCAAAGTTGGAGTAAGTAATAAAAACCATAGTGGTGGGTGATCAGTGCTTAATGGTTTTAGAAAAAATATTGAGTCACGCCAAAAATTATTTAAACCTTCATAACCGATAAATAATTCTTTAAATAAAAATCCTGCGAATATTGCACCAAATGATAATAAAACTAGAGGTATCAACATCACGATAGGAGACTCGTGTGTCTCATCTATCTTAATCTCTTTATTATTATACTCACCATGAAAAGTTTTAAAAATTAATCTCCAAGAATAAATTGATGTAAGAAATGCTGTAAAAATACCTATACCAGCAGCATAATAACCTGTTGTATTTCCTCTCAAATATGCAAATTCAATTATTGCATCTTTAGAATAAAAACCTGACAAAAATGGAAACCCTGTTAAAGCTAGCGTTCCTATAATCATTAGTGAATAGGTGTATGGAAGTTTTTTCCACACTCCGCCCATATTATTTATATTTTGTTCGTCTTTAAAAGCATGAATTACTGAACCAGATCCTAAAAATAATAGTGCTTTAAAAAACGCGTGAGTGAATAAATGAAACATTGCAACATTATATGCTCCCACGCCAGTGGCAAAAAACATGTAACCTAATTGGCTACAAGTAGAATACGCAATTATTTTTTTTATATCATTTTGTACCAGAGCTACTGTTGCAGCAAAGAATGCAGTACTCATACCAACAATTGTAATGATATTTAAAGCTAGATCAGAGTATTCATAAATAGGTGAACACCTTACAACTAGAAAAACTCCTGCTGTTACCATAGTGGCGGCATGAATTAAGGCAGAAACAGGTGTTGGTCCTTCCATAGCGTCTGGCAACCAGGTATGAAGTAAAATTTGTGCTGATTTACCCATTGCACCAATGAATAAAAGTAAGCAAATCAAATCTACAGCATTAAATGTGATACCTAAAAATACCAAATTTTTATCTGTAATGTTTGGAATTTCATCAAAAACCTCAGTATAATTTACAGTTCCAAATAAATAAAAAATTAAAAATATCCCTAGGGCAAATCCAAAATCACCTACTCTATTCACTACAAATGCTTTAATTGCAGCTTTGTTTGCTGACTCTTTTTTAAACCAAAATCCTATTAAAAAATACGAACATAAACCTACACCTTCCCAACCAAAAAATAATTGAATGAAATTATCTGCAGTAACTAACATCAGCATTGCAAATGTAAATAAAGATAAGTAAGCCATAAATCTTGGTTTGTGCGGGTCATGAGACATATAACCGATTGAATAAATATGAACTAAGGCAGAAACTGATGTAACAACAACTAACATCACAGCAGATAATGAATCAATTTTCATTGACCAATTTACTTCAAGCGATCCAGAGCTAATCCATGTCGCTATGATGATGTTCTCTTGATATTGATTAACAACAACCTCATACAAAACGAGGACAGAAAAAATTGCTGAAATAGATACCAACAGGCTAGTAATAATTTCTGAACTTCTATCTCCTATTAATTTTCCAAAAAATCCTGAGATAATTGATGCTATTAATGGTAATGCTATAATTGAAATTTCCATTTTAACCTTTTAGTTTATCTATCTCCTCTACTCGAATAGTTCCAGAGTTTCTAAAATAAACAACTATGATCGCAAGACCAATTGCAGCCTCAGCAGCAGCCACAGTTAGTATAAAGAGGGTAAACACTTGACCAGAAAGATCTCCTAAATAAATTGAAAAAGATACTAAATTAATATTTACAGCTAATAAGATAAGTTCAATACTCATCAAGATTACAATAATATTTTTTCTATTAAGAAATATACCAATTATTCCAATACTAAAAATAACAGCACCTAAAGTTAAATAATGACCTAAACCTATATCAATCATCTATTTTTACTCCTTTGTTAGACGCAACTTCAAGTACTTCCACACCTTCAGTCCTTTCTCTAGATATTTGTTTTAAATAACTTTGTTTTTTAACACCCTCTCTTTGTCTAAAAGTAAGGACTATTGCACCTATCATGGCAATCAAAAGTATCATCCCACTAATTTGAAACACATGTATATAATCAGTGTATAAAACCTGACCTAATGAATGAGTGTTACTGACCCCGTTCTCTAGTGATGATTTTGCAGAATTAAATAAATCAGGCTTATATTTCCATCCACCTATTACAATAATTAATTCAAAAAAAATTATTACACTTATTAATAATCCTATTGGAATATGTCTTGAGCTATCTTTTGAAACAAACCACTGATTTTTTTGCTGAGCAACATTAAGCATCATTACGACAAACAAAAATAGCACTGCAACTGCCCCAACATAAACTATCAACATAATCATGCCCAAAAATTCTGCACCAATCATTATGAAGAGGCAAGATATACTTATAAAATCAAGAATTAAAAAAAAAACTGAATGAACTGTGTTTTTAGAAACAGTTACCATTATGGCGGAAACAACTGCAATTACAGAAAAGACATAAAAAAATATTGCATGTGCAATCATAAATTATCTGTATGGATTGTCTGATTTAATATTTGCCGCTAAAACATTTTCCCATCTATCTCCGTTATCTAGGAGCTTTTCTTTTGTATAATAGAGTTCTTCACGAGTTTCAGTTGAAAATTCAAAATTTGGTCCCTGGACAATTGCATCTACAGGACAAGACTCTTCACATAACCCACAATAAATACATTTCATCATATCAATATCATAGCGAATTGTTTTTCTGCTTCCATCAGCTCTTTCGGCAGATTCAATTGTAATTGCTTGAGCAGGGCAGACAGCTTCACACAATTTACAAGCTATACATCTTTCTTCTCCATTAGGATATCTTCTCAATGCGTGTTCACCTCTATATCTTGGACTAATTTTGCCTTTTTCAAATGGATAATTTATCGTTTTTTTTGATTTGAAAAGTTCCTTAACAGCAATAAAAAGCCCACTGATAAAATCGGTCATTAATATTGTTTTAAAAAATCTTGATATTTTCATTTATATTGTAGGTAAAAGATTAAAGTAAAAAAGATAACTTGCTGTCAAAACAACATAAGTTAAAGATAATGGTAAAAATATTTTCCAACCTAGTCTCATAAGTTGATCATATCTATATCTTGGAACAATCGCTTTGACCAACGCAAAAAGAATAAATAAAAATAAAATTTTGAAAATTAACCAAAGAGCGCCAGGTATTAAATTAAAAGGATAAAGATCGATTGGAGATAACCAGCCTCCTAAAAATAAAATTGACCCTAGTGCACACATTAACAAAATATTTGCATATTCTCCCAACCAAAACATTGCATACATCATCCCAGAATATTCTGTTTGGTAACCCGCAACTAATTCAGCCTCTGCCTCTGGTAAATCAAAGGGTGGTCTATTCGTTTCAGCTAAAGCTGATATAAAAAAAATTACAAACATTGGAAATAATGGTATTACAAACCACATTTCTTTTTGAGCAACTACAATATCATTCAAGTTTAGAGATCCAACGCACAATAAGACATTAATAATAATGATACCAATCGATACTTCATAAGATACCATTTGTGCAGCAGATCTAATTGCTCCTAAAAAAGGATATTTTGAATTCGATGCCCATCCACCCATTATTATCCCATACACACCCAATGATGAGACAGCAAAAATATATAAAATTCCAACATTTATATCTGCTAATACTTGTTCAACTCCAAAAGGAATTACAGCCCATGCTATTAGAGCTAGAGTCATAGTTATTATTGGAGCAAGAATAAAAATTACTTTGTTTGAACTAGCAGGTATTATAATTTCCTTGAAAATATATTTTAGGGCATCTGCTAGGGATTGTAATAAGCCAAATGGACCAACAACATTTGGACCTTGTCTTTTTTGGACAAAAGCCCAAACTCTTCGATCTAACCACACGATCATAGCAACGGAAACTAAAACAGGCACTAATAAAAATAAAATTTTGTAACTTTCTTGAAAAATAATATTTAAGTATTCCATGAATTAACCTTCTGTCCCTGTTTTTTTTAAATCAATTTTTGCGTTATTACATTCAAGCATAGTTTTTGATGAACGTGCAATCACATTAGAAAAATAGTAGTCTTTATAATCAATTTTTAAAAATTCATCAGAAAAATCGCTTTCATTTAATTCATGATCTAATTCTGAAGTTTGCTGATCTTTATTCATTTTTAAATAGTTAAACATACTACTTTCGAGTTCATCTTTATCATTAAAAAGTTTTCTATTATTCATAACCTCGGCGAGATCATTTATAATTTGCCAGTCCTCTTTTGCATCACCTGGTGGGTAAGATGCTTTATAAGCTTTTTGCAATTTACCTTCCAAGTTAGTGTAATGTCCAGATTGTTCAGTATAAGCAGCGCCTGGTAAAATTATATCCGCAATTTCTGCACCTCTATCTCCATGACTTCCTTGATAGATAATAAATTCATCTTTCTTTTTAAATTCTAGATTATCTTGGCCAAGTAAAAAAATAATTTCAAATTTATTTTCATGAAGTTCATCTAGAATTTTATCATTTTTATCAATGATATCTAAATCTAAATTTCCAACTGTAGCTGCATCCACTGATAATATGTTAATTGGGTTCCAATCATCATTCAATTTATTATTCTTGGATAAAAATTTTTTGGATAAATTAAATAAATGACTTGCTGATTTTATTCTAAAAAAAGACTCTCCAAATACAATCATTGGTTTTTTTGACTCAATAATTTCTTTTGACAATTCATTATTATTTTCAAATATCTCTTTGATAGTTTTTACCTTCCCATTTAAACTTTGATAGTTATAAGTTAAGTCTCCAAGATTGTTTAAAGAAACAACTCTGGTATTATTACTTAAATATGCTTTTCGAATTCTCGCATTAACCATTGTTGCTTCAAATCTTGGATTTGTGCCTATCAATAAAATTAAATCTGCTTCTTCAATTCCGTTTATCGATGAATTGAATAAATAATTTTCTCTTTTAGAATTGTCGATAAATCTTTTTGTAGATCTAAAATCATATTTTTTCGTATCAATTGTTCTTTCTAAAAATTCTTTGAAAATAAAACTTGTCTCCATATTTGTTAAATCACCAACAAACCCACAAATTTTATCTTTGTTTGTATTTTCTACTTTTGATTTGATGATTTTGTAAACCTCGTCCCAAGAGGCTTTTTCAAATTTATTATTATACTTTATATACGGAGTGTCTAATCTTTGATTTAATAATCCATCACAAGCATATCTTGTTTTATCTGAAATCCATTCTTCATTTATATCTTCATTAATAATAGGCAAAACTCTTTTCACTTCCCAATCGTAGGTATCAACTCTAATATTTGAACCAACCGCGTCCATTACATCAATTGTCTGCGTTTTCTTTAATTCCCATGGTCTTGCTTCAAAAACATAAGGCTTAGATGTAAGAGCTCCTACTGGACAAAGATCAATTACGTTTCCTGACAATTCTGATTGAACTGATTGCTCTAAATATGTAGTAATTTGCATATCCTCACCCCTTCCAATTGCACCTAATTCAGGAACTCCAGCTATCTCGGTTGCAAATCTCACACATCTTGTACAATGAATACATCTTGTCATTTGAGTTTTGATCAGTGGACCCATATTTTTCTCAGGCACTGCTCTTTTGTTTTCTTTAAATCTTGACTTATCTATTCCATAAAACATCGATTGATCTTGAAGATCACATTCCCCACCCTGATCACATACTGGACAATCCAACGGATGATTTGCTAATAAAAACTCCATCACACCTTTCCTTGATTTCTCTATTTTTGGAGTATTAGTTTTTATAATCATTCCATCTGCAGCGGGCATTGCACATGAGGCTATTGGTTTTGGAGATTTTTCCATTTCAACTAAACACATTCTGCAGTTACCAGCTATTGATAATTTTTCGTGATAACAAAATCTTGGTATTTCTGCGCCTGCTTTTTCACAAGCCTGAAGAACAGTCAACCCTTCCTCAACCTCTACTTCAATATCATTAACTTTTAATTTAAGCATTTTTATCCAATAAGTGTTGATCTACCAAATAAGGTATATTTTTATTTTCTTTTACAATTGGATCAAATTTATTTCTTTTTTTAATTTCATCTTTGAAATGTCTTAATAAACCTTGAACTGGCCAAGAAGAACCCTCGCCAAATGCACAAATCGTATGACCTTCTATTTGCTTTGTAACATCACCCAACATGTCTATCTCATCTTTGGACGCTTCTCCTTTTGCCATTCTTTCAAGCATTCTCCACATCCAGCCTGAACCTTCTCTACAAGGTGTACATTGGCCACAACTCTCATGTTTGTAAAATCTCGCTATTCGAGCCATACATTTTATAATGTCTTGATCTTTATTAATCACAACTACACCAGCTGTACCTAATCCACTTTTTTCAGCCATTAATGAGTCGAAGTCCATAGTCAAAGTCTCACATTTATCTTTTGGTATTAATGGCATTGATGATCCTCCAGGTATGACAGCTTGCAAATTATCCCAGCCACCTATGACACCCCCAGCATGCACTTCAATTAGTTCTTTTAATGGAATGTTCATTTCTTCCTCAACATTACAAGGATTATTTACATTTCCAGATATACAAAAAATTTTTGTTCCTGTATTTTTTTCTCTTCCTAAAGACGCAAACCATTTACCACCTCTTCTCAGGATAGTTGGTACAACAGCTATAGTTTCCACATTATTAATTATTGTTGGACAACCATAAAGTCCTATTAGTGCTGGAAAAGGAGGTTTTAATCTTGGTTGACCTTTTTTTCCTTCAATACTCTCAAGTAATGCAGTTTCCTCTCCACAAATATATGCTCCAGCTCCATAGTGAATATAAATATCTAGATCCCATCCAGTACCTGCAGCGTTTTTACCTAATAGTTTTTTTTCATAAGCTTCGTCAATTGCCGCTTGTAGCTTTTGTCCATCTACAAAATATTCTCCTCTAATATAAATATAACAAACATGTGCTTGAATTGCATAAGATGCAATCAAACAACCCTCGATTAATTTATGAGGTTCAAATCTTAAAATATCTCTATCTTTACAAGTTCCTGGTTCAGACTCATCTCCGTTAATCACTAAATAATGTGGTCTAGAACCGACTTCCTTAGGTGCAAAGGACCATTTTAAACCTGTTGGAAAACCTGCACCACCTCTTCCTCTAAGTTGAGAGTCTTTAATTTCATTTATAATCCAGTCTCTACCCTTATCTGTTATTTCTTTAGTATTTACCCAATCACCTCTTTTTTGAGATGAAGTTAGATCGGGTCCCAAATCATTGTATAAGTTTTGAAAAATTCTGTCTTGATCTTTAAGCATTTTTTAGATCCATTAATGTTTTTCTATTATTTTCTGGTTCATTATTTATTCTTCCTCTATAAGAACCAGGTGTTGGTTTTTCTCCATTTAGAATTTTATCCAAAATTTTTAAAGTTTTTTCTTTATCAAGATCCTCATAGTAGTCATCATTAATTTGCATCATCGGGGCATTGACACATGCACCAAGACACTCAACTTCCATCCATGAACAACTTTTATCATTTGAAAGGACTGACTCATCTTCAGAAATTTTTTCTTTACATGCCTCGACTAATTTGTTCGCACCCCTTATCATGCATGGGGTTGTAGTACACACTTGAACAAAATATTTACCTACAGGAGATAAATTATACATGCTATAGAAAGTAGCAACTTCATATACTTTTATGTATGGCATATTTAAAAATTTTGCGATGTATTTCATTGCAGCCAAAGGTATCCAATTATCATTTTGTTTTTGTGCAATGTATAATAATGCCATTACAGCACTTTGTTGTTTACCTTCTGGATATTTGGCAATGATATTTTTTGCTGCTTCTAATGAAGAAGGGTTAAATTTAAAATTTTCAGGTTGTTTTTTTGCAGGTCTTCTTAAACTCATCTATCAACCTCCCCAAAAACTATATCAAGTGAACCAAGAACAGCAGGTACATCCGCTAACATATGACCCTTAATCAAATAATCCATCGATTGTAAATGTGAAAATCCTGGCGCTCTAATCTTGCACTTGTAAGGTTTACTTGATCCATCTGAGATTAAATAAACACCAAATTCACCTTTAGGTGCTTCGACAGCAGTATAAATTTCATCTTTTGGTACACGATATCCCTCAGTAAATAATTTAAAGTGATGTATCAATGCTTCCATAGACTGTTTAATTTCTGCTTTAGATGGTGGAGATATTTTGCCATTAAAAGTTTTAATTGGACCTTTTTCCATCCTCGCTAAACATTGTTTTATTATTGATACACTTTCTTTCATTTCTTCAATTCTACATAAATACCGATCATAACAATCACCATTTTTACCTACTGGTATTTTAAATTCTAATTGATCATAACAATCGTAGGGTTGTGATTTTCTTAAATCCCAGGGAATCCCGGAACCTCTGATCATAACACCACTAAAAGAGTAGTCTAACGCGTCATCTTTAGTAACCACTCCGATATCTACATTTCTTTGCTTAAATATTCTGTTATCGGTTAAAAGATTCTCAAGATCATTTATTATTTTTGGAAAAGTTTCACAAAATTTTGATATATCATTTTCTAAACCAGCTGGTAAGTCTTGGTGAACTCCACCAGCTCTGAAATAATTTGCGTGTAATCTTGACCCAGATGCTCGCTCATAAAAAGTCATTAACGTCTCTCTTTCCTCAAATCCCCATAATGATGGGGTTAAGGCACCTACATCTAAAGCTTGAGTAGTAACATTTAAAATATGACTTAATATTCTTCCAATTTCACAAAACATTACTCTTATATATTGTGCTCTTATTGGAACTTCGATATTAAGAATTTTTTCAATAGCTAAAGCAAAAGCATGTTCTTGATTCATTGGAGCAACATAATCAAGTCGGTCAAAATATGGGACAGCTTGCATATATGTTTTATTTTCAATTAATTTTTCTGTCCCTCGATGTAATAAACCAATATGTGGGTCCGCTTTTTCTACAACCTCCCCATCAAGTTCAAGAATAAGTCTTAACACACCATGAGCAGCTGGATGTTGTGGACCAAAATTTAAATTTAGATTTTTAATTTTTTTTGTCATTGATTTCTGATATTTCTTTTATATATTTTGTTCCTTCCCAAGGACTTTCATAATCAAAATTTCTATAATTTTGTTCTAGTTTTACAGGTTCATTGATAACTTTTTTTTTCTCTTCGCTATATCTTACCTCTGAATGGCCAGTCAAAGGAAAATCTTTTCTTAATGGGTGCCCTTTAAAACCATAGTCGGTCAGAATTCTCCTTAAATCTGGATGATTTTTAAAATTTACGCCATACATGTCAAAAACTTCTCTTTCCATCCAATTGGCTGATGGAAATACAGATGTCAAAGAAGAGATAAGCTCATTTTCACTGATAAAATAACTTAGGATCATTCTGTGGTTTAACTCATGACTTAAAAATAAATACACAATTTTAAATCTTTGAGTTTCCTCAGGATAATCTACAACTGTAATATCAATAAGCTGTTTAAACTTAGTATCTTTGTTTGTTTTTATAAATAAAACGACATCCATTAAATCTTCTTTATTAATTTCAACATAAATTTGATTATGTTTAATTGAAGTCTTATTAATCTTTGTCGTAAGTTCTGAATTTATTTTTTTCTCTAAATCAATTATATTATTCATTTTACCTATTAAAAGATCCTTTATTTCTAATTTTTTTTTGTAATTGCATTATTCCATATAACAATGCTTCAGCAGAAGGTGGACAACCTGGTACATAAACATCAACTGGCACAATACGATCACAACCTCTTACAACAGAATACGAATAATGATAATAGCCTCCACCATTTGCGCAGCTTCCCATTGATATAACATATCTTGGTTCTGGCATTTGATCATAAACTTTTCTTAATGCTGGTGCCATCTTATTTGTTAAAGTACCTGCAACAATCATAACATCAGATTGTCTAGGCGATCCCCTTGGAGCAGCGCCAAACCTCTCAAGATCATATCTTGGCATGGCTGTTTGCATCATTTCAACAGCACAGCAAGCAAGACCAAAAGTCATCCAATGCAAAGATCCAGATCTTGACCAGTTTACTAAATTTTCTAATGAAGTAGTTATAAATCCATTCTTGCCAAAATCATCTGCAAGTTTTTTAAATTCATCAGGTACTTGATCTAATTTATTGTTCATTTAAAAAAATTTTATTCCCAGTCTAATGCACCTTTTTTCCATTCATAAATAAATCCAATTGTAAGTATGAATAAAAAAATCATCATTGACGTAAAACCTAATATACCAATATTTCCTAAAGAAATTGCCCACGGGAATAAAAATGCAATTTCAAGGTCAAAAATAATAAATAAAATTGCAACTAAATAAAACCTCACATCAAATTCCATTCTTGAATCTTGGAATGGTTCAAATCCACATTCGTAAGCTGATAACTTTTCTGGATCTGGATTTTTTGGAGATAAGATAAAATTAATTACTATAAAAGCACAACTAAGTCCTAATGCTATAATTAGGAATAATATTATAGGTAAATAATCTTTTAAAAATTCCGCTGTCATGGTGGAATATATATCATTTTTTATAGCCAGATGAAGTGGTGTTAGGTCACATTATTCAAAATATACAGCTCATTTGATAACGATTATCAGCTTTAAATTAAATAAGTGGCGGGAGTGAAGGGACTCGAACCCTCGACCTATCGCGTGACAGGCGATCGCTCTAACCAACTGAGCTACACCCCCACTTTTGATTCTTTTGGTGGGCAGTAAAGGACTCGAACCTTTGACCCCCTCGGTGTAAACGAGATGCTCTACCAACTGAGCTAACCGCCCAAAACCAAAATGTTGGTTATATCTTTTAGTAAAATAAGGTCAAGATTAATTAGTTGTTATAAATAAAAGATAATTTTTTAAAATCCACCTCTCCAATTATTTTTGGAGTCAAAATTATCTTTCTCTGTTTTCGATGTTGGTCTTGTTAAGTAGTAAGTGACAAAAACAATAACTAATAAAATTATGTACAATTCCATAAATAAATTTTTATTGAATACTTGCTTGAGACTTGTCGTCTTTTTTAGAAATATCAACTTCAACCCACTCTGTTTTTTTAAGTTCCTTAGTTAAAGCAATCTTTAAAACTTCATCAGCATACTCAACAGGAGTTATTTTAATTTCATCAATTATCTTTTTTGGCATATCGACTAAATCTTTCTCATTTTCTTTTGGAATTAAGACCTCTTTGATCCCCGCTCTATGCGCTGCTATAAGTTTTTCTTTTAAGCCACCAATTGGCAATACTTGACCTGTTAAGGTAACCTCGCCTGTCATTGCAACGTCTCTTTTAACCGGAATGTTTGTTATAGAAGACACTATAGAAGTAACCATCCCAATTCCCGCAGATGGACCATCTTTTGGTGTAGCACCCTCTGGAACGTGAATATGAAAATCTTTTTTCTCAAACAATGGAGGTATTATTCCGTACTCTAAACATTTGGATCTAACAAAAGATTTTGCAGCTTTAACTGACTCTTGCATTACGTCTCCAAGCTTACCCGTTATCTGCATTCTGCCTTTACCAGGCATTGTAGCAGTTTCAATTTTCAAAATTTCACCACCATATTCTGTCCATGCTAATCCAGTAACTATTCCTACTCTATTTTCAGTTTCTAATTCACCTGATTTAAATTTAGGAACACCTAAAAAATCTGACAGGTTTTCTTTACTAATCTTGACTTCTTTTTCCTCACCAGAAACAACCTTCTTTACTACTTTTCTAGCAACTTTAGAAATTTCTCTTTCTAAATTTCTAACACCAGACTCTTTTGTGTAACTTCTAATAATTTCTTGAATTATATCATTTTGTAAATTCATCTCTTTATCTTTGACACCATTATCTTTAATTTGTTTTGGTAATAAGTATTTGTTTGCGATATTTATTTTTTCATCTTCTGTATAGCCAGCAAGTCTTATAACTTCCATTCTATCTAATAAAGGTGGAAGTATATTTAAAGTGTTAGCTGTTGTAACAAACATAACATCAGATAAATCATAATCTACTTCGAGGTAATGATCATTAAAAGTTGTATTTTGCTCAGGATCTAATGCTTCCAGCAATGCTGAGGATGGATCACCTCTATAGTCATTACCAATTTTATCAATCTCGTCTAAAAGAATTAATGGATTTTTTGTACCAGCTTTTTTCATCATTTGGATTATTTTACCAGGTAGAGAGCCTATGTATGTTCTTCTATGTCCTCTTATTTCTGCTTCATCCCTCATACCTCCAACTGACATTCTTACAAATTCTCTGTTAGTAGCTTTTGCTATTGATTTTCCTAAAGATGTTTTACCAACACCAGGCGGACCAACCAAACATAAAATAGGTCCTTTTATTTTTTCCATTCTTTTTTGAACAGCTAAAAATTCAATAATTCTCTCTTTTACTTTTTCTAAACCAAAGTGATCTTTATCTAAAATTTCCAAAGCTTTTTTAAGATCAATGTCTACAGCACTTTTTTTATGCCATGGAAGTTCTGTCATCCAATCTAAATAATTTCTAACAACAGTTGCTTCAGCTGACATTGGGCTCATATTTTTTAATTTTTTTAATTCTTGTAAACATTTTTTTTCAACCTCTTTAGGCATTCTTGCCTTTATTATTGCTTTATTAAGGCTGGTGCTTTCATCTTTACCATCCTCAATTTCACCTAACTCTTTTTGGATAGCTTTTAGTTGCTCATTTAAATAATATTCTCTTTGTGTTTTTTCCATTTGAGTTTTAACTCTGCCACGAATTCTTTTTTCAACACCTATTATACTTGTCTCGTTTTCCATAATTTTAATTATGGAATTCAATCTTTTCTTAACATCTACAGTTTCGAAGATTTGTTGTTTTTCTGAAATAGTAGCAGTTATATGTGATGCAATATTATCAGCAATTTGAGAAGGGTCTTTTAATTGTTTAATAGAGTTAATAGTTTCATTTGAAATTTTTTTGTTTATTGATGTTAATTTTTCTAATCTTCTTAAAGCTGTTACTGCTAGCGGATATAGATCTTCATCTTTAGTTAAGATATCGTTATAATGTGTAAATTCACAAGTAATGAATTTTTCATTATCTTTAAAATCTAAAATCTTAACTCTTTTTATTCCTTCCACCAAAACTTTGACAGTTCCGTCTGGTAATTTTAAAAGTTGAAGAATACTACCTTCACAACCATACATAAAAATATCTGTCTTTTTTGGATCATCTATTTCTGAGTTTTTTTGGGTAACTAAAATAATTTTTTTATCTTTTTTCATTACTTCATTTAGAGCAGAGATGGATTTATCTCTTCCTACGAAAAGAGGTATTACCATACTTGGAAACACCACTATGTCTCTTAGCGGTAATAAAGGTAATGAAATTTTAACGTCCATGAGTATAAATATGGATATTATAAATTATATTGCAATACCTTTTTCTTATTTATTAAGGATATTACGCCGCTGAGGTTTTGCTAGGCTTTGATTTATCGTCCGATTCTGAATGAACTATTATTGGTTGTGATTGCCCTTTTACAGATGCTGCATCAACTATGACCTCTTTAATATTTTCTTGACTCGGTAAATCATACATCGTCTTAAGTAAAATATTTTCCAAAATTGATCTTAAACCCCTTGCACCCGTTTTTTTTCTAATTGCTTTAAGGGCAATTTCTTTCAATGCACTTTCTTTAAAACTAAGTTTTGCACCATCTAATTTAAATAATTCTTGATATTGTTTTGTTAGAGAATTTTTAGGCTCTTGTAATATTTTTATTAAAGATTTTTCGTCCAAATCATCTAAAGTAGCAATCATTGGTAATCGTCCAATAAATTCTGGGATAAGTCCATATCTTAATAAATCTTCAGGTTCTAAACCTTTCATCCATTCACCAGTCTTTTTATCTTGAGTATTTTTTACATCAGCACCAAAACCAATTGAGGTTCCTTTATCCCTTTGTGATATTATTTTATCTAATCCTGCAAAGGCACCACCGCAAATAAATAATATATTTGTTGTATCAACTTGCAAAAATTCTTGCTGAGGATGTTTTCTTCCGCCTTGTGGTGGAACACTTGCTATTGTTCCTTCCATAATTTTTAAAAGTGCTTGTTGTACACCTTCACCAGAAACATCTCTAGTTATAGATGGGTTCTCAGATTTTCTGCTAATTTTATCAACCTCATCTATATAAACAATTCCACGTTGTGCTTTTTCAACATTATAGTCTGCAGCTTGTAATAACTTTAAAATAATATTTTCAACATCTTCACCAACATAACCTGCCTCGGTTAATGTGGTTGCATCAGCCATTGTAAATGGAACATCCAAAATTCTCGCAAGTGTTTGTGCCAATAAAGTTTTTCCACATCCAGTTGGTCCAACTAGTAAAATATTTGATTTAGCAAGTTCTACATTTTTGCTCGTCTTATTTTCATAATTAAGTCTTTTGTAATGATTATGAACTGCTACAGATAAAACTTTTTTAGCATGTGATTGTCCAATTACATAATCATCTAAAACTGAACAAATCTCTTTTGGTGAAGGTAACCCATCTTGATGTTTTACAAAAGTATCTTTGCTCTCCTCTTTGATGATATCCATACAAAGTTCAACACACTCATCACATATAAAAACAGTTGGACCTGCAATAAGCTTTCTAACTTCGTGTTGACTCTTTCCGCAGAAAGAACAATACAAAATATTTTTGTTATTTGTATTCATAGTTTTTAAAACGAATCAATTTAATTACCTTATTATAAGAGACTAATGTTAATCAAGTTTCTAATAATCTGATTTCAATATCTTGTGTATTAAGATCTTTTTTCTACCACTTCATCTATCAGACCAAATGACTTGGCAGCATCTGCTGTCATGAAGTTATCTCTTTCTAGAGCAGATTTTATTTCATCTACTGATTTACCAGTGTGTTTTGAATAAATTTCATTTAATCTTTTTTTTAAAGATAAAACTTCATTAGCATGAATCTCAATATCTGTGGCTTGTCCTTGAAAACCTGCCGATGGTTGATGAACCATTATTCTAGAATTTGGTAATGAAAATCTTTTACCTTTTTTTCCAGCTGAAAGTAAAAATGATCCCATCGACGCTGCTTGACCGATACATAATGTTGAAATATCAGGCTTTACATATTGCATAGTATCATAAATACCAAGACCCGCAGTTACTAACCCTCCAGGACTATTTATATATAAATAAATTTCTTTTTTTGGATCTTCTGCCTCCAAGAATAAAAGTTGAGCAGTAACCAGAGAAGCAACATTGTCGTTAATTTGTCCTGTTAAAAAAATTATTCTCTCTTTTAATAGTCTCGAGTAAATATCATATGCTCTTTCTCCCTTACTTGATTGTTCAACAACCATAGGTACTAACGTGCTCATATGTTCTGATATTTTATTTGTCATAAGTTGATTCGCTTTACTTATACAACTTGAGATTACTTTTTACTAACTTTTTTTGTTTTTTTTAACTGGAGACTTTGTTTTTGAGGTTTTTGTTTTAGTTTTGTTCGTTGAGGGTTTTTTGGTCTCAACCTTCTTTTCAGTTTTTTCTTTACCCTCATTAGCATGACTATATTCTTGCATTTGAGATTGTTTCAAAATTTTTTCCGCCTCTTCTTTT
>QCNQ01000007.1 GCA_003213155.1 Pelagibacteraceae bacterium AG-426-G02 | reverse complement strand
AAATTATAGACAAAAAATTATTAGTTAATGGAAATTTATAAAGATCTGTCAAACCCAGCATCAAAGGAATTTGAAAAATTATTAAATTCTAAACTTTCAAAAACACAAATTGAAGAAGGAAAAATAATTGAGGGAAAAATCAATAAAATTACTGATAAATTTGTTTTTCTATTTGTTGAAGGTTTAAAAAGTGAGCCAGTATTAGATATCAACGAACTTAAAAATATGGGTTTAGGTGATAAAATAAAATTAGGTGAGACAATTGCGGTATTATTAGAAAAAATTGAGGATAAAAATGGTGAGGTTTTAGTATCAGCTAGTAAGGCTCAGAAAATAAAAGGCTGGGACAAACTTGTTAAATCATATGAAAAAAATGAACCTATTATGGGTAAAATAATATCCAAATGTCGTGGAGGATGTATTGTTGAGCATATAGATACGGGATCCTTAATGTTTTTGCCTGGATCTCAAATTAGTGACAAACCGCTTAAGGATATCAGTCACTTAATGAATGAACCACAGAAGTTTGCTTTGATCAAACTTGATATGGCTAGAGGTAACGCCTGCGTTTCTAGAAGAGAAATTATTTCCTCTTTTAAAAAAGAGGATAAAGCTAAGATCATAGAAAAATATAAAGTTGGAGATATAATTAAGGGAGCTGAGGTAAAAGGTTACAGCAGCTTTGGATGTTTTTTTAATGTAAATGGAGAGCTAGACGTCTTAGTGCACTTACAAGAGATTTCTTATTCAAGAGTTAATCATCCAGATGAAGTTTTTAATATTGGAGAAAAACATGATCTAAAAGTGATATCAGTTGATAAAGAAAAACAACAGGTTGGCTGCAGCGTTAAGCAGCTTTCGCCAGATCCGTTTGAACATATTCAAAATTATGAATTAAATAAAGTTTACAAAGTAAAAGTTGTTAAGATTATGGACTTTGGTGCGTTTTGTGAATTAGAACCTGGGCTTACTACATTACTTCACTCAAGTGAACTTAGTTGGAATAAAAAAAATGCCTCTGCAAAAAAAATGTTTAAAGTCAATGATGTAATAAATTGTGTTATTACTGAGATAGATCAAGATAAGAGAAGAGTTGCAATTTCACACAAGTTAACACTAGATAATCCATTTGAAGTTTTTGAAAAAAAATTCCCAGTTGGAACAATTACTGAGGGAGAGGTAGTAAACAAAAATGAATATTCATTATTTATAAAGATTGGAAATTTAGAAATTGATGCATTTTTACATTGTAACGATTTAACCTACTCAAATAATGGCGAGCAAGAACTCAATAACTATAAAAAAGGAGATAAGATTAATGTTAAGGTCTTGGAGATTAAAGTTTCTGAACAAAAAATAAGGGTTGGACATAGACAGACCCTTCCAGATCCGTTTGATTGGTTTAAAGATAAGAAAATTCAACAGACGATAACTGTTAAGATCATTTCAACTGACTCCAAGGGATTAATAGTTAGACCTGAGGGGTGTAATATGGATTTTCCAATTAAAAAATCTAATATTGCAATTAATGCTGCTGATACAAGAACTTCGAGATTTACGGGAGGGGAAAGAATTGATTGTGCTATTGCAGACTTAGATAAAGAAAAAAGAAAAGTTAGTCTAAGTATAAAACTTTTAGAAGAGATAGAAAAAAAAGAAGCTCTAGAGAAATATGGAACAGAAGGTTCGGGAAAAAATTTACCTTTTTCATCATTATCAGAAGATTTAAAAAAGAAAGATAAAAAGAAAAAATAATTAATTAAATCAAATTGGCTATTGTAAAATCAGAGCTTATTAAGGAACTCAAAAAATCCTACCCAAATTTTTTAATTCAAGATCTTAATAAAGTTATAGAAATAATTCTCAAAGAGATCAAAGATACGCTAAGAAGAAATGAAGGTGTAGAATTAAGAAATTTTGGAACTTTTCGCTCAAATATTCAAAAAGCGTCTATTAGAAGAAATCCAAAAACAGGGCAAAAAGTAAGTGTGCCTCAAAAAAAAACAATTAAATGGAAAATGTCTAAAGACCTATTTAAAAAGCTAAATAATGAAAAAGAATAAAATTTTTATAGCTTGTGATAGCAACAGCATTTCTAAAGTTAAAAAAATTATTGATAATACTCAAAATCCAAAAATAAAAGTAGGTTATAAATTTGGACTTGAATTCCTTAACTCGAAAGGTGGAAGACCTTTTTTATCTAAGTTAAAAAATAAGACAATATTTGCAGATCTAAAACTTCACGATATCCCAAATACTTGTGCATCAGCAGTTAAAGCGATAAAGGATTTAAAAATTAATTATTTAACTATTCATATAAGCTCTGGTTTAAAAGCCTTAAAAGCAACAAAGAAGGTTTCAGGAAAAATAAAATTAACTGGGGTAACAATTCTTACATCACTGGACAACAAAGCGTTAAAAAATATTGGATTTGATAAAGATATAAAAAAATTAGTTCTTCACCAGGCAAGACTGGCAAATAAAGCAAAATTAGACGCTATAGTATGTAGCGCTCAAGAGGTAAAACTAGTCAAAAAAGTTTTTAAAAAAGAAATTATAACTCCAGGTATAAGATTTAATTCAAGTTCAAATGATCAAAAAAGAGTTGTAACTCCTAAGCAAGCGTATAAAAACGGTGCAGATTGGATTGTTATCGGGAGAAATGTTACAAAAGGAAATCTCAAAAAAAATATTCAAAGTCTAATCAATCACTTAAACCAATGATTAAAGGTTTAAAAATTTGTGGGATCTCAGATCCTGTAACTTTAAACTATATTTTAAATCATAATTATAAACCGATAATGATAGGTTTCATTACAAACTATGAAAAAAGTAAAAGATTTGTTGAATATGAAAAATTGAAAGATTTAATTAATTTAGATAAAAAACAAGTAAATTTTGTTTCAGTTCTTGTAAATCCAAATGATGAAATCCTGGAAAAAATCAAGGATCTAAATTTTGATTATTATCAACTTTATGATGTTAGTCCTGAGAGAACAAAAGAAATAAAATTAAAATTTCAAAAAAAAATAATCACAGCACTCACTATTTCTAATAAAGAGGATGTTATCAAATATAAAGATTACACAAAAATATCAGATGTTATTCTGTTTGATTCAAAAGGATATGATAAATCTGAAAGTTTTGATCATAGTTTGCTAGATGATGTACCAAGTGAATTAAATAAAATGATTGCAGGAAATATTCAAATAAATGATATACCTAATTTAAAGAATAAAGACTTTATTATTGATCTCAGTGGAGCATTAGAAGACCAAAATGGAAAAAAAGATATTAATAAAATCAATAAATTGTTAAATTTATTTTAGAAAATATGAAACTTAAAAAAAGAGTTCCAGTTATTGATCAAGGAAATTCACTTGGATTTTGGGGTGGTAAATTTGGAGGAAACTTTGTTCCTGAAACTTTAAAAAAACCGATCGAAGATTTGGAAGTTTTGTTCAATAAACTAAAAAAGGATAAAAAATTTATTAATGAGAGAGATAAGTACTTTAAAAATTGGGTTGGATCTCCTACGAGATTTATAAAACTAGAAAATCTTACAAATCACATTGGTGGTGCTCAAATTTGGTCCAAAGTTGTATCGGATGCTAATGGAGGAGCCCATAAAATTTATAACGCTACTGTTCACTGTTTGCTTGCAAAACGATCTGGTAAAAAAATTATATGTGGAGATACAGGTGCTGGATATGCTGGGAAAATGTTGAGTATGGCTGCTAAAAAGTTTGGTTTAAAATGCAAAATATTTATGGGCGCAAAGGATATTGCTAGACAAAAGCCAAATGTAAAAGCAATGAAAAAAAATGGAGCTGAAGTCATACCCGTCTATTCAGGGAGTCAAACGCTTGTTGATGCTGTATCAGAATGTATGCGATTTTGGGTTGCTAATTGTGATACAACAGCAATGTGTGTTGGGAGTACAGTTGGACCAGCAGTTTTTGTTCGAATATGTGGATGGAGCACTAGCCAAATTTCAAGAGAGTTAAAAGTACAATTAATTGATGAGTTTGGAGCAATTCCAAAAAAACTTAAATTATACAATTGTGTAGGAGGCGGAAGTTCAAGCTTTGGTTTTTGGAATGAATTTATGGATTATGATAAAAGACAAGTGGAGTTTATTGGGGTAGAGGCTGGTGGACCTAAAAAAAGTAAAAAACATGCAGCACCTTTAACCTATGGCTCAAAGATTGGTATACTTCATGGCGCAGCTCAGTATGTTAATCAAAACTCAGATGGACAAATTGAGGAAACGGAATCGATTTCAGCAGGACTTGATTATCCAGGAATATCTCCACTTCATTGTTTTTTAAAGGATACCAAGAGAGCTAGGTATACAGCAGCAAGTGATGAAGAAGCTCTAACTGCCTATAAACTTGTTACTAAATTCGAAAAATTAAGACCTTCTTTAGAACCAAGCCATGCTTTTTTTGTTGCACTTAAAGAGGCAAAAAAACTTAGCAAAAATACTGTGGTAGTAATTAATAGTTGTGGCGATGCTTATAAAGACCGAGGAATTTTAGAAGAAAGATTAGGCAAAAAATATGTTAAATCCAATTAGTGTTGCATTTAAAAAAGCAAAAGCAGAAAAGAGACCAGCTTTATTAACCTATACTGTTGCTGGTGATAGTTCAAAAAAACAATCTTTAGATATATTAAAATCTATATCTAAAAATGCAGATATTTTAGAAGTAGGTGTGCCTCACAATACTCCTGTTGCAGATGGAAGCCAAATTCAAACTAGCGCGTATAGAGCAATTAAAAAAGGTATTAAATTAAAAAACATATTTAAAATTGTCAGTGATTTTAAAAAATTTGACAAGAGCAAGCCTATTATATTGATGGGTTACTATAATATGATCTTTCAATATGGAGATAACAATTTTTTAAACAAATGTAAAACCTCAGGAGTAAATGGATTAATAGTTGTAGATTTACCTTGGCCAGAAAATAAAAATTTCGCAAAAAAATGTAAAAAAAAATCAATTTATTTTATTCAACTTTTATCACCTACAACGACAAGTAAAAGACTTAAAAAAATTATACAAAACTCTCATCCAATGAATTATTTTATATCAATGCTAAGTACTACAGGTGGCAAATTAAAGGTATCACCAAGAGAAATACTTAAAAATTACAATAGGATAAAAAAAATTAATCCTAAAAAAGAGATTGTTATTGGTTTTGGAATTACAGATAAGACAATAGGAAAGCTTAAATCTGCTGATGGATTAGTAGTGGGAAGTGCTATTTGTAAAGAAATTACGAGAAGTTTAAATAGTAGACAAAATCCTGTCACAAATGTAGGTAAGTTAGTAAGAAAATTAAAAAATAAAATTAAATGAATTGGATCACTAAAATAATTAAAGCAGGTGAAAAAATCAAATCTGCTATTCATAAAAGAGCATCCAAAGAAGACATTGCTAATAGTGATTGGACATCTTGTTGCAAAGGTCCTATATTAAAAAAAGATTTAGAAGAAAATTTATGGGTTTGCCCTGATTGTAATAAACACCACAGAATAAAACCTAAACAAAGATTTGATATTTTATTTGGAAAAGATAATTACGAAATATTTAAAACACCCATCCCAAAGGATGACCCTTTAAACTGGACAGACTCAAAATCCTATAAGGATAGATTAAAATCTGCCAGAAAAAAAACAGGTATGGATTGTGGGATGATGGTCGTAAGTGGTATAATCAATGATATTAAAATTACTGCAGTTGCATCTGATTTCGATTTTTTAGGTGCATCAATGGCAGCTGCAGAAGGAGAGGCTTTCTTATACGGTATTCAAAATGCAATTGAAAATAAAACTCCTTTTTTATGTGTAAGCGCAGGGGGTGGAATGAGAATGATGGAAAGTTTAATTTCTTTATCTCAAATGACAAGAACCACACTAGCAATAAATGAATTAAAAAATAATAATCTTCCATATCTTGTTTGTATAACAGACCCAACTGCTGGTGGGATTACAGCTTCCTATGCAATGTTAGGTGATATTCATATAGCTGAGCCCGGAGCGCTAATCGCTTTTGCTGGAGCAAGAGTAATTCAAGGAACTGTTAAAGAAGAATTGCCAGAAGGTTTTCAAAAAAGTGAATACGTTGAAAAGACAGGCTTTGTTGATTTAATTGTTGAAAGAAAAGATCTAGCTGAAAAAATTGGAACTTTATTGTCAATATTGTTAAAGAAAAATTCTGTTATAAGCACTGAACAAGATGAAACTACAGAAAATACTCAGTCGCTTTCTAAAATTGCATAAAAAAGAAATTGATCTAAGCTTAGATCGAATTATCCACCTTTGTGAAAAACTGGGCAATCCTCAGGATAAAATTAAGGCCATCAATATTGTTGGTACAAATGGTAAAAACTCTACCATTCAAGCTTGTTATTCGATTTTAAAGGAGGCAACAATAAAGTGTAATGTTTACACTAGTCCTCATATTCAAAAAATAAATGAAAGATTTGTTTTTAACAATCAACAAATTGGAGATGATGAGCTAGCTTCTTTATTTGAGGAAGTTGAGAAAGTAAATGAGAATAATCCAATAACATTTTTTGAAATTTTAACTGCAAGTTTTTTTCATAAAGCAGCTCAATATCCTGATAATATTAATCTCATTGAAGCAGGTTTATTTCATAGATTTGATGCTACGAATATCTTAAAAAATAATCTTGCAAGTATTGTAACTTCTATATCAAAGGACCACTTAGACTGGCTTCCAGAAAATGAGAGAACAATCGATAAGATTGTTTTTGAAAAAACTTCAAAGCTTTTAAATTCAAATATTATAGTTGCAAAACAATATCCTATTTCAACATTAGAAAAGATTAAAAAAACTATTCACCAAAATAAATCTAATAAGTATTTTTTTAATGATGATTTTTCATTCTCAAATGGAGAAAATGAATTCTTTTATTATGAAGATAAATTTGGTGGATTAAAACTACCAAAACCAAATGTATTAGGCCAATTTCAACAGGAAAATATTTCAACGGCTATTGCAACCTTGCGAATTTTAGATCTAGGCATTGAAGATCATCATATAAAAAAAGGTATTCAAAAAATTGATAATATTGCAAGACTTCAAAAAATTGAGTCAGGTAAATTAAAAGATTTAGTAAGAGATAATCTTTTTTTAATATCTGGGGATCATAACGAAGATGGGGCAAGAGTATTAAATGAATATTTAAAAAGCCTAGATTGTAAAAAACATGTCATTATTGGTATGATGGATAATAAAGAACATGAAAAATATATTGACCACTTTAAAGATATTGCCTCAATCACAACTGTAGATATTAAAAATCAGCCAAACGCAATCAGTGGAATTAAATTAAAAGAAAAATTTAAAAATATGCCAAACGTAAGTTATAAAAAAAGTATTGAAGATGCGATCAAAAGTATAAATCTTAATCAAGGAGATCTACTGCTGATAACTGGATCTTTATATCTTTGTTCTGAAGTTTTGAATTTAAATTAAATATTTTTTTCTAAAAATTCTTTCATATGACTTTCGGGTACACCGCCAACTTTTCTATCTACTTCAACACCTTTTTTATAAATAATGACAGTTGGCACCCCTCTTATTCCAGCTGCACTCCCAGTATTTATTCCACCTTCCTCAATATCAGCGTAATAAAATCCTGCTTTATCTTTATACTCAACAGCGAGTTTATCCATAATTGGTTTTAAGGCCTTACATGGTCCACACCACGCAGCTGAAAATTGAATTACAGAAATGTCCTCGTTTTTAATTTTGTTATCAAAATCTTCGTCTTTAAAATCTGCCAGCATATAATCTTTCTATAATTTACTAATACAAAGTCAACTAGGCAATTTCATATTTTTTTTCAATTGACATTATAAATTCATTTATTTCATCTAACTTTTTTAATTCTTCCTCATCATCTCTATTGGAAGCTTGATCTCTTAAATAGTCAATTTCAGTATAAGCCATATTAACAGTTTGCCACTTCTCTTTGTTTTTACTCAAAATTCTTCTAGCAATTTCACTTTTGATATTTTTGTAAAGATCGGGTGGTAAAATTTGTGGTGCTTCTTGATAAATAATTTTTTGACCAAACCAGCTACATCTTTTATCTTGAAACTTGTCTAATAATCTCAATTTGTCTTCCCAAGATGAGCTATGCCAAGTTTTAAATAATGCAGTATCTTTATTCGGAATAAATTTCTCATAAAGAGTTTCCTCTGGTAATAAATCTTCTTGGGTTTTTGTTTGTTCCTTTTCCTCTGCAGCTTCTCTATTTATGATTTGAATATTTTTACAAAAATTTTCATTTTCCCTAACAAGTTTAGCCCTTTTTTGAATTGTTGCTAAATCTAGTTCTGAATAAGGTTTTTGTTTAAGAGCAAATTGTTTATCTAAAATTACTGGAGCTTTATTAGTTTTTAAAACTCTTGTAGCCTTAGGGCTATATTTTTTTAATACGTCTCGTAATTGATTTACTGTTAGGTTTAACAATGGTTCTGGATCCCTTCTTAGGTCCCAAACATATCCCCAAGATGCATAAGACGGGTGAAAGCAATGATTAGGATGTAGCGTACCAGTTAGATACATCATATTTCGACCCTTCACATTTTCAAAAATAGAATATATGCCTTCATTTTTTAAAAATGTTTCAACGCTAGTCTTTGTTGATGTCTTTAAAAACGTATCCCAATTTTCTTTATGTTTGTCTTTTATAATTCTTAAAACCTTCAGTGAATTCTGTGCATCAACATAGGCTGTATGGCTAGCTGAAGTGTCAAAACCCTGCATTCTAGATAATGATTCTAAGGCAAGGCTTGGATTACCTGCTTCGGTCAGCTCTGTTTTTAGGGTCTCTGAGTTTAATGTTTGGGCTGCTCTAGCTATGTGCAAACCATCATGTTCACTATTGGGCGATGAGTGGGTGGCATAAGGATATCGATTACCCTTAAAAAAATTAAAGTGGAACATTCTTCGATCAAAATTTAAATTTGACCAACCCATAAATACTGCGGGAGCACACTTTGTGAAAAAATTTTCAACAGCACCTAAAAAATCATAATGTGAATAATTACCTTTGGTAAGTAAATCAATGCTAGTTGAATTAACAAGCAAGGCCTTTGCACTGGGCACCTCTCCTTCTGGCATTCTGCCTCTGATATTTAATTTTCCAATCTCTTTAAGATTTTTATCAACAACGACAGCACCTACTTCAATTATTGATCCCCAAATAGTGCTATTGGTTGTTTCGGTATCATAGATTACTATTTTATCCATTATTTACATTACTCCAAATTTGTAAGTTCATTAAATTTTTTAAGTCTTCCAAGAAATAAATTTTGATAAGTTACTAATTCAGGTCCTTGAATTTTAAACTCTTGAAACAAATTATCTACTGTGCAAACAAGAATAACGCAAGCATTGATGTGCGAGTTATACACAATATTATGTGCAAGAGAATACGCTGCAGTCTGTAACAACCAAGAGTCTATATATTCAATTTTTTTTGGTTTATTACTTTGTTTAAAATCAATTATGGTCTCTTTTCCCTCATAAACTCCTACACAATCTGCGGTACCAGCATATTTTTCAGGATAATAAAGAGTACATTCAGTTCCCCATATTTCTTCTAATCTATTTGTTAATCCTTTATCAATTATCTCCTTAGCCATTTTTTTATATTGTTCATTATCTTCAAAAAAACTTAAATTTTCTTTGCCTAAAAGATAAGTCTCCAAATAGTTATGCATTTGGGATCCCCTGCTACTTGCTGCTTTGGTTATTGCTTCAGCTTCTTTTTGACCTGTTCTTTCACGCCAATTTGCAAGAGCTGCTTTATCTTCCTCAGATTTTGTTGCATCAAGAATTGACGTAACACTAGGTAATTTCTTTTCTCCTAATAAATATCTTCTAATTCCATCTACAGTTGCTCTAGAAGATGTTGGATAATCGTATATTTTATTCCATTTCATGATGAATCGGGTGGTACCTTGTACTATTAAGTTTAATAATTATCTAGTAATTATGGAAGCAATTTTAGGAGTAATAGTAGGTTTTGCAGCATTTGGCATTGTTTGGTTTTTTCTATTAAAACCAAAAAAAGATGAGATACCAACAGATGAATTAAAAATTAAAGAGGAAGAGCTTAAAAAATCTCAAATTGATCTAGCTAGAAGAGAAGAAGAAATAAAAGCTGCTGTTGAAGCCAAACAAAACTTAACTAATCAACTTGAGGAAAAAAAGGGTGAAGTAAAAGATCTTTACGAAAAGGTTGATGAAATTACCAAAGGAGTAACTGAATATAAATCCATATCAGAAAAAGCAATTAATAAACATGATGAAGCGATAGCGCGTCATACGAATTGGTGGGAAAAACTAACAACTAACATCACTTATCAAGGAAAATTTAATCAAGAAATACTGGAAAATCTTTTAACAAGTGCAAATCTTGTAAAAGATAGAGATTTTTTCCCTCAAAAAAAACAAACAACTTACGACATTGATGACAATAAAGATAAGGATGTAATTCCAGATATGCTCTTAAAATTTCCTGAGAGAAATTATATTGTTGATGCTAAAGTGTCATTAACTCATTGGACAAAATATATTAATGAAAAAGATGAAAATCAAAAAAAACAGTATTTAAAAGACCATCTAGCCTCTGTCAGAAATCACTTATTTGGACCAAAGGGTTTGGTTAAGAAAAATTATAATAAGCTCTATGGAATAAAATCTTTACAATCTGTTATTGTTTTTTTTCCAGCAACAAATTTATATTCCATAACGCTTGATGCAGATAAAACACTTCAAACTGAAGCTTTAAAAGCAAACTTTATCTTGTCATCCCCTACTGATCTACTGAATATGATTAAAGTTTTTGAGCAGATTAAAAGTGAAAAAAAACAAATTGAAAATATTAGTAAAATCATAACTTCAGCCAGTAAAATCTTTGATAAATACTCAGATGTAAAAACTGCTATCAAAGGTGCACTACAATCATATAAAACTCATGCAAATCAACTACAAAATATTGTTACAAAATCTTGGGGGTCTCAAGGACTAGAAAAACAAATTAAAAAACTTGAGGATGAGCATGGTGTTATGCCTGGCAAACAAATACCTGAGATCCCAGCAGAACAATCAAATATAGCTGATGTAGCAGACCCTGAAGAAGAAAAGGATAAATTGAATTAGATAAAATAATTTCTAATTAAATAGGACTATAATAAGCAGTGATAAAAGAAAAAATCCAATTTCCTGTTACCTCTGAAATGATAAGCAAGGGTGCATATTGGATATTAATGAAATTTAATGCAGATAAATTTCACAGGGCGTTAGATTCAGCCAAGGGAGATAAATTCGGTGGTTACCTTGAAAGATGGCTGGCAAAGGTTTTTGAAAAACCTTTTTTCGATACTTTTTTAAAAAAAAATAAAAGAAAATATTCTATTATCTATGATGATCTCATTTATAAAGATCATAAATTGAAAACTGCTCCAGATGTTTTGGGTTTAAAAGTTAATAATAAATTAATTCAATTTGGAAAATATACTAATACATGGGAACACTTTAAAGGAATGCCTAAGATTGAGATTAAATCATTTAGAAAAAGTCAAAATGTAGCTACTACTAACGCTTCACAAATTGCTGATTATTACATCTTTCTAGAAACAGATCTTGATGATGATTATTTAAAAACAATTTTTAACGATAATTTTTATGACGAAAAAAAATATCAAGAAATTATGAATAATTGGAAAATTCTTGAAAATTTATTTGAGGATAATTCAAATGTTTTCAAAAAAATAAGCAAACCAGAAAAAAAACTTGAAAAATCTAATGTTGAATTATTAAGTATCATGACTCATGAAGATTGGGTAAATTTTAGTGTCTTAGCAAAAGGTGCTGTTAAGAAAGCAGGCAAGATAGAAAAGCAACCTGAAAAACCTCTATACTTTAAAAGTATTGAAAGAAATATTAAAAAAACCCATTGGACTCAAAAAAATGGTTTGGGTCAAAAAAATCTAGAAAACTTTCTTTTAAATAACGATCATAATAAACAAAAATATTTAATGCCTATTTTTGAAAATGATGAAAAGATGGAAAAATCTAATGGTTTAATTGCTAATATAACTGGTTCATCTAATTCAACTATTTATTTTACTATAGATAAAAATTTTCAGTTAAATGGTATAAAATACGATAAAGGTGATTATAAGATGTCATTTGTTAGTTTTGATAGATCTGCAGGATTTAATGAACATTGTGCTTTAAAGGATTCTGTTCGTTTTTTTGATAAAAGAGAAAAATTATTAGAGGATTTTGACAATATTGTTAATCAGCATTTTAAAGAGAATTTAAAATAACTTTTGCAATTTTATAAATTAAATCTACAGTAACAGCGTTTCCAGCTTGTTTGTATCTTTGACTTTGACCTACATCATCAGGGAACTTATATGATTTTGGAAACCCTTGAAAGTTTAGACATTCTCTTGGAGTTAATTTTCTAATACCAACATCATCTAAAATTAAAGGAACGTTATGACCTCCCGTCCCCATATTGGCTGTTAATGTTGGGCATTCATTACTTTTATTTTTTCTAACATACACCCTCCTCCATTGATAAACAGTTTCTTTTGATATGATACTTTTTTTAAGATCTTTGTACATATAAGCATTTTGCTTATAATAAAATCTTTCATGAACATCACCTGTTTCTAAAAGTTCTCTAAAATTCTTTTTTTTTTTACTCTTAGGTAGGGGTAATTGTTCACTAAATTTTCTACTACAGGACTTTTTGTTACTAAACTCCCAATCAGCCTCGTCTTTAAAACATATTATAAAGGTTCTTTCTCTATTTTGAGGAATGTCAGTGTGAACTGATGTATTGAATATATTCCAAAATACTGAATAACCTAATTCTCGTAAAGAATTAACGATTACTCTTGCTGTTTTACCTTTATCGTGACCTGTTAGATTTTTTACGTTTTCCAACATTAAAACTTTTGGTTTTGTTTTAAGCTCCTCAATTGCTCGACAAATTTGAAAAAAAAGATTACCTCTTTCATCTTTAAATCCTTTTCTATATCCAGCAACTGAAAATGCTTGGCACGGAAATCCACCTACCAAAACATCAACGGGTTTAATTTTTTTAAAATTAATATCTGTTATGCTTTCACTATAAAGTTTGTGATTTAAATTATTTCTAAAAGTCTTATTACAATTTTCATCAAATTCATTAGACCATAAAATCTTAAATCCAGCCTTTTCAAAGCCTAGTTCGATACCACCTATACCTGAAAATAAACCACCAACTGTTACCATTTTAACTATTTATAAATTTATTATTTGAATGTATATAATTTATTACCATGAGAGATTACATTGATACAAACTATTTAATATTAGTTTCCTCAGACGGAAAAAAAACAGGACTAGAAATATTAAGAGACCGTATCAATAAAAATAGATGGCCTATCTACGATAAAACACCGCAACTGTTAAATGTAGAAGCTGGTAAAAATGTTATTTTTTATATTGCTGGGTCTGGTGAAAAAAAGCAATGTTTTGTTGGAACAGCGAGAATAAAAAAGAAAATCTACACAGAAAATGACATATCTGATCCAAATCAAGAATTTAGAAAAGTATTGTTTTATATAGAATTTGAAAATTTTAAATTTTTTACCAAATCTATTCAAATCAAAGATCATATTGAAAAGCTTGATTTTATTAAAAATAAGGAAAAATACGGTTTATATTTTCAAGGTGGAGTTTGTAAAATTGATGAAAATTCTCATAATTATATCATTAATTGCTCAAGATAATCGATATGTATATTGAAACATTTTTTGTTTTAAAAATATTATTTATTATTGGAGTAATCATCACTCTCTACGCAATAATTAGAAATTTAGATATTATTAAAATCATTCTTATTTATTGGAAAGACTTAATTTTTAGAAAGTAATTTTGCTATTTTTCCAAGACCCGTTTTATTATTTGATATCTTAGAAACCATCATACATGCCTCTGAACTTAGTATCTCCCCATCCTTTAAAATACGTAAATTATTTGCCTTCAATGTTTCTCCAGTAGAAGTTATATCTGTAATTATCTCCGAAGAGCCTGTAAAAGGATAAGCTTCCGTTGCCCCAAGACTTTCAACCAATCTAAATTGAGTAACACCTTTTGAAAACAAAAATTCCCTAGTTAAATTTGGATATTTTGTGGCTACTCGTAATCTTTTCTTTTTCTTATCTTTAAATTCAAATGCAATTTCCTCTAAATCTGCAATTGTTTGTACATCTATCCATTGATCAGGAATTGCAACTACCAATTTAGCTTTGCCAAAATCATACTTTTTAATAACATTAATTTTCTTTTGAGTGTTAATTTCGCTCTCTTTTAATAAATCAAAACCGGAGAAACCAATATCCAAAGAACCATCTCCAAGTCTCTCGATAATCTCTCTTGCATGAAGGTATAAAATCTTAATATTTTTATATTGCTTTATTGATCCTAAAAGATCTCTTTCTCCTCTTTCAGAAATAAGAGTTAATTTATTTTTCTTAAAAATATTTAAAACATCTTTTCTAAGTCTACCTTTGCTAGGTATACCTAAATTAATTTTATCAATCATAAAAAAAAAATTTTAATTGTTCTTGATATTTTAAATTAATTGATTCAATAAGTTTTTTATCTAATAATTCTTGATATTTGTTCTTATCACCAAAATTAAAAAATTTCAGTTTTTCTTTTGTTTTTTTGTTTATCATGGACTCCTCAAAACCATTTTCACTTTCAAGTTTTTGCATTATTTTAAATTGACATGATTTAATTGTTTTTTTTGCTTTTTCTCTATCGAAAGAAATGCTCATCTTGCTTATTCTTTTTATAAATTCAAAAACTTTCTTTAATGTAGTAAATGTCTCATTTTCTAAATCCTCGTATCTTATTGTTAAAACTGGAAATTTTTCACATTTTACCCAACTATTAATATGAAACTGCCATGTGAATAATGCATTAAATCCCAGGTATCTATTTTCTATCTTTTCAACAATAGCTTTATTTTCAGTATTCATAAATTCAAAAGCTTCAATGTCGCTTATCTGATAATGATGTGATAAAGAACTTACAATTTTTCTTGGATCACGCACGATATAAATAGCACCAAGAGTATTGTTATTATCTGTAAAACTATTTCCATCAATTTTACACATTGCATTATGAGTTTTAAAAAATCTCAATTTTTTATCTTTATTAATTCTAATTTGTTCTTTAATCCAGAATTTAGATGTACTCTCTGGCTTTAAAAATAAATCGCTATATTTTGAAAAGTAAGGAGCGCTGGGAAATTGATCAATATTTTTCAATAAATTAAAATTAAACGAGCCATCATTTGTATAAAAATAAGATGACAATAAAGATCTTAACCAAGTATTTCCACTTTTTGGATATGACGATAACCAAATAATCATTTAATCTAATAAATTTAAAGCAGCTCCTACTGCTGGGGTTTGTTTTTTTGATCCTAAGTCTGAAATTAGACCATCATAACGACCACCATTAATAATATTTTTTAATGAGTTTTTAGATTTAATATCAATTTTGAATACCATTCCGGTGTAATATTCTAATTGCCTTCCAAAGGATGCTGAAAATACTACATTTAATTTTGAGACTTTATTGCTTGAGACTGGAAAATATTTTTGATCAACAGCTAAATTTATTCTGTTCTTTTTAAAAAATTTATTTAATTCGATAGTCGCTCTATCTATTGGACATTTTATTTTTAAGAAATCTCTTATTACTTTTGAAACATTTTTTCCTTTGCTAACTCTTCTAGGATCTTTTATTTTCTGATCAAATCTTTTTAATATTTCATTCATTGTTCTTCCGGCCACAATATTTGATAAATCTTCTTTAAGCATTTTCAGGTAACGCTTTTTATCAATTTCTACAATTGTCGGATCAAAATCTGAATTAGTTTCTAATCTTTTTAATAAATCATTAAAATATTGTTCTCTCCAGAAGTGTCTTGATAATCTTAGCTTCCATCTTTTTGGTATATCTAATTTCGAAATTAACAAATTAAATATTTCAACATTTCCAATAGTGAGTGTACCTGAAGAATATTTGATATTTTGAAGTGATTTAAGAGATGTATTTATTATTTCTTTGTCATCATTTTTCTCATCTTTAGATCCTAAAATTTCAAATCCAATTTGATTTCTGATGATTGAGTCTTTTTTATTTTGTGATTTTCGATAAGCTTGACCGCTATAAAAAATTTTTTCCTTACCCTTTAAATTATTTTCTAAATATCTTAAACAAGATGCAATCGTCAAATCTGGTCTTAAACATAACTCACTTCCATTCTGATCAGCGAAAGAGAAAATAAATTTTCTAAAATTTTCTCCTGATCTTTGAACAATGTGATTAGCCTCAATTACTGATGGCAAATCAATATACTTAAAACCCTTGGATTTTACTGATCTAAGGATATTTTCAGATAAGTTTTTTGACTTCATCAATTAATTTTTCTTTTGGAAATGTTTTATTGTTTTCACCCTTAACACCTCTCAGGTTTTTTATAGTAACATTATTTTCATTAAATTCATTTTCACCACAGATTATTGCAACAGAACATTCTCTTTTGTTAGCATAAGTAAGTTGTTTACCTAGATTTTTTTTATTATCTAAAAAAATTTCAGAGTTGATATTATTTTTTCTTAAATTGTTTAAAATTTCGTAATAATTTTTTAGATATTTTTCATCCATTACACAAACAATAACCGGATTTTGTGTATTAATTTCTATTTGATTTAGTTGCATCATTGCAAAAAGTAATCTATCAACGCCAATACTTACACCTGTCCCTGGAATATCTACACCCTTAAATCTTGAAATTAGTTTATTATATTGTCCACCAGAACAGATACTCCCAATATCAACTTCCTTACCCTTAATATTTTTTGCTTTAAAATTAAGATTAGTTTCAACGCAAAACCCATCATAATAATCTAGTCCTCTAACAATTGTAAAATTAGTTTTTACCTGATCAGAATAATTTCCAAAATTTAAAACTTCAAATAATTCTTCCAATTCTTTTATACCTTCTTGAGTGAGAGGATTTTTAAAATTTTCTTTAAGTTCCTTTAAATCTTTAATTCTCAAAAAACTTAAGATTTTAGCAGCTTGATCATCATTTAAGTTTGCTCCTTTTGTTATAGCCCCACTTTTATCTTTTCTTTCTTTTCTTAATAATTCTTCAACACCCTTTAAACCAAACCCAGGTTTATCAAGTTTATCTATGGCTCTCATTACTTTAATTTGTTTTTCTTTTTCAATTTTCAAATCTTCAATTAAGCCTTGAACAATTTTTCTATTACTTACATTGATGGTAAATTGATCTTTTTTTAAACCACATTCAATTAGAGTGCTTGCAACCAGATTACATAATTCAGCATTTGCTTGTGCTGGATTTACATTGCCTACAATATCGCAATCAGCTTGAGTAAATTCTCTGAAACGTGCATTGCCTGACTTTTCATTTCTAAATACATTTTGAATAGCGTATCTTTTATAAATTGATGGAAGTTCTTGATTATTTTGAGCAACAAATCTTGCTAAAGGACTGGAAAGATCGTATCGAAGAGTAATATTCTTTTCACCATCATTAAAAGAAAAAACATCAGACATAGGATTACTATCATCCTCTGCAAGAAAGGATCCTATATTTTCACTAATTTCAAATGATGGGGTTTCTAAAGGATCGAAACCATATTTAATAAAATTATTCTCAATGACTTTTAATAGTCTTTTTTTGAGAATTAATGTTTTATTCCATCTATCTTCAAAACCTGAGGGTAATCCAGGAATTAATTTATTTTTTTCACTCATTTTTTGGTACCTTGAGTAGGTTACGCTCCTACGACTTCGGATCCACAAACCGACGTGATACTATTTCACCATCAAGGCATATCCTTTTTTGTTTTATCTTATTTTGTTGTTATTTAAAATTATAATATAAATGATTATTCGCTAGCTTTAGCCAGCATGGAAGTAAGTGTGCGCAACTCTACTAGTTCCTTTAAGAGCTTTTCTTAAAGTACTTTTTGATGCTAGTTTGTTTATCTCAAATTTTTTCATTGAGAGCTTTTTAGACAAAAAAAACGATAATGCAACCCCTAAAAGAAAAAGGACGTATATCCACTAGTAGATATATCGCCCTTTTTATAATTTTAGAAAATTAGTCTAATTTTTTTAAATTTACTGCTGAAGGGCCTTTGGGACCATCTTCAAGAGTAAATTCTATTTTATCACCCTCATTAAGATATCTCATGCCCGCTGCTTTAACTGCGCTTGCATGTACAAACGCATCTTTTTCTTTATCGTCTCTTTCTATAAAGCCGTAACCTTTTTTGCCGTTAAACCACTTTACTTTTCCTTGTATTGTACTCATCTTATTCACTCGTCCTTTAGTTATTTATTTTAATATGAGGTTAGGTTCTTTTAAATTAATTTCAAGATGTTTTGATGGTGCCTCGGGAAGGATTCGCACCTCCGACACAAGCCTTTTCAGGGCTCTGCTCTACTCCTGAGCTACCGAGGCAAAAGGTCAACCCCTAAAGATTATTCTGCCTTTTGTAAGGTCATATGGAGTCATTTCGACTGTCACATTATCACCTTGTAATACTCTAATTCTGTTTTTTCTTAATTTGCCCGCTGTATGTGCCGTTACAACATGACCGTTTTCAAGCTGAACTCTAAACATGGCATTTGGAAGTAAATCAGTTACCTTGCCTTTGAATTCAAGTAAGTCTTGTTTTGACAAATTTATTTTCTCCTTATTCTTTTTTTCACAGATTGAGCATGTCCTGCTAACCCTTCGTAATTTGCAAGAGTTATAACTGATGGACCAAGACTTTCAATACCCTTTTTTGATAAGTTTATGTAAGAAATTCTTTTATAAAATTCATTAACACTTATACCACTAGAATATTTAGCAGAGCCATTAGTTGGCAATATATGATTTGATCCAATGTTATAATCTGTCATTGCCATAACTGCATATTTTCCTAAGCAAATTGAACCAGAATTTTTAATTTTTGGTATAAAAGATTTATAGTTTTTAACATTTAATTCCAAGTGTTCAGGTGCAATTTTATTCACGATATTAATTATTTTACTATCGTTTGCTACATACATTAAAATTCCATTTCTCTTTAAACTTTTTTTTGCCACAGACTCTCTAGGAATATTTTTTAATTGTTTTGAAACTTCCATCTGGACTTTATTAATTAGTTTTTTATCTTTTGAAATCAATATACATTGTGCTTGAGGATCATGTTCTGCTTGGCCGATTAAATCACTTGCAGCCCATTCAGGATTTGAGAATTTATCACAAACAATAGTTATTTCAGAAGGCCCTGCAGTCATGCCTTCGATTCCAACATCTCCAAAAACTTCTTTTTTTGCAGCAGCTACATATGAATTTCCAGGTCCAACTATTTTATCAACTCTTTTAATTTTTTTAGTTCCATAAGAAACAGCTGCTATAGCAGATGGACCACCAATAGAGTAAATTTCTTTAATTTTGCATTTTCTTGCTGCGTATAAAACAGCTGGATTTTGGTTTCCCTTGAAACCAGGGTTTATCATTACAATTCTTTTAACTCCCGCAACAATTGCTGGTATAGCATTCATGAGCACACTTGATGGATAAGATACAAGTGAACCAGGAACATAAATTGCCACCGACTCTAATGGTAAATATTTATATTCAAGTTTGTTTTTAAATTTATCTGTATACGAAATATTCTTAAATTTTTGCAAAGAATGAAATTTGTAAATTCGATTATAGGCTGTATCAATCGCTTTTTTGACCTTAGGATTTAAAGACTTTATTAACTTAGAAATTTTTAAAGCACTAGGAATGATTGTAGAGTTTTGATTAAATTTCTTTTCATATTTAATCAATGCTTTATCACCATTTTTTTTTACGTCATTGATAATATTAGTTACAGAGACTTTGTCAGATTTAATGCTTTTTCTCCTCTTAAAAAGTAAATAATCCAAATTTTTATCGAAATTTTTAGTTTTACTATTTAATATTTTCATAATTATTTAATTTCGTTTTGATCCTCAAGCCTCGCCTCGATAGTTTCTGTTGTTAAAGCTATGTGGGCATTATTATTAAAAATAAGATTTATTTCATAATCATCATTATTTTTCAAATAATCAATTCCAATTAATTCTAAAACTAAATCTTTGTTTGATTGATTAATATTTTTTGATCTTACTTTATCAACAAAATCAAATCGACAGATACTATTGATTTTCTTACCTTCTTGATCAGTTTCAACTTTAGTTCTTTCTATTGATAACAAAAAAACCTTATTAGATGCTAGATACTTTATATCTGTAACTTTAACTTTTGCGCCAGAACTACAAGCAGAAATCATTTGTAGCCCCTCTTGATCATTTGCAATTATTTTTGCCAAATATTTGCTCATTATTTCAATCTTTTAATTTTAACACCAATTTTTTTTAATTTATTTTCAATATCTTCATATCCTCTTTCTAAGTGATAGACTCTTCCAACAATACTTTTACCATTCGCCACCATTGCGGCTAATACTAATGCAACACTGGCTCGAAGGTCACTAGACATTAATTCAGCACCAATAAATTTATTATTGCCCTCAATAAATGCTTTATTGTTTTGAATATTTATTTTAGCACCTAATCTTTGCAACTCAGCAACATGCATGAATCTATTCTCAAAAATACTTTCAGTTATAGAACTTTTCCCAATACTCTTACACATTAATACCATTAATTGAGCTTGAAGATCTGTTGGAATGCCTGGAAACTCTTTAGTTTTTATATTTTTGATAGGTTTTATTTTGTCAGGTCCTTTTATAAAAATTTTGTCATCCAAAGTTTGGATCTTTGCCCCAACTTTTTTTAATAGTTCTATTTCAGTATTTATTATTTTTGGATCTAAATTTTTAATTTGTAGATTACCTTTAGCAAGCGTTGCTGCTACACAAAAAGTGCCCGCCTCTATTCTATCAGCCATAACTGTATGACTTGTTTGATTGAGAGAATTAACTCCTAAGATGGTGCAGGTCCTTCCAGACCATTTTATATTGGCACCTGCTTTATTCAAAAATTGTGTTAAATCTTTTATTTCAGGTTCAATCGCACAGTTCTTTAAAACAGTTTTGCCACTACTCAAAACTGTAGCCATTAATAATTGCTCAGTAGCACCAACAGATATTTTAGGGAACTTAATTGTTTTACCTTTAAGTCTTCCACTTGATTTAGCTAAAATATATCCATCTTTTATTTTATATTCCATTCCTAGTTGCTTTAACGCACTAAGATGATAATTTACAGGTCTCGCACCTATGAGACATCCGCCAGGTAACGACGTTTTAGATTTATGAAATTTAGAAATTAATGGACCTAGCACTAATATTGAACCTCTCATTGTTTTAACAAGTGAATAACTTGCAAAAGTTTTCATATTCTTTTTATTAATAATTTTTGCAGTTTTTCTGTCTTTTGATAAAATTATTTTTGATCCAAGAGATTTTAATAAATTTAGCATAGTATCTATATCTCTTACTCTAGGTAAATTTTTAATAGTTACTGGTTTGTCAAATAATAAAGTTGCTGCAAGAATTGGTAGAGATGCATTTTTAGAACCTGAAATCGAGACTTTACCCTTGATTTTACAAGGACCATTGATCAGAAATTTATCCATAAATCACTTTTTTATTTTAGCAACCTGTATGGTGGTTTGTCCCTGATATTTACCGTTTTTTGATTTATATGTCGTTTCTGGCTGGGTATCTGATTTAAAAAATAAAAATTGAGCAATACCCTCGTTTGAATAAATCTTTGCTGGATTAGGAGTTGTGTTGCTTAATTCGATAACAATATTACCTTCAAATTCATTTTCAATTGGTGTTACATTACAAATAATACCTGTTCTCGCGTAAGTACTTTTTCCAACACAAATACAAAGAACATCTTTTGGTATTCTAAAATATTCAATGGTCTTTGCCAGAACAAATGAATTTGGTGGAATTATACAATATGGCCCCTTTCGCTCAATAAAGTTTTCATCAGAAAAGTTTTTTGGATCCACTAGCGAACTATTAACATTTGTAAATATTCTATACTCATCAGAAATTCTGACATCGTAACCCATGCTACTTAGTCCATATGATATTTTCCCTTCAGAGACTTGATGATCCAAAAATGGTTCGATCATCTTGTGCTCTTTACACATTTTTTTTATCCAAGAGTCTGGCTGAATGGACATTATTTTGTTTTCTTTTTATTTTTTTTTTGAAAAATTTTTCTCTTTTTTAAATTTTTTCTAAGCGCAATGCTTAGGCGCTCATTTTTATTTTTAGTAATCATTCTTTATTTGGATTGGTAAGGAAATCTAAAGTTATTGGTTTAGATGCATCTAAAGCTTTATCCTTATTATCATCTTTTTTAGGGCCTTCTTTTGCTAATCTTTTTGCTTTTTTTTCAGCAAGTTTTTTCTCTCTTTTCGCTTGCTTTTCCATAAGCTTGGCACTTTTGGTTGATTTATAATCGTAATGAATACCCATAAAATTTCCTTGGTAAGATATAAATCATATTAATCAAAAAATTAAGGCAATAATTTGGAAAAAATGCTCTATTATCAATAAAAATAGAATTGATCCAAATGCTCCTATAGTTAAATGGCATAACGTGTCCATGGTAAGGATAAATTCCAAGTTCAATTCTTGGTGGGAGCACCACTAATTTTTATAAAAAGACTTTCTAAGAAAAATTGTAATCAAGACTAAACTAAAAAAGGCTAAAATTGGGATATATATTTCAGGTGAAAAAATTATATCTGTAATTTTAGGAACTTGTGAATTTTGTTCTATTACTTTTTCCAAACCACTACCTAAAGAAACAGCTAAAAAAATTTGAGGTATAATTCCTATTAATGATGCGAAAAAAAAATTTTTTACCCTAACATCAAAAATTGTAGGCAATATGCAACTAAGTTGCCAAGGTATTCCTCCAATGAATCTATATATTAAAAGATAATAAAATTCAGACTTTTTAAATTTTCTCTCTAGATTTTGATATCTATTTAAAAATTTATCTCTAATTAAATCTTTTAAAAAATAGTTTCCAAAAATGTAAAGAAATGTTGCACCAATACTCATACCTATGACCACAATTATAGTACCCAACCATTTGCCAAAAATAAATCCTCCTAATAGTGCAATTGGAGAACCAAAACCTAAAAATGGAAAAACCCATAATATTGTAAAAATCAAAAAAATTATGGATATTAAAAACAAATTAGAATTTTTTAATTTTAAAAAATACAATCTGTTTTCTTTAATGAAGTCATAAGAAGTTATTTCTTGGATACTAAATTTTGAAAAAAACAATAATACAAATATAGTAAGTAAAACTAAGTATGATAAACCTATTATTATTTTAGTTTTCTTAGCTTTTTCCATCATGGTTCATGGTATTTATAAATCTTCTATTTGCTATTTATATATTTAATTATTATAAAGGGCGAAATTTTATATAAATTTAACCACTTTTATGAAAAGAACATATCAACCATCTAGGAAAAAAAGAAGCCGAACCCATGGTTTTAGATCGAAAATGAAAACCAAGGGAGGTAGAAAACTTTTAAAACGAAGAAGAGCTAGGGGAAGAAAAAATTTAACAGTATCATCTACTGTAAAAAGAAGAAGAAAATAAAGCCAGCTCAATGAAAAGCAAAATTGTTGCTCTTTCAAAGAATGAAGACTTTAAAACTTTGCTCAAAAAGAAAAAAGTATCAAACAGATATGTAACAATTTTTTTTGGTAATATAGATAAAAAAAATAATCAAAAACTTAATATTTCTTTTGTAACTAAGAAGAAGATAGGAAATGCTGTAAAGAGAAACAAAATAAAGAGGAGACTAAGGAATATTATGAATGATGCTGTTAAAGAAATATCTCTAAAATATCACTATTCATATCTTGTTATTGCTAAGTCAACTATGCTAAATAATGAATTTAAAATTATAAAAGAAACCTTATTTCAGGATTTTAAAAAAATTAAATAATGAACATTTTTACAATTATATTTATAAAATTAATTCAGGGTTACAAATACCTAATAAGTCCATTACTTGGTAACTCTTGTAGGTACTTTCCATCTTGTTCCGATTATAGCATTGAAGCATTAAAAACTTATGGTTTTTTTAAGGGTGGATATTTAAGTTTAAAAAGAATTCTTTCATGCCACCCTTTTAAAGAAGGTGGAATTGATCCCGTAAAAAAAGAAATAAAAGTTAAAAAATAATGGACTCTAAAAATACAATAGCGGCTATAGCTTTATCATCTGCTGTAATTGTTTTGTGGGCATTATTCTTTGTTCCAGAAAAATCAACAGTGGATCAAAACATTGTTGAAAAAGAAAAAATTGAACAAAGCGGTGATGCACCAAGTTTAGAGCAAAAGGAAACACAAATTACAATTTCACGAGATGATGCATTAAAAGAAAGTGAAAGAATTCAGTTTGAAAATGATAATATTATAGGTTCAATATCATTAAAAGGTGCATCAATTGATGATTTAACTTTCAAAAATTATAAAGTAACCCTCGAAAATGAACAAAGAGTAACTTTATTAGGACCTCGAAATATTAAGGAGGGATATCTAATAGATAGTGGTTTTGTTACTTCTGATAAAAATATTGATGTTCCTAACTCAGATACAATTTGGTCAATAGAAGGTAATAACAAACTCACAGACGGGTCTCCAATAAAACTATCATGGTCCAACGAACAGGGTCTAAAATTTGAAAAAATAATATCGTTAGATGATAAATATCTTTTTACTGTTAAACAAAAGATAATTAATGAGAGTAATAAAAAATATGATTTTTACTCATATGGACAAATAATAAGAAATGAAATTCCGGAAATAATTGATTTTTTAATTCTTCATGAAGGACTCATTGCAACTTTGGATGATGAATTAATAGAGGAGGATTATGATGATATTCAGGAAAAGAAGTTTACTAAAATAGCTAATAAAGGGTGGTTAGGGATAAGTGATAAATATTGGATTACTTCCTTAATACCACCAAAAGATAAAGAATTTAAAACAACATTCGACTATAAAAATAAATTTAGAGCAAATTTTATTTCTACAGATCCTTTAGCATTAAATGAAAAAAGTTCAATTGAAGAAGAATTACAAATTATCGTTGCGGCAAAAAGAGTGGATGTGATAGACGGATATGCTGAAAAACTCAACATAGATAAATTTGATTTAGTTATTGATTGGGGATTTTTATACTTCATAACCAAGCCTCTATTTTATGGAATTGATTATTTCTTTAAACTACTTGGAAACTATGGTTTGGCAATTATAGCTATCACTATTTGTATTCGTTTAGTTTTTTTTCCATTGGCTAACTTTTCATTTAAAAGCATGGCAAAAATGAAAGTTCTTCAACCAGAAATGGTTCGTCTTAAAGAGTTGCATAAAAATGATAAAATGAAACTTCAACAAGAAATGATGGCTCTTTACAAAAAGGAAAAAGTAAACCCAATGTCAGGTTGTTTGCCAATTCTTGTTCAAATACCTGTATTTTTTGCATTATATAAAGTTTTGTTTGTCACTATTGAAATGAGACAAATGCCATTCTATGGATGGATTCATGATTTAAGTGAGAGAGATCCTACAAGTATATTTAATATTTTTGGTTTGTTGCCTTACGACGTTCCAAGTTTCTTGGTTATTGGGGCTTGGCCAGTAGCAATGGGAGTTTCAATGTGGGTGCAACAAAAATTAAATCCCGCACCTACTGATCCAATGCAGGCTAAAATTTTTGCTTTCTTCCCGCTTTTCTTAACTGTAATACTCGCACCATTCCCAAGTGGGTTAGTTATTTACTGGACTGTTAATAATATTTTAACAATGGCTCAGCAAGTATTTATTATGAGAAGAACAACAGTCAAAACAACAACCTAAATTTTAATTTAAATAAATTAATGGACTTAAAAAAAATTCTTCCTGAAAACGGACCTCCAATAAACGAGGTTAATAAATATATAGAAAAATATAAAAATGACTTGATAGTCATTAAATATGGAGGAAATGTTTTAATTGATAGAAATATCTTTGATAATTTTATTACTGATTTAAGTATTTTAAATAAATTAGGTCTTTCAGTTATTGTAGTTCATGGTGGAGGTCCAAGAATCAAGAGAGAGTTAGATAAATCTAATATTCAATCGAAATTTATAAGAGGGCTAAGAGTCACCGATGAAAAAATTATAAACATTGTTGAGTCAGTCTTAATAGATTTTAATAATGATATTGTCAGCTCTTTGGACAAAAAAAATACAGAAGCAGTTTCCATTCACACAAAAAAAGATAATATTATTGAAGTCGTACCAGAAGCAAAAGAACTGGGTTTTGTTGGCCTACCAAATAAGATCAATAACGATATTTTATTGAATATAATTCAACAAAATAAAATACCGATTATTTCACCATTAGGCTTAGATAAAAAAAATCAAACACATAATATTAATGGTGATACTGCGGCAATGGCTGTAGCCAAATCTGTCAAATCAAGGAGATTACTATTGATGACAAATGTTGATGGTGTTTTAAATAAAGAAAAAAAACTTATAGATGAAATATCCTCATCCGAAATATTAGAGATGGTAAAAGATGAGACAATCACCGAAGGAATGATACCCAAAATAAATGCTTGTCTAGATGCTGTTAATAATGGAGTTACAGCAGCAGGTATAATTAATGGTACAAAACAGCATTCTTGTTTATGGGAAATTTTCTCAGACAAGGGATCAGGTACATTAATAAGAAAATGAACTTAAAAGAAAAAAAATATTTGCTACTTGATCTTGATGGTGTTTGTTATGGAAAGCATAATAACTATTCTTTAGAGCGTGTATTTGGTCAAGTTTCAATGAGGATGACTCAATTTATATCTGAAAAACTTAAAATTGATAAAGATAAAGCTAAAGAATTACAAACAAATTATTTCTATAAATATAATACATCATTAAGAGGATTAATGGTCCATAATGGAATATCACCAGATGAATTTTTATCTTACGTCCATGAAATTGATTTATCATTTATGAAAGAAGATAAAATTATGAGAAATGAGCTTAAACAATTAGATATGGAAAAATTTATCTTCACCAATGGTAGTGCTGAACATGCTGCTAATATTTTAACTCACTTGGGTGTGTATGATTTGTTTGGAAGAGATAAGGTTTTTGATATTAAAGACGCTGGTTATGTACCTAAACCAGAAGCAGAAACCTTTGACTTAATGGTAAAAAAATTTGGTATAAATCCAAAAGAGACTATTTACATTGAGGATATAGCTAAAAATTTAAGTATAGGTCACGAACGAGGTTGTACAACCGTTTGGTTAATTAATGATGAGCATTTTGGAAAAATGGATGCAGACAAAGATTTTATTTCACACAAAATTGAAAATCTGTCTTTATTTCTAAAAGAAATAAGGCTATTAAAAAGTAATTAATTATGTCTTTAGAAAAAATAATCAATGATGCTTGGGAAAATAAAGATCAGGTAAACCAAAATTCTAATCAAAATTTAAAAGATGCTATTAACCAAGTTATTGCTGATTTAGATAGTGGTAAATCAAGAGTTGCTGAGAAAATAAATGGAGAATGGGTAACTCATCAGCACCTTAAGAAAGCTATAATGTTAAGTTTTAGAATTTACCCAATGGAAAATTTAAATGGTCCTTATAGTAGTTGGTACGATAAATCACATTTATTGAAAGGTAAAACTGCGGGATGGACCAAAGCTGATCATGAAAAAGCAGGTTTTAGAATGGTTCCGAACTCACCAGTAAGAAAAGGTTCATTTGTCGGAAAAAACGCTGTTCTTATGCCATGTTATGTAAACATTGGAGCATATATTGACGAAGGAACGATGATAGATACTTTTGCAAGAGCTGGTAGTTGTTGTCAGATAGGTAAGAATTGCCATATTTCTGCAGGTTCGGGTGTTGGTGGAGTTCTAGAACCTGCGCAAGCTTTACCAACAATCATAGAGGATAATGTATTTCTTGGAGCGATGTCAGAGGTAGTTGAAGGCGTAATTGTTGGAGAAGGTTCAGTTTTAAGTATGGGTATGTATATCGGTCAATCAACAAAAATAGTTGAAAGGAAAACTGGGAAAATTACTTATGGTAAAATACCACCTTATTCAGTTGTAGTTCCAGGCTCATTGCCTGATAAAAATAATTCTTCTGCACCCTCCTTGTATTGTGCAGTAATAATTAAACAAGTTGATGAAAAAACAAGATCTAAAACTTCTATTAACGACCTCTTAAGAGACTAAAAATGAAAACTTTAAATGAGTTAAAATTAGCTAAAGAGCTAATCAGATTTCCTTCCATCACCCCAGTTGATGCTGGAGTAATGAAATTTTTAGAAAAAAAATTAAAAAAATTAGGTTTCAAAACAAAAATATTGGAATTTAAAGAAAGAGGATTTCAGCCTGTGAAAAACTTGTATGCAAGATTAGGATCTAAGAAACCGAATTTTATGTTTGCAGGACATGTTGATATTGTCCCTCCAGGAAATATTAAGGATTGGACAGTAAATCCATTTAAGCCATCTATCAAAAAAGGCCATTTAATTGGTAGAGGTGCAAATGATATGAAAAGCTCTGTTGCAGCTTTTGTGTCTGCTGTAAGCACTTTTTTATCAAAAAATAGAAAATTCAACGGGTCGATAAGTTTACTTATTACAGGAGATGAAGAAGGTGATGCAGTAAATGGCACCAAAAAAGTTGTAGATTATTTAAAAAAAAGGAAAGAGAAAATTAACTTTTGTCTTGTTGGTGAACCAACAAATCCAAATAAATTAGGTGAAATGATAAAGATTGGACGTAGGGGTAGTTTAACTGGTAAATTAAATATTTTTGGTCAACAAGGCCATGTTGCATATCCTCATAGAGCTAATAATCCCTCAACTATAATTGTAAAAATTTTAAAAGAATTAAAAGATATTAAATTTGATAGAGGATCAAAAAACTTCCAACCAACAAACTTAGAGGTTACAAAAATAAATATAAATAATAACGCTGATAATGTTATCCCGGCTATGGCTGAGGCAACATTTAATATAAGGTTTAATAATAAACATTCGTCAAATTCTATTAAAAATAGACTTAATAAAATTTTTAAAAAAACAACCAAGAAAAATAAATCAAAATTTAAAATTGATTATAGAGTTTCAGGTGAGGCATTTCTAACAAAGCCAAATGAAACAACGCACATGATACAAAATATTATAAAAAAAGTGACCAAAATTAAACCAAAGCTATCTACTACTGGTGGAACCTCAGATTTGAGATTCATAAGGAAAATATCACCTGGATTAGAGTTTGGGCTTGTTGGAAAAACAATGCATAAAGTTGATGAAGCCGTATCTTTAAAAGATTTGAAAAATCTTAAAAAAATTTATGAAAACATTTTAATAAATTATTTTAAATGAAAACAGCGATCATAAATTCTGACTCCTATGAGAAACATAACACTGGCGATGGTCATCCTGAGCAGCCTAAAAGAGTAATTGCTATAAAAGAAAAGTTAAAAAAAAGAAAAGACCTAATCTGGGATAAGCCAGATAATGTTCCTGATGATATATTGTCTATGACACATTCAAAAGACTATATAAATAATTTAAAAGATTCTTTTCCTCAAAAAGGCCTTAAGTATCTAGATGGCGATACTGTAGTATCGCCTGAAAGTAAAAAAGCAGTTTTTGATGCTGCAGGCTCAACAATAAGAGCAATAGATGGAATAGAGAGTAATCAATTTAAAAATGCATTCTGTTTGGCTCGACCACCTGGGCACCATGCTGAAAAAAATAAAGCTATGGGATTTTGTTGTATATCAAACGCGGGGGTAGCAACAAACTATTTAGTGTCAAAATATAAATACAAAAGAATTGCCTGTGTAGATTTTGACGTGCACTGGGGTAATGGAAATTATGATGTCATGCGTGATAATAAAAGTTCATTATATATTTCTACGCATCAATATCCCTTTTATCCTGGGGGTGGAACAGATAAAGATAAAGGAGACTTTAATAATTCATTGAATATCCCTTTGCCCGCTGGGACGAACTCCGAAGAATACTTTAATGCATTTGATAGGGTGTTAGAAAGATTAGTTCAATATAAACCAGATTTTCTCATATTTTCAGCAGGTTTTGATGCACATAAAGATGATCCATTAGCTCAATTTCAACTTAGTTCAAAAGATTTTTATGAAATTACTAAAAGAACATTAGCGGCTACTAATAAGTTTACCGCAGGTAAAGTTGTTTCTATACTTGAAGGTGGATATGATTTAAATGCTTTAGCAGAAAGCGCTAACGAACATGTCAATGCATTGGTAGAATTCAATTGATAAATATCTAGCCCATCATAAATCAACTTCATGAAACTATACAAAATAAGAAAATCAAAAATTGATAATAAAGGTCGTGGACTTTATGCTACTAAAAATATCAAAGAAGGTACAAAAATTATTAATTACTTAGGAAAAATAATCACAAATAAAGAAGTTGAAGAGTCAAATAAATATGACAATAAAAAACCTATTTATCTATTTACTCTAAATAAAAAATATACCTTAGATGGTGATTTCTCATTTAATATTGCTGGATTGGTAAATCATAGTTGTGATGCGAACGCACGTTATGATGGTAAGGGTTTAAAAATTTGGATAACAGCTGATAGAGATATTAAAAAGGGCGAAGAGATAACTTGTGATTATGGTTTTAGTTTTGATAAGGAAGATTACAAGCAATTTCCTTGTAAATGTAAATCAAAAAATTGTTGTGGTTTTATAATTCGTGAGGAAAGTAGATGGCGAATACACCGAAAGTTTGCGATGAGTAATAAAAAAAAATTAATAAATAACTTTCGTTAAATAGAGACCTTGAGGTGGTGCAGGTGGAGCACATAATTCTCTTTTTTTAGACTGCATTACATTTACAAATCTTTTTAATGTCCATTTTTCTTCCCCAACATATTTTAAACAACCAACCATAGACCGAACTTGTTGTTGTAAGAAAGATTGAGATCTGAATTCTATTTCAATCTTATTTTTTGTAGATCTAATTTTTACAGATTTCATAGTCTTTATTGGACTTTTAGCCCTACAACTCGATTTTCTAAAAGTACTGAAATCTTTAGTACCAATCAATCTTCTTGCGGCACCTTTCATCAATTTTAAATCAAGATCTTTTATAATATGCCAGCCTCTATTTTGATCTAAAACTGGTCCACTAATCCGATTAATAATCACATAATTATAAACTCTCATTTTAGCTGAAAATCTGGCATGAAAATTATTACCTCTTTTCGTAATTTTTAGTATTGCTATTCCATCTTTATTTAAAAAATGATTGATTGATTTTAAAAATCTATCAAATTTTACAATCTTATTTTTACAATCGAAATGTGCTGACTGTTCTTTGGCATGTACACCAACATCTAATCTTCCAGCCCCATATATTATGATTTTTTCTTTTAAAAGTTTTGAAATTTTCTCTTGTAATAATCCCTGGACAGTTTTTCCTTTTTTTTGAATTTGCCACCCCCTAAAATTAGTGCCTTCATATTCAATTAATATTTGATACCTAAACATTTGATAACTTTGAACCCTTTTTAATTTGGGAGCCCAGCATGAATTCGCTAATTTTTTGCGGTCTTTTTCCTTGTCTTTGAATTTCAAGAATCTTAATTGATTGGTTATTATTACATGCTACTTCTAACTGATTTGAAATAATTTCTCCTATTTGACCTATACCATTACCAATTTCGGCTTTCAAAATTTTATATCTTTCGCCGTTAAAACTAAAGGAAGCTCCCGGAGAGGGAAATAATCCATTTATTTTTCCGATAATTTTAGAGGCATCCTCGCCCCAATCAATCTGTGACTCCACCTTATCAATTTTTTTTGCATAAGTTGCTTTTGAATGATCTTGATCAATAAACTTCGCCTTATCTTCAAGTATATCATCCACATTATCTAAAATTTTTTCTGCAGCTAAAGCTGATAGTTTTTCTGAAATTTCTTGAGCATTTTGGTTTTGATCTATTTTGATTTTATAAATATTACTAACTGGGCCGCTATCTAATTCTTTTTTGATCTTCATAATACTTATGCCCGTTTCAGGATCTAAATTCATAATTGATCTCTGGATTGGTGCTGCGCCTCGCCAACTAGGAAGAATTGAGGCGTGAATATTTACAAAACCTTTTTTAGTTAAGTTTAAAAAATTTTCAGGAATTATTTGTCCATATGCACACACTATTGCAAGATCGGCATTTAACTCTTTTAAAAATTCATACTCCACACGATTATCCTTAAGTGTCTTTGGTGTTCTATAATCTATATTTAAAGTTTCAGAGATACCCTGAATTGGACTTTTATTAATCTTTTGTCCTCTATGAGATTTTTGCGGTGGTTGAGTAAAAACCACAGAAATATTATAACCATTTTGATATAGAGATTTTAAGATAGGAACGCAAAATATTGGAGTACCCATAAAGATAATCTTATTTGCCATCTTTAAACTACTATTCTGTCTGGATTTTTTTTAATTTTTGAAATTTTTTTTATAATAAAATCTTTTTTTAATTTTGATAAATGGTCAATAATTAATTTTCCATCTAAATGATTTATTTCATGTTGAATACAAGTAGATAAAAGCCCATCACATTTAAGATTTTTCTTCTCTCCCTTTTCGTCAATATATTCCACCTCACAAATTTTTGGTCTCTCTATTTCAATAAAAGTTTCAGGTATTGATAGACAACCCTCCTCGTACACCGATGTCTCTTCGCTTAAGTTTTTTATTACAGGATTGATTAATGCAATTGGTTGCTTTTCTTCATCCTTATTTGAAACGTCAACAACTAAAACTCTTTTTAGTATACCTACTTGAACTGCAGCAAGACCAATTCCCTTGGAGTGGTACATGGTTTCAAATAAGTCTTCAATTAATTTTTTTTCATTAATTCCAACTTTTTCAATTGGATCAGAAATTTTTTTTAATATTTCATTTGGAACGGTAACAATTTCTTTAAGCATAATAAATAATTAAACTAATTTTTAAACTTTTAAAGGAAGAACTTTAAGCAATATTTTATTTCTCATCCAATCAATATTAAGCTTATTGAGGGCTGTGATTATAAAATAAATTGTATCTTCATCTATTCTGTCAATTTCATCTTGTCCAATCACTTCAGCAATTCTTAAAAGTGCTAAACCAGTTTCACTATTATTAATCATAATTTGTATATCGGTTGGAATTTCATTTTCATCAATTTGATACAAATCATCGTATTTTTCTGAAATTTCAATTCCATCATATCTTAACGACTCTAAAAATATAATATCTTTTTTAGTTAGAAAATATTTTTTGTTTTTTTTTATCTTCTTTAAAAAGTTATTTGTGTCTTTAGAAATTTTGGAACTAGCATAATCACCGTTAAAGTAATTAATTAGTTTTGATTGATGCAAGATGTCATTATTAAACTTAATTTTTTTATCTTCATCCTTTTCAATTTGAATATTTGTATAATAAAAACTTGTTAAATTATCTGGTATATCCACTGGATTAATTTTCTCGAGAAAGATTTTCAATTCTAAATCAAACGCTTTGTCTAAATCATCATCTTTAAAAGAATTTTTCAATATTTTTAATAACTTTAATTTTTTTACCATTTCTGACTCAAGTAAAATTTTCTGATAAATGAGAGCTCTACCTTCGATTTTAGAGAGTTTTTTATATTCATTTTGAGCATTGAGTAGTTGATTAAAATTAAATTGAAATCTTTTATATAAATCAAATAATTCTTTTTCTGGATAATTTTTATCATGAACAGCTTTTTCTATAGTTTCTATTTTCTCAATTTCTGAAACATCAATTTGTTTAAATGAACCTAGTAAATTTGCAGATGAAAGATATTTCCAAATTATTTTTTTAGTTTTATCGTTAGGTTCGAAATTAAAATTAGGATTTGTTTGATGGGCTAAATAAAAATCAAATATTGATTTTTCAGACACTGAATCATCTATTTTTTTTGTGTATTTTAGTAAATAATTTATTTTTTTTTCGAAATATTCATCTTTAAATCCTGTTTCCTTTTTTAAATCTAAAATTAATTGAGCTTCTTCTCTTTTATTATTTTTAATCAAACAATAGATATTAAATTTGGATAAGTACTCATCTGTAATTAATTCATTATTTTTTGAAAATACACTGCAAGCTTTGTCAATTTTTGAATTAGAGAGATGTTCATCCACAAGATATTTTGTGAGTTTTGGGTGTAAATTAATTATTTGATTTTGAATTAAATATTCTTCAATTAAATCTAGGTTTGAGTTTTTTATTAACCAATCTGACTTTAGTTTTAGAAATTCGTTATCTGATATATTTTTTTTAGGACTATGAGCGTTAATTAAGAGTGAAGTATTAATAATGTCAATTGCATCATTAGATAGATCCATCTTATTTAATTTTGTAAGCAAATTTTCTAATTGGTCTCCATCTGAATTAGCCCACATATCTACATTGAGACCATAGTCTTCAGGATCATATAATCCGATTATTTTAATTTCTTTTGTATCAAACTTTTCATCAAGATTTATAATTGATTTTTGATTTTGATTTTGCATTCCAAATACACTTGGCTCGATACTCTCTTGTAATATAATTTCCCCATTTGAAATTTCTGAACTATTTGTTATTTTTTTTTCTTCAATTTCTTTTTTATCTATATTCCAAATATCAACTGGTTTTTCTTCTGCATTACTAATAGAAGTGAAAAATAAAAAAAATAAAATGAAAAAATTTTTTTTATTTAACAATTTTAAAATTTTCATTAGGAATAATTTTATCTATATCTTTTTTAGGAGCTGGAAAATCAATCTTGTTAAGTAAAAAAATAATTAAAAAAAAGACTAGCAAAAGTAAAACTAATTTAGTTACAATACCTACAATACTTCGGCTTGAACTTGTTTTTTTAATAAATTGCATATACTTTTAACTAATTTCAAATTAAGACATATTTGTGGTTTTTCAATAAAGAAAATTATGAAATCTGATAGAAATATTGTTTTTTTAGGCATGATGGGATCTGGTAAAACATCTATCGGATTTTTAGTTTCAAAAAAACTAAAATTAGATTTTTATGATGTTGACCATTACATAGAAAATAAGCTTAAAATGAAAATTTCAAATATATTCAAAAATAAAGGTGAAAAATTTTTCAGAGAATACGAGGAAAAAATTACTTTAGAACTCATGAAAATCAAAGGAATAGTAGTGTCTCTAGGAGGTGGTGCTTTTTTAAATAAAAATATAAGAAACGAGGTTTTAAAGAACCACATATCTTTTTGGCTTAAAACCAAGGATGATATTTTAATCCAAAGAATAAGAAAAAGTGCTAAAAGACCATTAGCTTATAATGTTTCTAATAGTGATCTACAAAATATGATAAAAAATCGTAATAAATATTATGCAAAAGCGCAAAATAAAATTGATTGTCACAATAAAACTAAAAAAGAAATTGTAGATAAAATTTTAGATATTATATGAAACCAATCAAATTGATAATTAAGACTAATTCTGAAAAGTATCCAATATTTATTGGAAAAAATCTTATTACAAAAATATCAAGTTTGATGCTCAATAATTCCATTAAATCAAAAAAATGTTTATTGGTAGTTGACAGAAAAGTTCCTAAAAAATTTATTTCTGAAATAAAAAAAAAACTACAAAATAAAAAAGTATTTTTATTTAATTTTAATGCCAATGAAAAAAATAAGAATCAAAGTACTATAAATTCAATCTTAGAAATTTTACTTAATAAAAATTTTTCTAGAGAAGATAGTTTATTGGCAATTGGGGGAGGTATAACTGGAGACGTTAGTGGTTTTGCTGCAAGTTTATTTAAAAGAGGATTGCATTTTGTAAATATTCCCACCACTCTTTTGGCTCAAGTAGATTCATCAATTGGTGGCAAAACAGGAGTAAATTCTAAGTATGGAAAAAATCTCATTGGTAGCTTCTATCAACCAAAATTAGTCATAAGCGATATAGATACTTTAAAAACACTCAATAGAAGAGAAATTGTTTGTGGTTACGGTGAAATTTTAAAACACTCTATAATCTCTAAAAAAAAATTCTTTAAATATTTGGATCAGAATTTTGATAACATTATTAAACTTAAATCTCCTTATATAGAAAAGGCAATATTTGAGAGTTGTAAAATTAAAAAAGACGTAGTTGAAAAAGATGAAAAAGAGAGCAATTTAAGAAAAAAATTAAATTTTGGGCATACTTTTGGTCATTCATTTGAAGCTTCATTAGGATATTCTAAAAAATTAAATCATGGCGAAGCTGTTATTTTAGGAATGATGGTGGCTTTAAAATTTAGCAATAAGAATAAATTCCTAGATATTAATGATTATAAATTAATTTCTGATCATTACAAAAATTCAAAATTACCCTCGGATATTAAAAAATATTTTAAAAGTAAAGATCTTAATAAAATTATTAAATTTATGAAAACTGATAAAAAAAACAATTCTGATAAAATAAAGTTGGTATTATTAAAAAAAATAGGCCAAACAATTTTAAATCAAGAATACTCAGTAAAAAATTTAAATAGATTCTTAAAAAATGAATTAATTGATTAAAATTTGAATAGAATGAATATATTTTTTTAATTCTTCATTTAAAATTTTGTAAATCTTTTTATCACTATCAATTCTTTTCATTTGCTTAAGTTCCTTTGATACTAAAGAAATTTTAAGATGAAATTTACCTAATTGGTTTCCAGCGTGATTTTTATGGAGAAAAGATTTATCTTCAATTAATATACTCTCCAAAGCAATTTGATTTTGTAATTTTTTTTTTACGATTGCAATTAAATCATTTATATTCATAAGTATAATTATATTATCATGAAAAATATTTGCGACTGGAATAATTGTAAAGAAATTGGTGAATATAAAGCGCCTGTTGAAAAGGATAATAGTAAAAAATATAGGATGTTATGTTTAGAACACGTTAAAGAATTTAATAAAAATTGGAATTATTTTTCCGGTATGAATGATGATCAAGTAATAAATTTTTTAAAGTCAGATATGATTTGGCATAAACCTACTCAAAGTTTTAGTTCGTCTGATAATTTTTTTAAAGTTTTGTGGAATAACACTTTAAAAGATGAAATGGATAATGATAAATTTAAAAGTGAATTCAATCATATGCGTCAATTTAAATTTGACCATAAAGATATTAAAGCCTTTAGTATATTAGGTGTTTCTGTAGGTTTAAAATGGCAAAAAGTTCAAGAAAAATTCAAAACACTTGTCAAAAAATTTCACCCTGATATGAATGCCGGAAATAAAAAATATGAGGAAAAACTTAAGTTAATTACTTTAGCTTACACGCAACTAAAAAATACATATAGGAAAAAAATTGACACCCAATCTTAACATTCAGCCAGATATTAAAATTTCATTAAAACAATCATTTGGGATTGATTCTGAGATGGAAGTAGACGCATTCTCTGAAAAAAGCGAATATGTTCCAGAAATAGATAAAAATTATAAATTTGATAAAGATACTACACTTGCAATTGTTTCTGGATTTGCACACAACAAAAGAGTCCTAGTGCAAGGTTATCATGGTACAGGAAAATCTACACATATAGAACAAATTGCTGCAAGATTAAATTGGCCCTGTATTAGAGTAAACTTAGATAGCCACATCAGCAGAATAGATCTTATTGGAAAAGATGCTATCGTTCTTAAAGAAGGAAAACAAATTACACAATTTAATGAGGGTATTTTACCATGGTCAATTCAAAATCCAGTAGCTTTAGTTTTTGATGAGTATGACGCTGGAAGACCTGATGTTATGTTTGTCATTCAAAGAGTTCTTGAAGCTGAGGGTAACTTTACTCTCTTAGACAAGAATAAGGTCATAAAGCAAAATAAATTTTTTAGATTGTTTGCTACATCAAATACAGTCGGTTTAGGAGATACAACTGGACTTTATCATGGAACACAACAAATTAATCAAGGTCAAATGGATAGATGGAATATTGTAACAACACTTAATTACCTCAGTTTAGATAAAGAAATGGATATTATATTAGCTAAAAACAAATCTTTGAATAATCCAAAAGGAAAGGAGAAAGTTTTAAATATGATAAAAGTTGCATCATTAACTCGTAAAGGATTTATAGCCGGCGACATTAGCACTGTAATGAGTCCGAGGACTGTATTACATTGGGCTGAAAATGCAGAAATTTTTAAGGATATAGGATACGCATTTAGAGTCACTTTTCTAAATAAATGTGATGAAATTGAAAAAAATACAATTGCTGAATACTATCAAAGATGTTTCGGAGAAGAACTTCCAGAGTCACTAGCAAATATTCAAATTTAAATGAAAAATAACAAGGCTGAAAACTTAAGAGAAAAACTTAAGCAAGCTTTAACTTCAACAGCAAGAGTGATTTCTGATGATATCGATCCAAAAACTATTGATGAAAAAAACAAAAAAGATTTGAATTTTGTTGAAATTGAAAATCTTAACTCAAAAAGAGATTTCATTAAAGCTAGAGCAGAGTTTGACTCATCTGCTTTAAAAAAAAAGTTTTCAAATAATGAGATTTATAAAAAGAATTTACCTTTAAATTCCTCATATAAGTCTCTTTATTCTATTGCAGAAAAAGTAAGATATGAATGCCTAGGCTCAAAAATGTTAAAAGGTATAGCAAAAAATCTTAAAGAAAATTATGATCAGATAATCCAATTAAAAAGAAAAGACCAGTTAAATTCAAAAGAAGATGTTCCAGTTGTGGAAGCTTTTGAATTGTATATGTTAAAGAAATTTCTAAACGTCGAATTAAATACCTTAACCAATAATATGTTAAATTTTTGGGAAAAAGACTTCGACAAAGTAATGAATAAACACATTGAATTTTTAAAAGAGAACTTAGAATATCAAAATGAATACTCCTCAAAGTTTTCAGAAATATTACAAGAAATGGATATTTTTAAAAATGAGGACAATGAAGAAACCAGGGAAGAAAACCAAGATGATGGTCAAAATAATCCTTCTAATGATGACCAAGACAACAATTCAGATGATACTAGAGATGAAAATGACAATGAAGAGACTGAAGCCAGCTTAGAATCTGAATATGACATAGATGAATACAAACTTGATGAGCAACTAATTGATAGTGAATCTGATCAAAAAAATAATGAACAAGTTATCCAAAAAAAATCAATTAATGATTTAAATACAGACTATAAAATCTTTACAACCCAGTTTGATGAAATAACAAAAGCAGAAAATTTAGAAAACTCTGATGAAGCTTCAAAATTAAGAAAAACTTTAGATCAACAATTAATAGGTTTTCAAGATGTCATCACCAAACTTGCAAACAAACTTCAAAGACAACTGCTGGCAAAACAAAATAGGGCCTGGGAGTTTGATTTAGAAGAAGGGTTATTGGATAGTTCAAAATTACCAAGAATAATAATGGACCCTTATAATTCATTATCTTTTAAAAAAGAAAAAGATTTGGATTTTAAAGATACAGTAGTGACACTTTTAATAGATAATTCTGGATCCATGAGAGGCCGACCAATAACGATTGCTGCAATTTGTGCTGATATCTTATCAAGAACATTAGAAAGATGTTCTGTTAAAGTTGAAATATTGGGTTTCACAACTAAAAATTGGAAAGGTGGAAAAAGTAGAGAGTTTTGGAATAAAGAGGGCAAACCAAAAACACCTGGGAGATTAAATGATTTAAGACATATAATTTATAAAGGGGCCGACACACATTGGCGACAATGTAAAAATAATCTTGGTTTAATGTTAAAAGAAGGATTATTAAAAGAAAATATTGATGGAGAAGCGATTTCATGGGCATTTAATAGATTAAAAAAAAGAAAAGAAGAAAGAAAAATATTAATGGTAATTTCTGATGGTGCACCAGTTGATGACTCAACTCTGTCAGTCAATTCAGGAGATTTTCTTGAAAAACATTTGAAGAAAATTGTGAAATTTATCGAAGAAAAAACTGAAACTGAAATTTTAGCGATTGGAATAGGTCATGATGTGTCGAGATACTATAATCGGGCGATTAAAATTACTGATGTCAATGAATTAGGAGATGTCATGATTTCTCAATTAAGTGATCTTTTTAAGAATAAGAAAAATTTGCATTAAAGATTAAACAAATCTTTATTTCTCCATTTTATTGTCACCTCAGCACCATTTCTTGTTTGAGAATTCCAACAATTAACTGTTGCAAAATTTTTTTCTAATAAAGTTTTACCTATGAATAATCCCAAACCTAATCCAGTTTTATCTTTATCAGAAGGTCTTAGAGATTTTAAGTAAGGTTCACCAATTTTTGATAAAATATCATTTGGATACCCATCACCATCATCCTCAATAGTTATTTCAGTAAAATTATTATCGCTTTTTAAACTTATAAAAACCTTACTTTTACAAAACTTATTTGCATTACCGATAAAATTTCTTAAACCATAAACAATTTCAATTGATCTATAGATTTTTTTTGAATTTAGATCTTGCTCTAAATTTAAACTAAATTCTTTTTTACTTGTTTCCTTAAATGACGAAATTATTTGTCTTAGATATTCTCTCATTGATAAATCCTCATCAATAAATTCATCTTCCTGATCAGGATTTAGGGATAATTTTTTTAATATTTCATTACACCTTTGAACTTGAGATGCTAAGAGTTCAATATCTTGGGAGACATCTTTTTGATCTTTTAATTGTTTAGATAATTCTTGTGTAATAATCTTAATTGTTGATAATGGAGTACCTAAAGAATGTGCAGCAGCAGCGGCTTGTCCTCCTAAAGATAACATTTCATGCTCTTTTGCCATAATCTCTTCCATCTTATTAAGAGCATCTTTTCTTAGCTTACTCTCTGCTCCGAATATAATCGCAAAATAATTTAGGAATAATAGAGCTATTATTAATGATAAAGGAATAGCATAAATATAATAATTACTCACATGAAAGTGATCCGCCAAGGGTCCGGGCAAGTCTTTAGAAACAAAGGTTAATAGTAGAATAGTTAAAGTAGTTAATAACACTAATAATGAATTAGTTCTAAAGCTCAAATTTGAAGAAGCAAAGACACTCGGTATTATTAAAAAAATTATAAATGGATTTTTAACACCTCCAGTCAAATAAATAAGTCCGCTTAATTGAATTATATCGATTAATAGATGGATGAACGCCGACCTATCTGTTAATTGCGTCTTTTTGTAGATAAAAATTAAATATAAATTGCTAATTATTCCAAGAAAAATGAATAAATTAGAAGAAATAAAATCAAAATCAAAATCAAAGTAAAAATACACAAGATACACTGATATCAATTGACCTATAATACCAATCCACCTTAAGTTTATATAAATTGACTTTTTTAAAGAATATTGTTTTGAAGTTTCAAAAAACTTCATTTTTAAACATCTAAATTTTGTACATTTATTGCGTTAGATACTATAAAGTCTTTTCTTAAAGAAACATCATTTCCCATGAGTGTATGAATCAAGACTTGATCTTTTTTTAAATCTTTAGAGTACTGGACTTGCAATAAATTTCTTGTATCTGGATTTAATGTTGTACTCCATAATTCCTCTGGATTCATTTCTCCTAAACCTTTAAATCTTTGAATGTTTAATTTTGACTTTTCAGACTCCATAAATCTATCAAAATCTTTTGATCCCTTTTTAATTTTTTTTAATTCTTTATTGTTGTCAATAATATATTTTTCAAGCTCTTTTTCATCTTTGATATAAATCCCTTTTGACCCTTTATTAATTTTGAATAATGGTGGTTGTGCCAAATAAACATGTCCCTCCTCGATAAGCTTGTTAAATGGTCTATTGTTAAAAAAGGTTAATAATAGAGCTCTTATATGTGATCCATCAACATCAGCGTCAGTCATGATTATGATTTTACCATACCTAAGATCTTTCGTATCTATTTCTTGAGATTTTGGATCAAGCCCTAAGGCATTAATCAATGTTAAAATTTCATTTGATGAAATCATCTTTGATAAAGCTTTTGTCCTGTGATCTGAACCATTATTGCTTTTGCCATTCTTCTTACCATTGTTGATATCTACATAGGTGTTTAGTATTTTTCCCCTTAAAGGTAAGACTGCTTGATTAGCTCTGTTTCTACCTTGTTTCGCTGATCCACCAGCTGAGTCTCCCTCCACAATAAATAGTTCTGTTCCCTCTTGCTTGCCAATTTGACAATCGGCTAACTTTCCGGGAAGTCCACTTAATTCAAGGGCACCTTTCCTTCTTACGCTTTCTCTCGCTTTTCGAGCAACATCTCTAGCTAATGCAGCTTGAATAATCTTTGCTAAAATAATTTTAGCAATAGATGGATTCTGATCAAACCATATAGAAAGTTTTTCGTTAACGATATTTTCAACTATCATTCGCACCTCTGACGATACAAGCTTATCTTTGGTTTGAGATGAAAATTTAGGATCAGGGATTTTTGCTGACAACACACAAGTTAACCCTTCTTTAATATCATCACCTGAAATAGTAAATTTGTTTTTTTTTAAAAGGTTATGCTCGTTTGCATATTTATTAATAACTCTAGTCAAGGCACTTCTAAAACCAAGCAAGTGTGTTCCACCATCTTTTTGATGAATATTATTAGTATATGGCAATACATCTTCGCTATAGGAAGCGTTCCATTTGAGAGAGCACTCTATTTCTACATTTTGTTTTTTACCCTCTATATAAATGGGCTTTTTAAATAAATCATTACCGTTTTTATTCTGCAATTTTTCTCTTTTTTCATCTAAAAAATTAACAAACTCGATTACACCACCATCAAATTTAAAGATGGTTTTCTTTTCTTTCTTATTTGTAAGATCTGAAAATGTAATTTTTATTCCTTTATTTAAGAAAGCTAATTCTCTCATTCTTTTTATAAGTATATTTGAATTAAATTTGATAGATGAAAAAATTTCTTTTGAAGGTAAAAATGTTATTTGAGTACCAGTCTCTTTAGATTTCCCAATTTTCTTTAGCGGTGATTTAGTATCTCCCTTTTTGAACTCAATATAATATTTTTGACCATCTCTATTAATTTCTAATTCTAATTTTTCTGAAAGAGCATTAACGACTGAAACACCAACTCCATGTAAACCTCCTGAAACTTTATATGAGTCATGGTCAAATTTACCCCCAGCGTGAAGTTGGGTCATGATCACCTCGGCAGCAGATTTCTTTTCACCTTTATGGATATCAATTGGAATACCCCTACCATCATCTTTGACAGTAATTGTTCCATCTGAATTCATCATCACATCAATATTTTTACAATAACCAGCTAATGCCTCGTCTATTGAGTTATCTACAACCTCATAAACCATGTGGTGCAGACCGGTACCATCATCAGTGTCACCAATATACATTCCAGGTCTTTTTCTTACTGCCTCTAGGCCTTTAAGAACCTTAATTGAATCTGCCTGGTATTTATTTGAACTTGTCATTTTTTATTTTACGGAAAAATTAATTATATCAGTTTTTACCATAAATTGCTCTTTTTATAATTCTGAAAAATTATAAAAAACATTAAATTGAGCCCATAAAATATAGTTAATTTGTGGCGGAGAGAATGGGATTCGAACCCATGAAAGAGTTACCTCTTTACACGCTTTCCAAGCGTGCGCCTTCAACCGCTCGGCCACCTCTCCTTTAAAATAAAATTTATTAAATTATCCAATCTTTAAATTTATTTAAATTTTCAAAAATATACCTTGGATAGTTTTCATCAATTTCTACTTTTTTATATTTATGACCTCGACCAATTAAATCAACACCTGATTTAATACTTCTTTTAATTTCATCAATATCAAGATATTTAGAATCAATCTGTTCTTTAAATGCATATGGATCATTTGTTTCACACATGTTTTTATATTTATAAAGTAATTTCTCGGAATCTTTTAAATTGCAAAAATGCCAACCTCCATCTTTTAAAATATAATTTAATCTAAATTTATCAATTCTCCACCAAGGTCTTTTTCTAAATTTTAAATTTCTAAGCCATTGAGGAGATTTTAAAAATTTTTTTACACATATTCTACTTCCATACCAATATGGTTGTGATATTGATTGTAAATTAAATTTATAGTAGTACAATTTCTGCTCAAAGACAGCATATCTATTTTTTTGGTCAAAAACTTTTATTAAAAATGGGTTTGGGATTTCATCTAAATCTGAGATTAAAATTAAATCAATATCTTCAGCATCTTTAATTCCTCTAGAAATACAGTTTCGCTGAAAATTTTCTCTTTCATACGGATTATCTCCACTAGGCATATCTTCAACAGGAACATAAATAATTTTGTCTTTAAATTTTTTAAATTTATTCAAGTCAAATCTAAGTTTTTTTGAATTGTTTTGCCAAGTTTTATTACCCTCTACGATCACAAAATAGTCAACAAATTTATCCATTATATTTAATCTCACATCTAATAAAAGATCTTCATCCCAATAAGAAAAACAATCATATATCTTCATCTATTTTTCCTTATTTATTCTAAGAACTCCTATGAAAGCTTCCTGAGGAATTTCTACCCGTCCAAATTGTTTTGATCTTGCTTTTCCTTTTTTTTGTTTCTCAAGTAATTTTCTTTTTCTATCAGTTGCCCCTCCACCATGAATCTTTGTCAGTACATCTTTTTTAAATCCTTTAATTGTCTCTCTTGCAATAATTTTGCCTCCAATTGCTGCCTGAACTGGTATCATAAAATTATGGCGAGGAATTAAATCTTTTAGTTTTTGACAAACTTCTCTTCCAGTTTTCTGTGCAAAATCTTTATGGATCATCATAGCTAATGCATCCACTGGTTCTCCATTTACTAATATTCCTAGTTTAACTAAATCTCCCTCTCTGTGCTCAATTATTTCATAATCAAAACTTGCATAACCACTTGTCATCGATTTTATTCTGTCATTAAAATCAAATACTACTTCATTTAGTGGGAGTTCATAACTTATCACAGCTCTATTGCCTGAGTAACTTAGATTTGTTTGAATACCTCTTTTATCCTGGCAAAGTTTAATTATTGATCCTAAAAATTCATCAGGTGTTATAATTGTCGCTTTTATCCACGGCTCTTCAATAGATTTTATAATGGTTGGATCTGGGAGACTAGACGGGTTTTGTAAGTCAATTACTTTTCCACTATTTAAATTTACTTTATAAACTACCCCTGGTGTTGTTGTTAGCAAATTTACGTCAAATTCTCTCTCTAACCTTTCAGTAATAATTTCAAGATGAAGTAAACCCAAAAAACCACATCTAAAACCTAAACCAAGTGCAGATGAAGATTCTGCTTCAAAAGAAAAACTTGAGTCGTTCAATTGTAATTTGGCTAATCCATCTTTTAATTTTTGGTATTCAGAACTATCGACTGGAAATAATCCACAAAAGACGACAGGTTTACTAGGTTTAAAGCCGGGTAAAGGTTCAGCTAGAGGCTTACTTGCATCACAGATTGTATCACCAACTTTTGTCTCAGATAAAACTTTTATTCCTGTAATAATAAAACCTATCTCACCAGTGTTAAGTTCACTTACATCTTTTGCTTTAGGTGTAAAAACACCAACTCTTTCTACAATGTAATCTTGATTAGTTGATAACATCTTAACTTTCATATTTTTCGTAATTTTGCCATTAATAACTCTTATCAATATTACAACTCCTAAATAAGTGTCATACCAACTATCTACCAATAAACATTTCAACGACTCATTTGGTTTTCCTATAGGTCCAGGTAATTGATTTACAATTTTCTCTAAGATTTCCTCAATACCTTCGCCAGTTTTTCCTGAGCACGGAATAGCATTTTCAGTATCTATACCAATAACATCTTCAATTTGTTTCTTTGTTTTTTCTAAATCTGAGGCTGGTAAATCAATCTTATTTAAAATTGGAATTATCTCGTGATTAATATCTAAAGCTTGATAAACATTAGCCAAAGTCTGAGCTTCGACGCCTTGTGTACTATCAACGATTAATATTGATCCTTCACAAGCATACAAAGATCTGCTTACCTCATAACTAAAATCTACGTGACCAGGTGTATCTATAATATTAAAGGTATAATCTTTCCCATTTTTTGCTTTATAATTTAATTTGACAGTCTGTGCCTTGATTGTAATACCCCTCTCTCTTTCAATATCCATTGAGTCAAGAACTTGTGATTTCATTTCTCTCTCGGTTAAACCACCACATTTATGTATTATTCTATCAGCTATTGTGGATTTCCCATGATCAATGTGAGCAATAATTGCAAAATTTCTAATATTATCAATTGTGCTCATTTTAATTTTAGGATCGGATTTTAGCGCCAGTTTTATTTTCCACTTCTTCTATAATTGAGTTATTAATTTTCTCTAAATCCTTATCGTTTAAAGTTTTTTCTGATGACTGAATTGTTACACTTATAGCTATAGACTTTTGATTATCTGGGATATTTTCACCTTCATAAACATCAAAAACTTTTATATTGCTAATAAGATTTGGACTCACATTAGAAATTACACTTATTAACTCTTGTGCCTCTACATCTTTATTAACCACAAATGCAAAATCTCGCTCTGATTTTTGAAAATCCGATACAGAAAACTTCAATTTTTGATCTTTCAATGTTTTTCTTGAAAGTTTTAAATTTTCTAAAAAGATTTCAAAACCTATTAAATTTTCAGTTTTAATATCAATTTTTTTTAAAATATTAGGATGAATTTCACCAAAATAAGCTGCAACTTTATCTTTTTTATGATCTAAGAAAATTCTACCAGACTTCCCTGGATGATAATAATTAGGTGTTTGGCTATCAATAAAAAATTGATCAGAATTATAACCTGCCTCATTCAAAGTTTGCACCACATCTCTTTTTGCATCAAATAAATCAATATTTCTCTCTTTATCGATCCAAGAAAGTCTTGATTTTTTACCGGCTGATAAACCACAAACTACTGTCTTTTGCTCACCTGGTTTTGAACCAGTAAAAACAGGACCTATCTCAAATATAGATAAATCTTTAAAACCTCTATCCAAATTTTTACTCATGTACATGATTAAATTTGAAAATATGGAATTTCTTAAAACTCCCAATTCGGAACTTATGGGATTTACAATTTTTATTTCTTTACCAGCTTCTCTAAAATGATTATTATAACTTTGATCTGTAAATGACCATGTTATTGTCTCTAAATAACCCTTTGAAGCAATTGCTCTTTGTAAGAAATGGAATAATCTTTGAGTTTGAGTTAAAGTGGATCTAGATCTATCCTTAGTTGGGTCAATTGTTTTTATTTTATCGTAACCACTTATTCTCACCAACTCTTCAATAATATCTATTTGCTGTGAAATATCTGGCCTCCAGGAAGGAACTATCAACTTTAAAGAATTTTTTTCTTTTTTAATAATGAAACCAAGATCGGTCAAAATTCTTTGGATTTCCTTTTCAGAAATTTTGAATCCAACTATATTTTCAAAAGAATTTACATCAAAGTTTATAATTTTGGTTTTATAAGACTCAATTTTTTGAATATCTATTTTACTAACTTCGCCACCACAAATTTCTTGAATTAGTGATGCTGCTTTCTTTAAACCGGTTTCTATGGATAATGGGTCAATTCCTCTTTCAAATCTAAATTTTGCATCTGTATCTAAATTCAATTTTTTTGCCGTATTTCTAATTGATCTAGGATCAAAATAAGCAGACTCTAATAATATATTTTTTGTATCAAATTCTGTGCCTGATCTTGTGCCCCCAATAATTCCACCTAATCCTAAAACTCCTTTGTTGTCGCTAATAACACACATACCTTTTTCTAACTTATAAATTTTATTGTCCAGTGCTGTAAATTCTTCTCCAGATTTTGAGTTTCTTACGATGATCCCTTTTTCAATTTTATCAGCATCATATGCGTGTAATGGTCGATTAATATCTAGCATTACATAATTTGTTATATCAACAATAGCTGAAATAGGTTTTTGACCAACTGAAATTAATTTATCTTTAAGCCATTGAGGACTCTCGGTATTTTTTACATTTTTAATTAAACAACTTCCAAAAGCACTACACCCTTGTCCTTTCTCCTTATTAATCTTAACTTTTAAAGTTTGTTTTGATTTTAATTTAATCTTTTTTTCTTTAGATGCTATTAACCTTCCAAAACCTGAAGCTGCAAGATCTCTAGCTATTCCCTTCACACCAAGACAATCTGGTCGATTAGGTGTAATAGATAAATCAATAAGATTAGATTTTGATTTTGAAAAATAACTTTTACCAATATTTTTTTCATATTTTTTTGATAATTCGGTAATACCATCACTCTCATCAGATAAATTTAGCTCAGACTCAGAGCAAAGCATTCCGTAAGAGGTTACACCTCTAATTTTTGCTATTTCTAATTTTGTGTTAGTCTTCGGGATAATTGCACCTGGAGGTGCATATATAGTAATAAGTCCTTCACTCGCATTGGTGGCACCACACACAACTTTTTTAAGCTCTTTCTCACCGACATTTACGTCACAAACTTTAAGTCGATCTGCGTTTGGATGTTTTTCTGTCTTGATAATTTTTGCAACTTTAAATAGTTGATTATCAGATGAAAGACTTTCCACACTTTCTACCTCCAGCCCTATATTGGTAAGTTGTTCTAAAAGATTTTTTTCTTTCAGATTAGTTTTTAAATGATCTTTTAACCAATCAAATGTGATTTTCATCTACTTAGGCCTCTATAGTTCGTAGGTACGTCTAAAGGATCAAATCCAAAATGGTTTAACCATCTATAATCACAATCAAAGAAAGCTCTTAGATCATTAATTCCATATTTCAACATTGCTAATCTATCAATTCCTATTCCAAACGCATAACCTTGAAACTTAGTTGGATCAACCTTAACATTTTTTAAAACATTTGGATGAACCATCCCACAACCCAGTATTTCTAGCCACTGATCACCTTCCCCTATAATAATTTTTCCATCTTTGATTTCATATCCAATATCAACTTCGGCAGATGGTTCTGTGAAAGGAAAATGACTTGGCCTAAATCTCATCTTTATTTTTTTAACTTCAAAAAATTCTTTGATAAAATAATTCAAACAACCTTTTAAGTGACCCATATTTATATTTTTGTCTATATGAAGACCTTCAACTTGGTGAAACATTGGTGAATGTGTTTGGTCACTATCTGATCTGTATGTTCTACCAGGTGCAATTATTTTAAAAGGTGGTTTGTCTTTTAACATTGTTCTAATTTGGACAGGAGACGTATGAGTGCGCAGCAATCTTTCTTTTTTTTCATCAAGATAAAATGTATCATGCATATCTCTTGCTGGATGATTGTCTGGAGTATTTAAAGCAGTAAAATTGTTATATTCATTTTCAACATCTGGTCCTTCCTCTACACTAAAGCCTATTTCAGAAAATATAGAAGATATTTCATCAATTGTTTGTGATACAGGATGGATTTTACCCCTTACAAATGATCGCTCTGGTAAAGTAACATCAATTTTTTCTTTTTCCAATTTTTCATTAATATTTGCTTTTTCTATTTCGTTTATTTTTAAATTTATTAGATCATGAAGTTCATCCTTAATGATATTCAAATCAGATGCGAATTTTTTTCTTTCTGAGACATCAATATTACCTATTTTTTTAAATTGAGATGAGACCAACCCATTTTTACCAAATAGATCAGATTTAATTTGATTAAGTTCTGCTAGATCTAATTTACCTTTTAATTTTGATGTAAATTCGTCTCTTATTTTTTTTAGATCAGACATGTTTACAGATTATTTCTTCAGCGAAATAAAACAATAGTGAAGATTAATTTAAAGCAGATTGTGCTTTTTGGACAATAGTTTTAAAGGCTTCTGGGCTATCATAGGCTATCTCAGCTAAAATTTTTCTATCAATTTTAATTCCACATTTATTTAAACCATAAATAAACTTGGAATATGTCAAACCTTCAGCTCTTACACCCGCATTGATTCTTTGTATCCACAAAGATTTGAAATCTCTTTTCTTATTTCTTCGATCTCTATATGCATATTGCATAGCTTTTTCCATAGCTTGCTTTGCAACTCTAATAGTATTTTTTCTTCTTCCCCACTGACCTTTTACAGCTTTTAAAACTTTTTTATGTTTAGCTCTACTTGTTACACCTCTTTTAACTCTTGCCATTTTAACCCCTTAAGCTGTAAGGCATATACGATTTAACAATTTTACCATCTTGTTTTGACATCGCAGTAGTGCCCCTAAGTTTTCTTATTTGAGAATTAGTTCTTTTTATCATGCCGTGCCTCTTTCCAGCTTGAGCCATAATAACTTTCCCTCTAGCTGAAATTTTAAATCTTTTTTTTGCTGAGCTTTTTGTTTTTAATTTTGGCATAATTGGACGAGGTTATACAAAGAATGTAGAAAATTTACAACCTATATTAAAGCCTATAAAGGTTGAATTACCATAATCATTTGCTTTCCATCAAACTTGGGGTGCAATTCGACTTTACCAATATCTTTCATATCTTCTTTAATTTTGGCCATCAATTCATTTCCCAAATGAGAGTGTTGAAGTTCACGTCCTTTAAATCTAATGGTGAACTTTACCTTATCACCTTTGGCAATAAATTTTTTAGCATTTTTTACCTTAAACTCATAATCATGCGTTTCAGTTACTGGTCTCATTTTAATTTCTTTTAAAGCAATTATTTTTTGTTTCTTTTTTGCAAGGTTTGCTTTTTTTTGAGCATCATATTTATATTTACCCATGTCCATTATTTTACAAACTGGGGGATTGGCATTTGGAGCAATTTCGATTAAATCCAAACCTTGATTTTTTGCCATTGAGATTGCCTCATTAGTATTTAAAACACCTAAGTTTTCTCCATCACTTGCAATAACTTGAACTTCAGGTGAGGAAATTCTGTTATTCGATCGAGGACCACGATCCTTGGTTCTTCTTTGAAAATAGTTTTGTTTAAAATCTGCCACTTAAATATTTGAAGGTGCTTTGTTTAAAGCAGAAAATTTTTTTAGAAATGAGTTTAGTTCCATATTTTCTTGTTTATTTGAATCCAATCTTCTAATGGTTACTGAGTTACTGTCAACTTCTTTTTTACCACAAATTATTAAAAGAGGTATTTTTGCTAATGAATGATCTCTTATTTTATAATTTAAATTATGATTTTTTAAATCAACCATTGATGTAATACCAGCTTCTATTATCTTATCGGAAACTTTTTTTGCGTATTCTTCGAAGTCTTCAGAAATAGGTATAACAACTGTTTGTAATGGAGATATCCAAAATGGAAATTTTCCAGCATAGTTTTCAATCAGAATACCTATAAATCTTTCAAGTGATCCAAATAATGCACGATGTAACATAACAGGAACTTTCTTAGTGCCATCTTTATCTACATATGATGCATCTAATCTACCTGGTAAATTTAAATCAACTTGGACTGTTCCACATTGCCAATCTCTTCCTATTGCATCTCGTAAAACAAACTCTATTTTTGGACCGTAAAATGCTCCCTCACCTTTATTTATACTATACTCAAGTTTAGAAGCTTTGACTGCCTTTAACAAAGATGCTTCAGCCTTGTCCCAGATCTCATCTTCTCCAACTCTTACCTCTGGCCTATCAGCATATTTAAGAATTACATTTTCGAAACCTAGATCTTTATAAATTTCTAATATCAAATTTGTAACATTTAAACATTCACTTGTGATTTGATCTTCGGAGCAAAAAATATGAGCATCATCTTGGGTGAATGCTCTTACTCTTAATAACCCATGTAAAGCACCAGATGGTTCATATCTATGAACTTTTCCAAACTCAGTAATTCTTAGAGGTAAATCTCGATAACTTTTAAGACCTTGATTAAAAACTTGTATATGTCCAGGGCAATTCATTGGTTTAATTGCAAAAACTTTTTCATCAGGTGTTTCTGAGGTATACATGTTTTCCCCATATTTTTCCCAATGGCCTGATTTTTCCCACAATAATCTGTCTAATACCTCTGGTGTGTTCACCTCTTTGTATCCGGCTCGGTCCTGTTTAGCTCTCATGTAATTAATTAATTTTTGAAATAACGTCCAACCTTTCTCATGCCAAAAAACAGATCCCGGACTTTCTTCTCTAAAATGAAACAAATCCATTTCTTTACCCAATTTACGATGATCTCTTTTTTCTGCCTCCTTAATTCTTTTTAAATAATCGTCTAAATCTTTCTGGGAGGCCCAACTTGTTCCGTAGATCCTTTGAAGCATTTCATTTTTTGAGTCACCTCGCCAATATGCGCCTGAAACTTTTGTAAGCTTAAAGGCTTTGCCAATTTTACTAGATGATACTAAATGAGGTCCTCTACATAAATCATACCAAGTATCTCCATGATGGTAGACTGAAAGTTCTTCAGTTTCTGGGATACTCTCAATAATTTCTGCCTTATATTTTTCTCCAATTTTTTTAAAATGCTTAATTGCTTTATCTCTTTCCCATACTTCTCGTCTTGTTTTTAAATCTTTGTCAATTATTTCTGACATCCTTTCTTCAATTTTTTTTAGATCGTTATCTGTAAAGGGCTCCTTTCTGGCAAAGTCATAATAAAATCCATTTTCTATAACTGGTCCAATAGTAACTTGTGTGCCTGGATATAATTCTTGAACTGCCATAGCCATGATATGTGCAGCGTCATGTCTAATAACTTCTAAACCCTCTGGGTCTTTTGCTGTAAAAATTTTAACGGAACAATCTTTATCAATCAAAAAATATAAATCTTTTAATTCTCCATTCACACTCATTATCAAGGCTTGTTTTGCTAATGATTTGCTAATTTTTTCAGCAATCTCTAGGCCTGTCACTTTTTTAGGAAAATCTAAATTGTTTCCGTCTGGTAAAGTAATAATGGGCATTTAATTTAGTAATCTCTTATACTCTGAATAAGTAGAAAAACACATTTTTTCAACATTAAATTTTTTTATAATGTTTTTTCTTCCCTCCTTACCCATTAATTTTAAGGAAGTTTCATCCATCGTCATTGCTTGAATGATTTTTTTACTCAAGGAGCCTGCGTCACCAGATTCAAATAACAACCCTGTTTTATCGTTTAAAATTGTCTCATTTGATCCTCCAATATTACTAGCAATAATCATTTTTTCCATAGATTGTGCCTCTACCGCAACTCTTCCAAAAGCTTCAGGTTCAATTGATGCTGAAACTATAATATCAGAAACTTTATAAGCTAAAGCCATATCCTTACAATGGTCTATGAATTTTACTTGATTGGTCAGATTATATTTTTCAGTTAATTTGATAAGTTTTTCTTTATAAGAATCTCTTCCCTGATCACTGCCTAATATTACAACATGAAATGCTTCGTATCCTAATTCAATTTTAACTAAATTTATTGCCTCAATAAATAATTCTTGACCCTTCCATGACGTAAGTCGACCTGGCATAAGAATTATTTTTTTTTCATCAGTAATATTCCACCCATTTAAAAGTTTTTTTTCTTCAGTTTCAATTTTGGTTGTTGGATCAAAATAATCTACATTTATGCCCCTAAAAATTACTAAAAATTTTTTTTTAGGATTCAAAAATTCCTGATAATTCTCTTGAATATGTGTAAAAATAAAGTTTGATCCTGCTATAACCAAATCTGACCTTACCATTACTGAATTATAAAATTTTTTTAATCTACCTCTAAAATTATAAGTACCATGAAATGTAGTAACAAACTTTCTTCTAGTTAATTTTGTTGCAATTAAACACGACCAAGCTGGTGCTCGACTTCTCGCGTGAACAATTGAAATGTTAAAAATCAAAATTATTGCTATTAAAATAATTGAATTTATCAAAATCAATAATGGATTTTTACTATGGACAGGAAGCCTTATTAATTTAACTTTTTTTTTGTCAATAAACTTAGTTAGCTCCCCGCCGCTTGTAACAATGTAAGATTTACAATTATTTTCTGGTAAAAAATGTGCAATATCATAGCAACCAGTTTCTGCACCTCCGTAACCTAATTTTGGGATTACTTGCAAAACATTTAAATTAGATGACATTTAAAATAATTATATAATAATAGACAAAACTAATAAACTTTTATGACAAATTTTAATTACTTAAAAATTTCCACTACCAGAAAAATAAGATATTTAAAACTACATCAAAAAAATGCCACCTATATTGTTTTTTTGCATGGTTTTATGTCGGATTTGGAAGGTAAAAAACCTCAAGCATTTTTAAAATTTGCAAAAAAAAATAAATTAGGTTTTCTTGCTTTAGAATATTCAGGTCATGGTAAATCATCAGGAAAATTTATTAATGGTAATATTTCAAAATGGACTAGGGATACTACTTTAGTAATTCAAAAAGTTGTCAAAAAAAACGATATTATATTTATCGGATCAAGTATGGGGGCTTGGATTGCTTTAAACCAGTTTAGTCTTATCAAAAACAAAATTAAAGGTTTTTTAGGAATAGGTTCAGCGCCAGAATTTCTTGATAAACTAATGTGGAATAAATTTTCTAATAAAATGAAGATTGAAATCAAAAAAAAAGGTGTCATAAATTTAAAACATAGTGATTATGAATACCCAATCACTTACCAATTAATCAAAGATGGAAGAAAAAATAAAATTTTAAATAAAAAAATAAGTCAAAATATAAATGTAACGATGGTTCACGGGAGTAAAGATAAATCTGTACCTGTAATTTACTCAAAAAAAGTTTTAAAAATATTTCAATCTAAGAAAAAGAAATTAGTGGTTATAAAAAATGGTGATCATAGTTTATCTTCCCCAAAATGGCTCAAGATATTGAAAAAAGAGTTAAAATTAATAATTAACTAACTTTTTGTATTTTTGTTTTTGTAGAGATTGGATTTTTAAGCTTATCTAACATTTCTTTTGGACAAACCTGTACAAAATTCTTTAACTCGTTTTCAAAGTCATCAATTATTTTTTTTGATAAACTGGATCCTGTTTCATTGCTATGTTCGAGTACCAATTCTCTTAAAAATTTTGACCAATACTCAGTTTCAACATTTTGCCATACAACTGAGTCCGGATTAACTTTTTTTTCAAATTCTTTTGATTTATCGTAAATAAAAGCCATTCCTCCTGTCATGCCAGCTGCAAAATTATCTCCAACATCTCCAAGAATTACTGCTGTACCACCGGTCATATATTCACAACCATTTGAATCACAGCCTTCGATAACAGTTGTGGCACCAGAATTTCTTACCGCAAATCTATCTCCAGCTTGACCAGCTGCAAAAAGTTTACCTGACGTTGCGCCATAAAGAACTGTGTTGCCAATAATAGTATTCTCATTAGAAATTAAATTGCTTTCATCAGGTAGTTTTATTGAAATGGTTGCTCCTGACAAACCTTTCCCAACATAATCATTTGCATCGCCTTTTAAATTAAGTTTAAGTCCTTTTGCTGTAAATGCACCAAACGATTGTCCAGCTGAACCTTTAAAATCTAGAGTTAAAAAATTTTCCTCTAATTTTTCATAACCATATTTTTTATATAAGTGATGTGAAATTCTAGTGCCTACAGCTCTATTAGTATTTTTAATTAAAAACTCGTTATTTATTTTTTCTGAGTTATCTAAAGCCTTTTCTATTTGAGGCCAAATTTCTTGATCCAGTGTATTAGGAACTTGATTTATTTCTGATACCACACAATATCTCTTATTATTGGCAGGGTCTGCTTGGACAAATAATGGATTAAGATCTAAGTCATCTAGATTAGGCGAGGCTTTACTTACCTGCATTAATAAATCAGTTCGACCGATAACCTCATTTAAAGATCTAAAACCAAGTGAAGCTAAAATTTCTCTCACCTCTGTAGCAATAAATGTAAATAAATTTACAACTTTATCAGGAGTTCCAGTAAATTTTTCTCTTAATTTTTTATCCTGTGTACATACTCCTACAGGACAAGTATTAGAGTGACATTGCCTTACCATAATACAACCCATCGCTACTAAAGCGGTAGTTGCTACACCATACTCCTCTGCACCCATCATAGCTGCAATAACAACATCTCTTCCAGTTTTAATACCCCCATCAGTTCTTAAAGTAACTTTATGTCTTAGATTATTTAATGTTAAAACTTGATTGGCCTCCGTCAGTCCCATCTCCCAAGGTATACCTACGTATTTTACACTTGTTTGAGGTGTAGCCCCGGTTCCTCCATTATGTCCTGAAATTAAAATTATATCAGCTTTTGCTTTTGCAACACCAGCTGCAATAGTCCCAACACCAGAAGATGCAACTAATTTAACTCCAATTCTTGCCTTAGGATTGATTTGTTTTAAATCATAAATAAGCTGAGCTAAATCCTCAATTGAATAAATATCATGATGCGGAGGTGGGGAGATTAACGTTACACCTGGCGTTGAATGTCTTAGCTTGGCAATCTCATCTGTTACTTTAAATCCTGGTAATTGGCCACCCTCGCCAGGTTTTGCACCTTGAGCAATTTTAATCTCAATTTCATTACAATTGTTTAAATAATTAACTGTTACACCAAATCTTGCTGACGCAATTTGTTTTACTCTCGAATTTGCACTATCACCAGAGTCCATAATCTTAAATCTATTTGCATCTTCACCACCTTCTCCACTACAGGATGCACCTTTAATCCTATTCATCCCAATAGCTAATGTTTCATGTGCCTCCTTAGACAATGCTCCGTGGGACATACTTCCACTACCAAATCTTTTTAATATTTTTTCTATTGGTTCAACCTCAGAAATTTGAATAGATGGTCCTAATTTTTTTTTTCTAAAATCTATTAAATCCCTTAAGTTAATTGGTGGCAAGTTATAGATTCCCTCAGCATATTTTTTATAAGCTATGTACGAGTTTGATCCTACAGCACTTTGTAATAAGTGGATTAATCTGCCCTGATATTGGTGTGTTTCTCCATTTTTCCTGTATCTATAAATCCCACCAATAGGTAAAACTGTATCGGTGCTTTCAAATGCCTCTTTATGTATTGCACGTATTTTTTTCTCGATTCCTGACAATCCAATACCAGAAATTTTTGAAGTCACTCCAGGAAAATAATCATCAACTATTGATCTGCTTAGACCAACAGTTTCAAAATTACATCCACCTCGATACGAACTTAAAACAGATATACCCATTTTTGACATGATCTTTAATAATCCTGCATTTACTGATTTGATATATCTTTCAACACATTCATCAAAACTATACTGGCCAAATAACTTTTTCTCATGCCTTTGGTATAAACTATCAAAAGCTATATATGGATTAACTGTTGTTGCTCCAACACCTATTAATGTTGCAAAAGAATGGGTGTCCAAAGCTTCGCCAGATTGAACGTTAATTGAAACATACCCTCTTAATTTTTTATCAATTAAAAAAGTATTAATCGCACCAACGCATAACAACATTGGCATAGGCATCCTTGTATCTGAAATAGCTTTGTCGCTTAAAACTAATTGTGTTACACCCTGTCTAACGGCAATTTCCGACTCTTTTTGGATCCTTTTAATAGAGTCAAATAAACTTTGATCATTTGAGAAAGTACAATCTATAGAGACAGAGTTTTTTCCAAAAAAATTAATAAATTTGTTAAATTGTGAATTCGATAATATCGGACTATTTAAAACATAAATATTTTCTTTAGTTAAAGTATCAAAATCTAAAATATTCCCAAGATTACCAAATCTAGTTTTCAAACTCATAACTTTATTTTCTCTTAAAGAGTCAATCGGTGGATTGGTCACTTGGCTAAAGTTTTGTCTAAAAAAATGATAAAGTGGTCTGTATTTATCTGATAGAACTGCTAAAGGTGTATCATCACCCATAGAACCCGTCGCTTCTTTTGCATCTTCAGCCATTGGATGTAAAATTAGCTCTAAGTCCTCTAAACTAATTCCAAAAGTGTGTTGTCGTCTCCTTAGATCTTCACCATCAAAATTATGTTTTTCATTAGAAATAGATAATTTTTCATCTAAATCTATTATCTGAGAATTGAAATGCTTATATTCTTTTGCCAAATAGTCTTTAATTTGATTATTCGTAAACACTTTGCCTTTTTCAATTCTAACACCAATTATCTCCCCTGGGCCAAGTCTTCCTTTTGATAAAATTCTTTTTTCATTTAATTCAATCATTCCAGTTTCAGATCCAGCAAAGAGAAACTTATCTTTTGTTATTGCGTATCTTAAAGGCCTTAAACCATTACGATCATTAGCTGCAATGACCCATTCATTATCTGTTGCAGCAATAGCGGCAGGACCATCCCAAGGTTCCATAGTGCTATTTAAAAAATTAAACAGTTGTTGATGGCTTTTTGGAAGAGTTTTATTTCTTTTTGACCAAGCATCAGGAATCATCATTAATTTTGCCAAAGGTGCAGGTTGGCCAGATTTATTTAATAACTCAAAAACATTATCTAGTGCCGCAGAGTCAGAAACTCCTTTTTGTATAACTGGCTTTAAATTTTCAACATTTTCAAAAAGAGGGCTACTCATCTCTTGTTCATGAACTCTCATCCAGTTTTTATTGCCTTTGTAAGTATTAATTTCACCATTATGGGCAACTGCTCTAAATGGTTGTGCCAAACTCCAGCTTGGAGCAGTATTAGTTGAAAATCTCTGATGAAAAATTGCAAATCTTGAAATAAATCTTTCGTCTTTTAAATCCAAGAAAAAATCTGAGATAGCCTCAGCTAAAAACATGCCCTTATAGATAATTGACTTAGAACTTATCGAGCAAATATAAAAATTATTTAATGATAAATTGAATGCTTTATTCTCAATTTTTTTTCTTGTTTCATAAATTTTTCTTTCAAGCTCTTTATCAAGCAAATTTTTATCATTCGATTTAAAAAGCACTTGAATTATCTCCGGCATAGTTTGAAAAGCTTTTTCTCCTAAAACTTTTGGATTAACAGGCACCTGTCTCCATCCATAGATACTAAAATCGTTTTTAGTTAACTCACTTTCTACAATCGTTTTACAGCTTTCTTGTGAGGAGTAATCATTTCTTGGTAAAAAAATCATTCCAACACAAATATCAGAACCATCATGTGTGTGACCTGTAACCTCTATTTTTTCAACAAAGAAATCTTTGGGAATTTCTAAATGTATTCCTGCTCCATCACCTGTTTTTCCATCAGCATCAACAGCTCCTCGATGCCAAACAGCCTTTAAAGCTTCAATTCCATATTCTACAACCTCTCTTGATTTTTTTCCCTCTGTTGATGCAATTAACCCTACGCCACATGCATCATGTTCCATTTCCTTAGAATAAACATTGTTTTTAGTAAGTAATTCTAAATTTTTTTTATATGTGCTCATTATGCAACTTTAGATTTTTTTAATTCGATATTTTCAAGATAAGATTTGATTGATAAAGCAGCATCTCTACCATCTTTAATTGCCCAAACAACTAAAGATGCACCTCTTACAATATCCCCGGCAGCAAAGACACCTTTAATATTAGTTTCCATAGTGTCAAAGTCTGTTTTAATTGTTCCCCATTTTGTAACTTGTAATTCTTGTGCCTCAAATAATAATGGCAAGTTTTCTGGATCAAATCCTAAGGCTTTTATTACCATATCTGCTTTAATTTCAAATTCGGATCCTTGTTTAATTTCTGGTCTTCTTCTACCTGAGTCATCTGGATCTCCAAGTTGAATTTGATCTACAATTAATTTTTCAATTTTATTTTTTCCTCTAAATTCTTTTGGACTAGACAACCAAACAAATTCAACACCCTCTTCTTCTGCATTAGCTACTTCTCTTGCAGATCCAGGCATATTATCTTTATCTCTTCTATATAAACATTTAACTGAATTAGCTTTTTGTCTTACAGATGTTCGAACACAATCCATTGCGGTATCTCCACCTCCAATAACAACTACATCTTTACCCTCAGCGTTTAATATACCTTTATCGAATAAATCAACTTTATCTCCCAACCCCTTTTTATTTGATGCTGTTAAAAACTCCATAGCAGGAAAAATATTATCTAAATCATTACCTGGTAGATTAATTTCTCTTGGTTTATAAACTCCAGTAGCAATTAAAATTGCATCATGTTTTTTTCTCAATTGCTCTAAAGTTGCATCCTTGCCAACCTCAAAATTTTGTTCAAATTTAATTCCACCATCTTTCAACAATTTTGTTCTCCTCTCGACCACATGTTTTTCTAATTTAAAATTTGGAATTCCATAAATTAACAAACCGCCCGCTCTGTCATATCTGTCATAAATAGTAATTTGATATCCATTTTTCCTAAGTTGTTCAGCAGCTGCCAGTCCAGCGGGTCCAGCACCAATTATTCCAACACTTTGGTCTTTTTCGTGTTTGATTGATATAGGCTTTACCCATCCGTTCTCCCAAGCACTATCAGTAATATATTTTTCAACTGATCCAATTGTTACAGTGCCATGACCTGACTGCTCAATAACACAATTACCCTCACATAGTCTGTCTTGAGGGCATATTCTGCCACAAACCTCAGGCATATTATTTGTGCTTTGAGATAATTCATAAGCTTCCTTCAATCTGCCTTCAGCAGTCAATTTAAGCCAATCAGGGATGTTGTTACTTAAAGGACAATGGACTTGGCAAAAAGGAACGCCACATTGAGAGCATCTACTTGACTGCTCTTGTGCTTTTTGAGTGATAAATTCATCATAGATTTCATTAAAATCATCTTTCCTATTATCAACTC
>QCNQ01000006.1 GCA_003213155.1 Pelagibacteraceae bacterium AG-426-G02 | reverse complement strand
TTCTTTCTTTCATCGTATACAGACACATCCTCAGCAACTGACGTACTACCTTCACCAACGTTTTCACCAACTTTAAATCTCATGATGAAATTTTTGCCATCTGTATCACCATACAAAGCATAACCAGTTGAGTCTTCTCCTCGATGTTTTAAGGCTTGCAACATTCCCTGAAGTTCATGACCTACATTGGATGATTTTCCTCTATGAATTAATCCCGCTATTCCGCACATATATTTTTTCTCTCTGTATTTATTATGGTAAACAATCTAAATAAGTATCTAAATCCCATTGAGTTGTTGCACCTAAAAATCTTTCCCATTCATCATTTTTATACCAATGGAAAACTTTATACATCTCATCAGGCATTGCAGATTTAATAATTTCATCCTCTGATAATCTTTCTAAAGCCTCACCTAAACTCAAAGGAAGTTTCTTAACATCTTTACCAGCCTTTTGAGCTTCATAAATATTTCTAGACTCCGGAGCTGCTGGTTGCATTTTTTTACTAATTCCATGATCACAAGCTTTTAGTAAAGCTGCTCCTAATAAATATGGATTATGCATTGAGTCTACCGATCTGTATTCAAATCTACCCGGTGCCGATACTCTCAATCCACAAGTTCTATTTTGATAACCCCAGTCAGCATAAACAGGAGCCCAAAAACCTTGATCCCATAATCTTCTATATGAATTTACAGTTGAAGATCCTAACGCTGTCAAAGCTGGTAAATGTTCCATGATACCTGCTATTGATTGTAATCCAATTTTTCCAGGTAACTGCATATCTTTAGTATCTGGCATAAAAGTATTTGTTCCACCTTCTACATAACCAAAAACTTCTTCAACGCCTGGTAAAGATTTGTGTCCAAGTTTATTTGTTTTAACTTTTCCACCTTTCCATAAAGACATATTAGTATGACAACCACTTGCTGAAACTCCCATAAATGGTTTGGTCATAAAACATGCAATTAGATTATGTTCTCTTGCAACTTGAGCACATATTTGTCTGTAAGTTGATAGTCTATCTGCATTTCTTAAAACATTGTCATATGTCCAGTTCAATTCTAATTGACCAGGTGCATCTTCGTGATCACCTTGAATCATGTCTAGACCCATTGCTTTTGCATATTCAATCACCTTCATAAATACAGGTCTTAATGATTCAAATTGGTCTATGTGATAACAGAATGGTTTCGAAAATCCTTTTCCAGTTGGAGTTCCATCATCATTTTTAGTCAACCACATCATTTCTGGCTCAGTTCCTACTCTTAGTTCTAAACCATGTTTCTTTTGGAATTCATCCATAAAAATTCTTAAATTTCCTCTGCAATCAGAAGTTAAATGACCTCCAGGATTATTTCTCTCTTCTCTGTTTCTAAAACAAGTTACAAAAACTCTTCCAACTCTTTTATCCCATGGTAACTGACAAAAAGTTTCAGGGTCAGGAATTCCAACCAATTCCATTGCCTCTGGTCCATAACCAATATAGTTGTTGTGTCGATCTAAAAATAAGTTTGCAGTTGCTCCGTAAACTAATTGGAAACCTTTTTCAGCTGTTCTTTCCCAATGATCAGCGGGTATTCCTTTTCCAACCACTCTTCCTGTTACAGAAATAAATTGATAATAAATATAGGTTATTCCTAATTCGTTTATTTTTTCTCTGACTTTTTTGACTTGCTTATCTCTACCTGGTCGGTTTACGTGCTTTTCTAGATCCGTCATTTTTCCCCTCAATGAATTATAAATTTACTCAAGCGTAACTGAAAAATTTATTAGTGTCTAGGCTTGAAGTTTAGCTCCAAGGAAACGGACTGTTCGAAGTAGGGTGCAATTCTCCCTTCTCGTAACGGTTGAATCTAAATGGTTTTAATAAATCACTTTCAGTACCAAGAATTTCTTTTGCCACTAGTTCGCCAACACCAATCATTTTGTATCCATGATTAGCATCAGCAATCATATAAACATTTTCAAAAAATCTATCAAAGATCGGAAAAGAGTCAGGGGTCATACACCCAAGTCCACCTGAAGGACCTTTTCTATACAGGTCTGATTTCCCTTCAAATCTTTTTTGACAATGAGCTAAAGCTGAACACCACATTTCACTAAAAGCATCAGTTGTTTGATACTCTGGTGACTCAATCCCATATGGATCAACGTTTACTTGATCGAAATGTTTTTTAACAATGTAAGGAGAAGTTCCTCCTTGAACACCTAAACCTTCAATATCAGGCTTATAATAAATCCCCCAAATTTTATCTGTAATTAATTTTTTTGTTTTATCTGAATACAATGGCGCAGTAGAGTCGACATGAACCACAGGCGGTTGTTTACCATCATTTGTTTTTAAGAAATCTGGCTCTACTCCAATTACACCCTCTTGAAGCATCCAGTAAGTCCACATATCAGTAACATGCATCTTACCATCTTTACCTTTAATGTTAGCAGTTTTGGGCAGTTCTAACATGTTCCAAAAATCTCTTGCCCAAGGTCCCGCACCAATTACGACTTGTTCACAATCAATTGTTCCTTTATCTGTTTCTACTCCAGTTACAGCTTTACTATTACTTCCTCTTTTAAAACCTGTAACTCTAACACCCTTCATCACTTGAACACCATTTGAGGTAGATTTATTTTCAAGTGCTTTAATTGAGTCTTTATTAAAAGCATATCCACCTTTTTTTTCATGCAGAATAGATGTGATTCCTTGAGCTTGCCAATCATCAAAGATACCCTTCATATAATTCATGCAATCTTTCTCACCTTCTATAAATTCAGACTCATAACCAATTGCTCTTTGTTGTTCATAAATACTGGCGACATCCTCATGCATAACTTCAGGTGATATTTGCAAATAACCAACTGGATTATATTTAAATGCTTTTGGATCACTCTCCCAAACTGAAACTGAATGGGCCATTAATTCTCTCATTGCTGGTTGAAAATAATTATTTCTAACAACACCACAAGCTATGCCGCTCGCACCTGCCGCAGTATCTTTCTTTTCTAAAACAACAATATCTCCTGGATTTTTATACGTTTCGGATAGCTTCCAAGCAGTACTTAATCCGTGGATCCCCCCACCGATAATTACTACTTTTGCTTTTGTCGGTAATGACATACTCACATCTTTATTTTTCATGCGACGTAAATATATAATTTTTTATATATATAAAAAATATAAGTAAAAATAATAAAGCTTTAAAAGCTTAGATGTTTAAGGGTTTCAATGTATTTATTAAACTCTTCTATAAAAGATACACTTGGCTTTATGTGCTTTTTTCGCTGGTCTCCAGAAGTTTTTTCTAAGAAAAAAAAACCTTTTTCACATGCCTCATTAATCATTAAAGCTGACTTAGGACGTGAAGTTTTAAACAATTTAGTCTTTAATTCTTCAACTGTTAAGTCCTCTTTATATTTATAGGCGTGCATAACTAAAAGCATCATATGATAATGGGAAGGTGATTTTCTAAAAAAATAGTTACTAGACATGTGGGAAAGTTTCATCTGATCTTCCCAAAATTCTAATAAATCTTTTGCTGTTTTGGGCATTAAGATCTAACTCTAGTTTTCTTAGGATCGAAGTGTGGGAAAGCAACTACTTTGGCAGAAATTCTTTTTTGATGACCATCAATTTTACCCACCTCCACCTCAGTGCCTATTTCAGAATATTGATTATCAATTCTACATAAAGCTATATTTTTATTGAGAGTAGTAGATAAACAACCACTTGTAATTACACCTACTTGAGATCTGCCAACATGTACACAGTCACCATGACCTGAAGGTTCTTTACCAATTAACTCAAGACCAACAAGTTTTTTTTGTGGATTTGCTTTTCTTTCTTTCAAAACACTTTTACCAATAAAATCTTCTTCCTTTGATTTGAGAGGGACTGCAAAACCAATTCCAGCTTCAAACGGATCCTGTTGACCATCAAATTCGTTACCAAACAAAATTAAACCTGCTTCAATTCTCAATTTATCTAAAGCAGCAAATCCAGCAGGTATTAAATTATCATTTTTGCCATACTCCATAAGTTTATCCCATACTTTTGGTGCATCTTTTGGATGGCACCATATCTCATAACCAAGTTCACCTGTGTAACCAGTTCTAGAGACAATTAATGGTATTCCTTGGAGTTCTTCAACTCTGCAAATTGAAAACCTAAACCATTCTAGCTCATCGATTGCAGGCTGTGTCGGAGGTGTAAAAATCATCTTTTTTAAAATTTCTCTACTTTTCGGACCTTGAATGGAAACGTTGCTAATTTGATCTGTTGAGTTTTTTATATTTACTTTGAATTTTTTCTTTTGAGCAACTTCTTTAAGCCACTCCCCTGCATACTCGTCTCCGCAAATCCATCTAAATCCAGTTTCACTTAATCTAAATAAAGTGCCATCATCGAACATCATGCCGTTTTCATAGCACATTGCTGAATAAACAATTTGTCCAACAGCAAGTTTTTTAATATTTCTAGTTAAAGTATAATTCATTAATTCTTCAGCATCTGGTCCTATAATTTCAAATTTTCTTAATGATGATAAATCAATTAAAACAGCATTCTCTCTGCACGCATTATATTCTTCTACCACACCATGTTTTGTGTAATCATTTGGAAGCCAAAAACCTCTAGCATCAATAAAATTTCTAGTTAATTTTGATGTTCTCTCATAAAACCCAGAATTTCTAGTAAGTTTTTTTTCAGAGTCTGTTTTCATTCTAAAAGCAAATGATTTTGAAAATTCTTTTTTTTTGTCATAGGTTCTAACAAAAATATCTGTGGGATTCCATGAATTACATGCATCAATATCACTTGGACATGCTGTCGTTCCAATAGTTAAATCTTTTAATGCTCTAAACATTACATAATCTCCAGGTCTTGCAAATGACTCATCAGAAATGACAGAATTTAAACCAGTTGCTGAGGTGTTAAAAAATAAATTAATTGCTTGCCAACCTTTTTGTTTTTCAACTCCATATTCGGCCATGGCATTATTTAGATTATCCGAACAATTTGGATGACCAAAATAACCTGCATCCTCATAATATTTTGATGTGCAAGCTAAATTAAATGTATCATGTTTACCAACTGTATCTCTAATCACCTCAACTAAAGGTTCATGATCTGTGTCATAAAATTTTGAGAACAATCCTGGCCCAGGAAAAGTATTACCCATGAAGGTTCGTGTGGTCTGCCAATCAAGTCCTTTTTCAATTCTTTTATCAAGTTTTCTTGTATCAAATGCAACAAAGTCAGAGCATTGTCTACCTGCTGGACTAATAATTTGAATGTAATCACCTTCTTTAACTTGAAAAGAAATAGCAGTTTGTCTATCAATATTTTTTTCGTAATGTGGCTCAAACACGGGGTCAGGAATTATTGATAATTCTTTATCATTTGTAATTTTAGCTCTTTTTATGAATAATATTAAATCACCAGATGGGTTTTGTTCACTTACCAACATGTCATTTTGAGGTGCAGAGAAAATAACATAACACTTATCTTTAGATTTTAATTTAATTTTTTCACCGCTAGGTGTTTTTTCATCAAATAAAATTGAAGAATGCGATTTATTTAAATCTAGATTTCTTTTTTTTAATTGAAAATTTGTAGCTAGAGAACTTTCATCCTTTTTTTTTAAAATCTCTTTAATGAAACTTTTGTCGCTATTTTCTTTCAAATTTAAAATTGCGAGTTCAGATTTTCCATCTTTGTCGAAACAAATTATTTCACAAATTTGATTTCCCTCATCATTAATGATTTCTATTTCATCATCTGGAAAAATTTGTAAACCAGTTAGCCCACCAGCGTTTACAACGTGTCTTTCAACTCCAGGTGGTAGTATATTTAGACCAGGTTCTTTTATATCTAATGTAGTCAGCGACATTTTTTATATCTATTATTATATTATATAAATATCTATTAGTTGACTATCATTTTACTTAGGCACATACTATTCAGACTTAATATTAAGAAAGGGGAATAAATGCGAAAAATAATATCATTTATATCTGTAATGATAATCTCAGCGGTAAGTTTCGCTGGTATTGCAAATGCAGATAGTAAAAAACCCATCGTTATTCCGACACATAACTGGTCAAGTCAAATTGTAATGGCCTATGTTATTGGTGGAATGTTCGAAAGTATGGGTAACAACGTAAAATACGTTAATGCTGACTCTCAAGCAGTATACGAGTCAATTAGAATTGGTGATGTAACTATATCTCATGAGGTATGGGAATCTGCTTTTGGTAAATCATTCACAACTGCTTTGGATAAAGGTGGTTTGTTAGATTGGGGAGATCATGAGGCAAGAACTCTAGAGGATATGGGTTATCCTAATTGGGTTGCTGAAAAAGGATTATGTCCTGGTTTACCAGATTGGACAGCATTAAAAAATCCAGATTGTGCAAAAAACTTTACAACACCTGACTCTCCAAATGGAAAAGGAAGAATGTTGGAAGGTCCACAAACATGGCATGGTGATTTAATTCCACAAAGAGTTGACGCTTTAGGTTTAGGTGATCTTTGGTGGGTTAAATTTGCTGGAAGTGCAGATGCTTTATGGGCAGAGTTAGCTGCAGCTGAAAAAGAAGGAAGAGGAACAATCATCTTTAACTGGACACCAAACTTTACTGATGGTGCTGGTTTTACATTTATCGACTTTCCTCCATACACAGCTGGTTGTAGACCAGAGGATGGTGGTGATGGAAAATGTGGTTCACCAGATGGTTATTTGAAAAAAGCAGTTAATGCTGATTTTCCAAAAACTCATCCAAAAGCAGCAGCGGCATTTAAAAAACTTTCGTTCTCAACAAGTCAAATTGGTGCAATGGCAGCTTTAGTTGACGTTGACAAAATGACTCATGAGGATGCAGCTAAAAAATGGTTAGCAGACAATAAGAAAGTTTGGCAAGCTTTTACTAAATAAGGTTAAGAGCTATTAAATCTTTAAATCTCTCCCAACAACGTTGGGGGAGATTTTTTTTTAGATAAAATTTATGATTAAAATATTACTTTTTATATTTGTAAATTTCTTTTTTTTTAATGGAGTTTTAGCAAAAGATATAAATATTAATGAAGACATTAATCTTGAGTTTAAGTGTTCACTAGAAAAAAAAATTATTAAAAATTCTGAATATAATTATCAAACTTTTCTGGCAAAAGATTTAAAAGAAAAAGATTTAGACAAATTTAAAATTCAATCAAAAAAACCACAAACTCTTTTAATAACGGGATTAACATTATTTCTTTCTGAGTCTGAATCGTTAAATGTAAAGGTTGTAAATAAAGATGTGGTTTTATTTAAATCTATCGATAAAGAAAAAAATTATTCTGAGTCAGGTATTATTACTAGGAAAACAGGTGAATTAATTCATGAAATTACCAAAAATATAAAAAGTGAAAATTCTGAAAAATATATTTCTATTTATTCTTGCACTGAAAATGACAAAAAAGTCTAATTTTTTTTTAATTGTTTTTGTGTAAACTATGCTCATGAAAAAATTTCTTCTCACCATAATTTTAAGTTTCTTAATTTCATCGGTTGCTTTAGCTAGAAGCACCGGATGTAAGGAGGGTAATTGTGAAAATGGTTTCGGTAAGTGGGTTTACACTGACAAAACAACTTACGAAGGAGAGTGGGTAGGTACAAAAAAAAATGGTCAAGGTGTTGAGACTTGGCCAAATGGATATATTTACAAAGGCGAATTCAAGAATAGTGAATGGAGTGGAATTGGTATTTTGACATTTCCCGATGGGTCAACCTATGAAGGTGAATGGGCTAAAGGATTTATGAATGGTAAAGGAACTTTTACTTGGTCTGATGGATCAGTGAAATCTGGAATTTGGAAAAATGGTAAATTACAAGATTAAATGTCAAAAGAAAGTAACTTAGATAAGATTAAAAATTTACCTGAATTCACCAAACAATTTGGTGGGTTAGTAATTATTATCCTAATAGTCATATCATCTTTTTTCGTTTTAAACATTATGTTTGGTGGAGGTGATGAATTGGTAAGAAAAATGAAACTTGAGGAGGAAAGAATTGCTCAAGAGAAAAAATTAAGTGAGCTTATTTCAAAACTTCCTTCTGGCATATTAGTTACATTTGATGGCACTGATCATTTCAAACTAAGTGATGAAGTATATGAACAAGTTTGTAAGGCAACAAAGTTGATCCCACAACGTGCGATAATGGGTGCAAATTTTTTAAATTTTAGAGCTCATGAAATTTATACAATTAACGGAAATAAAATTGATGAGACGTTTGTAAAATGGGATGACACAAAAAATAAGTGTTTTGCAGGTTTTACAGTAAGCGGAAACAATGTAGGGGTAAATGAGTCAATAACTGTTAGTGGTGAAGCCCTAAGTTTCTTAAGTACTGGAATTGATACTAGAGTTTATTTTATTAAAAATTTTTAAGGTGAAATGGTTACAATATTATGGATTTAATTTTACCTTATTTTCATATAACTTAATTAAGATTTATGGCTGAGACAGTAATTAAATGTGAAAATGTCTACAAAATTTTTGGATCAAATGCCAAAAAAATGCTTCAAGAGTCAAATGGAAATGTTGATGCCAAAACTTTTCAAAAAAATGGATGTATCGTAGGTGTAAACAACGCATCATTTGAAGTCTCAAAAGGTGAGATGTTAGTTGTCATGGGTTTGTCTGGTTCAGGTAAATCAACATTATTGAGATGTATATCTAGATTAACAGATGCAACAGGTGGTAAAATTTTCATTGAAGGACAAGATCTATTACAACTAAACAACAAAGAGCTTATTGAACTAAGAAGAAATAAAATGGGTATGGTTTTCCAAAGCTTTGCTTTACTGCCTCATAAAACAGTTGTGGAGAACATCGCTTTTCCACTTCAGATTAAAGGTATTAAAACCGAGGATAGTATCAGTAAAGCAATGGATATGGTCAAGCTAGTTGGACTTGATGGAAGAGAAAACTATTTTCCAAGAGAATTATCTGGAGGACAGCAACAACGAGTTGGTATCGCTAGATCTTTGGCAGTCGAACCAGATATTTGGTTTTTAGATGAACCATTTTCAGCTTTAGATCCTTTAATAAGAAAAGAAATGCAAGATGAATTTTTAAGACTTCAAGAAAAATTACAAAAAACAATTATGTTTATTACTCATGATTTTGATGAAGCTTTAAAACTTGCTGATCGTATCGCAATTATGAAAGATGGTATAATTGAGCAATTAGATACCCCTGCAAATATTGTTTTAAATCCAGCCACAGAGTACGTACGAAAGTTTACAGAAGAGGTTCCAAGAGAAAAAGTTTTATTAATTGAAGATGTAATGGATGCATCTAAAAATGATTTAGGTGATTTAAAAGTTTCAAAGGATGAAATAATCGAAAATGTTGCAGAAAAAATTCTTACTCAAGAAAAAGCCGTAGCTGTGATCGATAGTAAAAATGAAATTGTGGGCTCTATAAACCCAACTAAAATTATTAATACAGTTTTTGGAGGAAGAAAAAATAATAATTAATTATGGAATTTTTAAAAAAATACCCCAAAACATTTCAATGGTTATTCTTATTAATCGTATTTTTTGCTTTATGTTTCGCTATTGAAGTTCCAGAAACATATAAATTTATCCGTGGCCAAGCAGAATTTGTAAAAGATCCAAATCAGAGTAGTTATGTGTTTTTAGGGAAAGAGGTGAGATATTATGCCTTTGATGTTTTTTGGCGTTTGCCTCCATTACTAGGCTGGCTACCTATTTGGATAAACGACTCTTTATTTTTCCTAATGAATGAATGGATGCCAATTGAGGTTTGGAATGAAGATACACAAGAGTTTAAAAGTCGTCCTATAGTTTTACAAATAAGTAGAAATTTAACAGCGTTTATGACTTTCTTAATACAGTTAATAAGAGAGGTTTTATTAGGTGGTCTTGAAACTATAGTAGCATTTAGCAGTTGGGATTGGATCGATAAAAATCCTTGGGCTGAACTTCCAGGATTACCATGGACTATTGTAGCAGCAGGTGCAGCAATCCTTTCATATAAAGTAAGCGGGAAAGGTCTAGCTTTGTTTGCTGGTTTAACGATGATTTATATTTCAATATTTGGTCAATGGAAACCATCTATGCAAACTCTCTCATTTATATTAGTTGCAGCACCATTGTCGTTTATTTTTGGGTTAGGCTTAGGAATAGCAGCATTTAAAAGTAAACGTGTTGAGAAAGCTCTATATCCAATATTATTAGTGATGCAGACTATGCCACAATATGCGGTATTGGTTCCTGCTTTGGTTCTTTTTGGAGTTGGTGATCATGCTGCAGTTATAATCACTATGGTTGTAGCTATACCACCAATGATATTATTAACCATACTAGGTTTAAGAGCAGTACCTCCAGAAGTTATTGAAGCTGGAAGAATGAGTGGATGTAATAATTGGCAATTAATGTTTAAAGTTTTAATTCCAACTGCAAGAAGAGACATTTTAATTGGTGTTAACCAAGTCATTATGGTGTGTTTTTCCATGGCAGTAATTTCAGCTTTTATTGGTGCAAAAGGTTTAGGATTTAATCTGCTATTGGCGCTAAATCAGTTAAATATAGGATTAGCACTGGAAGCAGGCTTGTGTATTAGCTTAATTGCGATTTTATTAGATAAAATGTCATTAGCTTGGGCTAATAAACAAACAGATTATTTTGGTAATCTGACATTCTTTCAAAGAAATAAAAATATCTTATTTTTTGCAGCAACTGTAATTGTTGGAATAGTACTGGCTTATATTGGAACCTTTTTATTTAAAGGTAGTTTTAATTATCTATTTGAAGTTCCACATAATAAAGGAATATCAACTGCTGATTTTTGGAATAAAGGGGTTGATTGGATTTTTGATACTTTTTTTGTTTATATTAAAGCATTTAATACTTGGCTCATTCAAGAGGTGCTTCAACCAATGAGGGCTTTATATTTAAGGATGCCAGCTGTAGCAACTATAGTTTTAGTTGTTGGTGCGGGATATCTAATTGGTGGAATTCGTTCAGCTTTAGTTGTTTGTGGATTGACACTATTTATTGCCTTAAGTCCTTGGTGGGATAGGGCTTTAGTAACGACTTATATGGCAACATTTGGAGTAATTGTATCTTGTACTATTGGATTTACAGTTGGAACATTATGTTTTCAAAATAAACGCTCTGCTAATTTCATGTTAGGAGTATGTGATATTTTTCAAACATTCCCATCATTTGTTTATCTAATTCCAGTGATGATGTTATTTGGTATTACGGATACATCTGTTTTAATAGCTGTTATAGTTTATGCAACAATACCTGCTACTAGATACACCATCGAGGGATTGAGGAGTGTTCCTGCTGGTTTACACGATGCTGCAACCATGTCTGGTGTCAATAAATTTCAAAGATTAACAAAGATAGAATTTCCTTTAGCTTTTCCTCACATGATGCTTGGTATAAATCAAACAATTGTATTTGCTTTATTCATGGTAATTATTGGAGCTTTCATTGGCACTGAAGATTTAGGACAATATATATTAAAAGCACTATCAGATAAAAAAGGTGCTGGGATTGGGTTAACACTTGGTATTTGTGTAGCTTTTATAGCTCTTATATTTGATAATCTGATTAGATCTTGGGTTGAAAAAAGAAAAAAACACCTAGGTATTGATTAAAACTTAATTATTTATTCAAAAAAGTTTTTAAAGTATCATCCATTGCTTTTGCCCAAGGCGTGTGGTGAACCGGTGCAACAGATCCTGTTACCGGGGATGAGAAAGATTTATCTCTATATGTTGATATGTCTTCAACTTTATGATGTTCCCATTCTTTAAAATGTTTTCTTATTAATTCAAAATCAATTTTAGGATAATCAGACATTTCATGTAGCTCCTTGGTATACTCTGTTTGAAAATCAATCATTTGATCAGGATTTTCAAGTTTTTCTTCCATTGCAACCCATTTGTTTATGTCATTTTCAATTTCTTTACTATCAGGCATTTTTATTTTACCCATAACTACATCACGAGCATACCAAGCTTGGCAATCGAACATATTAAATGTATGAAATTGGTCCTGCATGCCAAGATACATTAGTTTATGATTATCTTGCCAGACTACACCTTTGTATAATTTAGGTGGATAGAGTCTATTTCTTGTTTTCAGTTGTAAGTTTTCCTCTAAAAATGGAAAATGGTGCAAGTATCCTGTACATAAAATTATAACGTCGGTTTCTTGTTCAGTACCATCTTTAAAGATAGCTTTCTTTCCATCTAGTCTATCTAGGTAATGAACTTCTTTCATACCTTTAGGCCATTTGAATCCCATTGGGTTGTGTCTATATCCAATAGTTACACTTTTTGCTCCATACTTATTACATTGAAGCGCAATATCTTCAGCTGAATAACTACTGCCTAATACAACAATATTTTTACCTCTAAACTCTTCTGCGTCTCTAAAGTCGTGGGAGTGCATAATTCTTCCTGGGAATGATTTCATTCCATCATACTCGGGAATAAATGGAACAGAAAAATGACCAGTTGAGACAATTACAAAATCGAAATTTTCTTTTAAAATTTTATCATTTACTTTGTCCTGATAACTAATTTCAAATTTTTCATTTTTAAAGATTGTATTAATGACCCTTGTATTAAATTTAACTTTATTTTTTAAATTTCCACTTTTAGCTCTTCCAACTATATAGTCGTATAGTACCTCCCTTGGAGGAAATGATGGAATTGCTTTGCCAAAATGTTTATCAAAAGAATAGTCAGCAAACTCTAAACATTCCTTGGGTCCATTAGACCAAAGATATCTATACATACTATTTGGAACTGGATCTCCATACTGATCAGAACCTGTTCGCCAACTATAATTCCAGAGACCACCCCAATCTTCCTGTTTTTCAAAACAAATCACTTCTGGAATTTTTTCACCTTTTTTTTCTGCTTGCTCAAATGCTCTTAACATTGATAGGCCACATGGACCTGCACCGATAATAGCTACTTTACTCATAAGATTTAATAAAAATTAAGTTTATTTTACTAACAAAATATTAAAATTTAAAATAAAATAATGACTTAATATGAAAATTGACATAGAAAATTTTCACGTATGTGTTGCATTTTAAATTTTCGTTTAATTAATATTTTTGAATTTAAATCAATATGAAAAAATTTTTAATAATTGGAGGAGGGGCCATGGGATCTGCTTTCACAATTCCCTGCCTGGAAAATAAGAATGATGTTGTAATTACTGAGCCTTACTCAAAAAAATTCATAAAAGAATTATCCTCAAAAAGAAAATACCATTCAGCATTAAAGATGAATTTGCCAAAAAAACTTAAATTTCGAAAATATTCTGGTGATTTATTAAAAGAAAAATTTGATTTAATAGTAATTGCTTTAAGTTTACCTGGAATAGACTTTATTGGTAAGGAGTTGAAGAAAAATAATATTAATACACCTTTGCTGGTTCTTACCAAAGGGTTAAAATATATATCTAGGAGTAAGAAAATTTTTACTATTTCTGAAAAACTTCAAAAAGTTTCTGGGATAAAAAATATTTCAGTTTTAAAAGGTCCATGCTTAGCAAAAGAATTAGCGAGAAAACATCAAACAAGTGTAATAATTGCAAATAAAAATATAAATTTTGCAAAAAAAATAGGAAAAAGAATTTCTACAAAATATTATTTAAATGAATTCTCGAAAGATATTATTGGTGTTGAAGTCTGCTCAGCAATTAAAAATATATATGCAATGATTATAGGTGCTGGTCAAAGTCTAAATACGTCATCAAGTTTATTTCAAAGATCAATTAATGAAATGAAATATTTAACAAAATATTTTAAAGGAAAAGAAACAAGTACACTAGGGCTTGCTGGTGTGGGTGACTTATATGTTAGCGCTGCGGGTGGTAGAAATAGTAAAATGGGCAGTTACTTAGGAAAAGGATATACATTTAAAAATGCAAAAAAAAGATTTATGCCTAATGACACTGTTGAAGGAGAACAGTTAGTTAGAGAAATTGCCCCATATGTTATGAGAAAAATTAATAAGAAAAAAATTCCTTTAATGATTAGTTTATTTAAAGCAATATTGAATAATAGAAAACTTACAGTCACTTAAAAAAATATGAAATCTAATTGGAATTATCCAACAACAGTTTGGGTAGGTAAAGATAGGGTTAAAGATTTAGGAGAAGCTTGTCATAATTTAAAGGTTAACAACCCATTATTTGTAACTGACAAAGATTTAGTAAATCTTCCATTTATTAAGGAGGTGATTAGTGAAATTAAAAAAAAGTTAAAAAAATTAATATTATTTTCAAATTTTACAGGAAATCCATTTGGTGAGAATGTCGATGAGGGTGTGAAAGAATTTAAACAGAATGATTGTGATGGTGTAATTACGATTGGCGGAGGAAGTGCAATTGATGTTGGGAAAGCTATAGCTTTTATGTCAGGCCAGAGTAGACCTATTTGGGATTTTGAGGATGTTGGAGATTATTGGAAAAGAGCTAATGATAAAAATATTTTTCCAATAATTGCAATTCCAACTACTGCAGGAACAGGATCTGAAACTGGTCGAGCATCTGCAATCATCAATAAAAAAACGGGTGTTAAAAAAATTATATTTCATCCAAAAATTTTACCTTCAATTGTTATTCTTGACCCAAAATTGACTATTGAGCTTTCTCCAAGGTTAACTGCTGCAACAGGGATGGATGCCTTAGCTCACAATCTTGAAGCATATTGTGCACCAAGCTTTCATCCTATGGCAGATGGTATTGCTTTGGAGGGAATGAAACTTATTAAAAGTTCACTTGTTGTTGCATACCAAGATGGAAAAAATATTGAGGCTAGACAAAATCTTTTGGCAGCTTCGTCAATGGGTTCAACAGCTTTTCAAAAGGGATTAGGTGCAATTCATTCATTGAGCCATCCTCTTAATGCTCAATATAATATTCATCATGGATTGAGTAATGCAATTTTTATGCCGTATGTATTAACTTTTAATAAATCTATTATAGAAAAAAAAATTATCTCAATTTGTGATTATTTAGATTTAGATAAAAATTTTGAAAGTTTCTTATCGTGGATTTTGAATTTAAGAAAAGATTTGGCAATCCCGCATAAACTATCTGAAATTATGGATTGTTCCAAACTAGATTTAAATAAATTATCTCTAATGGCTTTAGAAGATCCATCTACTAGTGGTAATCCAAAAAAAATCAATCAAGAGGATCTTAAGCTGATGTATCAGCATAGCATTTCAGGAGAATTGTTTGAATGAAAAAAATATTAATTGTAGAGGGAAACTTAAGAGAAGAAAATGAGAGCTTTTCAGAAAATGGTATTCAAACACATACAGAAAGCTTAAAGGACAGCTTGAGCCATTTTACTGATGAACTTTCATTTGATGTTGTTAACCCCTCTTCAGATCAAAATATTCAATCAATATCAGATCGACTCGAGCAGTATGATGGTCTTATCTGGGGTGGAAGTAGTTTAAATATTTATAATGATACTCCAGAAATTAGAAGGCAAATTGAATTCATGAAAAATTGTCAAAATAAAGTAGGAAAAATTTTGGCAATTTGTTGGGGCATGCAAGTAGCAGTCACAGCAGCAGGTGGCCAAGTCAAAAAGGCTGATAATTCACATATTGGTATAGCAAATGAAATAGAGATAAACAAAAATGGAATAAAACATCCTCTTTATAAAAATAAAGATAAAAAATTTAATTCCCCAGCATTCAATTTTGATGAGGTGGTAAAAATACCTGATAAAGGAATTTGTTTAGCCTCGAATAAGATTAATAAAGTTCAAGGTTTATATTTTGAGGTTAATAAGACAAAAATTTGGGGGCTACAATACCATCCAGAAATAACTTATGAAAAAATGATTAATCTTATTGAGTTTAGAAAAGAAAGATTAATTGAAAGTAGAAAAGTATTTAAAGATGATACTGAAGTTCAAAAACACATTGCTTTTATCAAAAAAGAAATTTCAGTTTCAGATAAAAAAAAGAGAATGTTAGAGCTTAAAAATTGGCTTAACGAGTTAAATTAAAATAACCCTTCGATTTCACCTTTTTTATTAAGTTTAATAGAGTCTGCTGCTGGTACCCTTGGTAATCCAGGCATTGTCATTATTGCTCCACAGACAACAACTATAAATTCAGCTCCTGAGGAAAGCCTTATTTCTCTAATTGGTAATGAGTGACCTGTAGGTGCACCTTTGAGATTAGGATCAGTTGAAAAACTGTACTGAGTTTTAGCTACACAAATTGGTAATTCTCCATAACCTGCTTCTTCAAAACTTTTAAGTTGATCTCTAATTTTTGTATCAGCAATAACTTCATCGGCTCTGTAAATTTCTTTTGCTATCGTTTCAATTTTTTTAAACAATGGTGTCTTACTTTCGTACAAAAATTTAAATTTATTTTCTTTTTTTTCACATAAATCAGCAACATGTGAAGCTAATTCTTTTGTACCTTCTCCTCCATTTGCCCAGTGGGTACAAAGACTTGCCTTTATTCCTAATTTATTACAAAAATCAACTAAAGCTTTTACCTCATCGTCAGTATCTTTTATAAAATGATTTACAGCTATCGCTACAGGAAGACCAAATTTTTTTATATTTTCAACATGCCTTTCAAGGTTGACCAAACCTTTTTTTAATGCTTCAACGTTTTCATTTTTAAGATCATCTTTAGCTACACCACCATGCATTTTTAATGCTCTAATTGTAGCAACAATAACCACACAACTTGGTTTTAAATCAGATTTTCTACATTTAATATCTAGAAATTTTTCAGCACCAAGATCTGCACCAAACCCAGCTTCAGTTACCACATAGTCAGCTAATTTAAGTCCGGCTTTAGTTGCGATTACAGAATTACAACCATGAGCAATATTAGCAAAAGGCCCACCATGAATTATTGCAGGATTGTTTTCTAATGTTTGAGTTATGTTTGGTCTTATAGCTTCTTTTAACAAAACAGTCATAGGTCCCTGTGCTTTTAAATCTTTAGCATATATTGGTTTTTTCTCTCTTGTGTAAGCAACAGTAATATTTCCAATTCTATTTTCTAAATCTTCCAAATTATTAGCCAAGCAAAAGATAGCCATTATTTCTGAAGCAACTGTAATATCAAAACCATCTTCCCTTGGGAATCCATTAGCGACACCACCAAGATTAATATTAATTGATCTTAACGCTCTATCATTCATATCTAAAACTCTTTTCCAAACAATTCTTCTTACATCTATATTAAGTTTATTTCCCCAATAGATATGATTGTCTATCAATGCAGATAAAAGATTATGTGCAGATGTAATTGCATGAAAGTCACCTGTGAAATGAAGATTAATTTGTTCCATAGGAACAACTTGAGCATAGCCACCACCAGCAGCTCCACCTTTCATTCCAAAAGATGGACCTAAACTTGGTTCTCTTAAACAGACGATAGATTTTTTTCCGATTTTATTTAGACCATCATTTAGACCTACAGAGGTTGTGGTCTTTCCTTCTCCTGCTGGAGTAGGAGTTATGGCAGTCACTAAAATTAATTTTCCCTCTTTTTTACTCTTGAGACCATCAAGGTATTCTAAATTTATTTTTGCGATGTGACGCCCCATGGGGCTGAAGGCAGAACTTTCATCAGGAACATTTATTTTTGCTAAAATGTCTTTGATTGGTTGCATTTTAGCTTTTCTTGCAATTTGAATGTCTGATTTTATTTCACTCATAAAATTCTTTAAATATACAAAAACTGCTCGATTAGTATCTCTTTTTAAGAGCTTTGGAAATATCTAAAAATTATATATAAAAAAAATAGGAACTATTTATATTCATTATTATAAAATTTAATCATGCAAAAATATTCAGTATTTAGCCTAATCAAGAATGCTTTTTCTAATCATGAAAAATGGGATTTGGCATGGAAAGATCCTACACCTAAAAAAGAATACGATGTTGTAATTATTGGTGGTGGTGGCCACGGGCTAGCTACTGCCTACTATTTAGCTAAAGAGCATCAAATAACTAATGTGGCAGTTATTGAAAAAGGATGGATTGGCGGAGGAAATATAGGAAGAAACACCACAATTATCAGATCAAATTTTATGTATGATGATAATGCTAGGTTCAATGAATTTGGAATGAACCTGTGGAGAAACATGAGTCAGGAATTAAATTTTAATGTCATGTTTTCACCAAGAGGAATTATAAATTTAGCTCATTCAGATGCACAAATGAATGCTTATGCTCGTCGAGGAAACTCTATGAGATTAAATGGAATAGATGCTGTTCTACTTAATAGGGAAGAAGTTAAAAAGATTATACCTATGGCTGATTTTTCTGAAGATGTTAGGTACCCAATTTTTGGAGGCTTAGCACAACCAAGTGCTGGTACTGCTAGACATGATGCGGTCGCATGGGGTTATGCTAGACAAGCTGACTCAATGGGTGTCGATATAATTCAAAATTGTGAAGTAACAGGATTTGATATTGAGGCAGGAAAAATAACAGGTTTGAGAACATCTAGAGGAGATATTAAATCAAAAAAAATTGGATTGTGTGTAGCTGGCAGCACAAATGTTTTAGCAGAAAAACTTAATATGACACTTCCTATAGAAACTCATTTATTACAAGCTTGTGTTTCTGAGCCAGTGAAACCAGTTTTAGATGGAGTGGTAACCTTTGGTGCTGGACATTTTTATATTAGTCAATCAGATAAAGGTGAGATGGTTATGGGTGGAGATCTTGATGGATATAATAGTTATGCACAAAAAGGCAATCTTCCAACGATACAACATGTCTTAACTGGAGGTGTTGCTTTATTTCCATTCTTAAGTCGATTGAAAATGTTGAGGACTTGGGGAGGGATTATGGATATGTCAATGGATGGCTCACCTATTATTGATAAAACTCATATCGATGGATTATATTTAAATTGTGGTTGGTGTTATGGAGGCTTCAAATCGGTTCCATCTTCTGGGTGGACATTTGCACATACAATCGCACAAGATAGAGTTCATGAATTAAATGAGGGATTTAGTCTAAATAGATTTTCTAAAGGTTACTTGTTAGATGAAAAGGGCCTTGGAACAAAAACTTGGATTTCATAAATGTTAAACATTAAGTGTCCTTACTGTGGGGACAGGTCTCAAAAAGAATTTGCCTACGGAGGTGATGGAACAATTACTAGACCAAAACTTAATCAAGAAATAAGTGATGAAGAATGGGACAATTTTGTTTATCTAAGAAAAAGTCCGAGAGGAAAACATATTGAATTGTGGCATCATATTGCTGGATGCAGACAATGGTTTAAAGTTGAGAGAGATACAACTACTCACGAAATTTTTAGAACTTTTAAACCAGAGGAATAATTTTGATGTCACAAAATTTTAGACTAAATACTGGTGGCTTAATCAATAGAGATAAACCTATTGAATTTAAATTTAATGGAAAAAAATATATTGGGTATGAGGGTGATACGCTGGCTTCAGCACTACTTGCCAATGGCATACATTTAATTGGACGAAGTTTTAAATATCATCGTCCAAGAGGGTTTTTTGGTGCAGGAGTTGATGAACCAAATGCAAAAATGCAAGTTGAGATTAATGGTTGTTCAGAACCAAATATTAACGCAACTGAGATAGAACTAGTAAATGGTTTATCAGCATCTAGTCAAAATTGTTGGCCATCAGTAAATTTTGATATTGGTGCAATAAATAATTTCTTAAATCGTTTTTTTCCAGCTGGTTTTTATTACAAAACTTTCATGTGGCCTAAAAGTTTTTGGTATAGAGTTTATGAGCCTTTTATACGAAAAGCAGCAGGGTTAGGAATTGCTTCTCTTGAAAAAGATAAAGAGAGATATGAGCATAAATATGAATATTGTGATTTATTAGTTACTGGCTCTGGACCCGCTGGTTTAGCAAGTGCTTATGCAGCTGCTAAAAACGGAGCAAAAGTAATATTAGCAGAGGATAAACCTAGATATGGAGGGACGCTTTTAACAGATGATGTTACGATAGATAACTTATCTGGAAAAGATTGGTCAGAAAAAATTATATCTGAATTAAAAGAGATGCCTAATGTTATTGTTAAAAATAGATCTCAAGTTTTTGGATACTATGATCATAATATGATGGTAATGTTTGAAAGAACAGGAGATCATTTAGAAAAAAAACCAAAGTACACACCGAGACAAAGACTTTGGTATATAAGAGCAAAAGAAGTATTGCTATCAACAGGATCTATTGAAAGACCTATTGTTTTTGGAAATAATGATACACCTGGAGTTTTTCTCTCAGCTGCTGCAAAAGAATACATGAAAGTTTATGGTGTTCTAATTGGTAAAAAACCAATTATTTTCACTAATAACGATAGTGGTTATGAAACAGCTATTGAGTTTAAAAAGAATGGTGTCAATCCAATAGTTTTAGATACTAGAGAGGATCAAAAATCTGAGTTAATTAATGAAGCTAAAGATTTAGATATTAAGATCAAGTTTTCTTATGCAGTGATAGTTGCTCATGGATATAAAAAAGTAAAATCAGCAACAATTGGGAAATTAGATAAAGATAAGATAGATTTTGAAAATACAGAGCAAATAGATTGCGACTCTATTTGTGTATCTGGATTTTGGACACCAACCGTTCATTTAGCATCTCAATCAGGCAATAAACTGAAATTTAACGACTCGATAGATGCTTTTGTACCTGACAAATCAAAACAAAATGAACATTCTTTAGGTGCTGCTAATGGAACATTTACATTACAAGATACCTTAAAAAACAGTTTTAATACTGGGTCAGAAGTTTCTAAAAGCATAACTAAAAAAGATGAAAAAATACAAATTCCCAATACTAATGAACGAAAATATAGTACTCATGATAAATTTTGGTGTTCTCCACTTCCTAAAGGTAAAAATTACAAACGATTTGTAGATTTCCAAAATGATGTAGCAGTTTCTGATATAGAAGTTGCTTTAAGAGAAGGCTATAGATCAATTGAACATGTTAAGAGATATACAACGTTGGGAATGGCAACAGACCAAGGAAGGACAAGTAATTTAAACGGATTACAATTAGTTGCAAATGTTGAAAAAAAAATTGTTCCTCAAGTAGGTCACACTACCTTTAGACCCCCATTTACACCAGTTACCATCGGTACAATAGTTGGAAGGGAGATAGGCAAAGAATATATGCCTACAAGAAAAACACCAATGCATCATTGGCATGAAAAAAATAATGCAGTCTGGGTAGATGCTGGTGCTTGGAAAAGACCAAGGTACTACAAAAGAGGAAATGAAAATTTATTTGAGGCATCAAAAAGAGAAGCAAAAAATGTTAGAGATCACGTGGGTGTTTGTGATGTAACAACTTTAGGGAAAATTGATATTAAAGGTCCAGACGCTGCAGAGTTTTTGAATAGAGTTTACACTAATGCTTGGTTAAAACTTCCAGTAGGCAAAGCTCGATACGGAGTTATGCTTAGGGAAGATGGAATTGTGATGGATGATGGGACAACAACCAGAATTTCAGAAAATCATTATCATATGACAACCACTACTGCACAGGCCGCAAACGTATTATCACATTTGGAATATTACCTGCAAATTGTTTGGCCAGAATTAAATGTTAATGTTGTTTCAACAACCGAACAATGGGCTGGCGCAGCGATTGCAGGACCTAAATCAAGAGATTTGTTAGCAAAGCTTTTCCCTAAAATAGATGTTAGCAATGAGGCTCTTCCTTTTATGGGGTATGTAGAGGGAGACTTGTTTGGTGTCAAAGCAAGAATTTTTAGAATTTCTTTTTCAGGCGAGCTCGCTTACGAAATAAATGTTGAGTCTGATTTTGGATTATTTATGTGGGAAAAAATAATTGAAATTGGTAAAGAATTTAATGTACAACCCTATGGTACAGAAGCACTATCGACACTAAGAATAGAAATGGGCCATGTAGCTGGACCAGAACTTGATGGAAGAACCATTCCTTACGATGTTTCGTTAGAAGGTTTAGTATCAAAGAAAAAAGATTTTATTGGAAAGAGATCTTTAGCTAAAGAAGCATTTAATAAAGTAGATAGACAAAAAATTGTTGGCTTAGTCCCATTGGATAGGAAATCGAGTATTCCAGAGGGATCTCATTTAGTAGAAAATAAAAATGCAAAACTTCCGAATCCTAAACTTGGTCACGTTTCTTCATCATGTTGGAGTGTTGAGAATAATAATCCTTTTTCTCTTGCAATATTAAAAGATGGAAAAAATATGATAGGAAAAAAGCTTTTCGCGGTATCTCCACTTAAAAACACTTCTATTGAAGTTGAAGTTATGTCTTCACATTATGTAGACCATGAAGGAAAGAGAGTAAGATCGTGAAGCAAATTTCTTCTTTAAATAATGTGCATCAAAATGGAAAATTTGGTGATTTTGAAAATAAAAATGAGAAGGACTTATTAAAGATTTCAGAATTAAAGAATGTTTTAATATTCCAAATAGTTCAATATAAAAATTCAAGTTCAGATATCTCAAATATAAAAATTGATAACCTAGAATTACCTTCTACTTTAAAATCCTCTTCAAATTCAGATACTAGAATTTTATGGATGGGACCAAAGAATTGGATAGTTATATCTTCTAAAACAGATTTACTTTTAAAAAATGTAAAACAATTTGATGAAGTTAATTTTGCAATTACAGATTTATCACATTCAAGAACAATAATTGAAATTCAAGGTGATCTTGTAAATGAAGTTTTAAAAAAGGGATGCCCTATAAATATTGATAAATTTAACGAGGGTGATTGCACAAATTCAATTTATAACGGAATATCAATTACGATTGATTTTATTTCTAAAAATCCAAGAAAAGTTAGAATTTTTGGATTAAGAAGCTTTGGAGAGTCTTTGCATCATTCAATAACAGATAGCTCATTAGAATTTGGTTATCAAAGTAATTAATTAATAATTCCGCGTTGCAATATAAACACCAACTGATGCTATTAAAAAGCCAACAACATCTATATTTGTTAAAGTTTCATTTAAAAAAAGCCAAGCCATAATTGCAGAGGTTGCTGGTATTAGAAAAAAAACAGAAACTGTTTTACTGGCTGAATTTTTTTTTATTAAAAACATCAGTATTGTAAATGCACCAAAGGAAACAAGAAAAATTTGATGACTCATTGCTATTATAAATGTTTTTGTAAAATAGAGGTAGGGCTCTACAAAAAAAATAATTATCATTACATGAAATAAACAACCACCTAATGCTTGATAAAAATTACTAACGGATAATGGTAAATTATTACTTAATTTTTTCTGCCAAATAGTAGAAAACGTTATAGATAACAATGCAATTAAAGTTGCAATCAAACCTAGTAAAGGAATACCTGAGCCAACATCTATTCCTAGTACTAAAGAAGCACCAACAAAACCCAATAAAACTCCTACCCATTGCTGTAATGTAACTTTCTCATTTAAAAGCGGTCCACTCAAAATATTTGTTAGAATTGGTTGAAGTGTTACGATTAGAGCAGCTAAACTTGTTGGCATCCCAATTGAAATCGAATAAAAAACTCCACCTAAATATAACCCATGAAACAAGATACCGCTGAACATTGATTCAATCAGATATCTTTTTTTAATCAATATTGATTGTTTAAGGTAAATTGAAAACAACAAAAAACCCACAGCAACAAAAAAAAATCTGAAGGCTAGAGCTGTGAAAGGATCACTATTATCAATAATTGGTTTTGTTGTGATAAAGGCAGAAGACCAAAGTAAAACAAATATGAGTGGAAATATTCTGACCATTCCAGGTCTTATAAATTATTTAATCTACAATATTAAGTATTATTAATTTGTTTTGTTTCGTCTCTTTGCACCATAATTCATAACTTTCACACATTCTCCATAAATGATCGAAAGCTCTTTGAGAAATTTCAAGAGGATAATGGCTCTTTGCATAATATAATTCAGGATATTGAATTAGCTGTTTAACTGATAAATCTTTTTGAATATGAAGTAATCTTAAAGTTTCTTCAGGTACCTTCTTTTTTGATACCTTTTCAATTAGCTCATCATGGAATTTTCCAGTGCTTATATCATTGTAGGTTGTTGTTCCAATAAAGTTTTCGATTGCATTAATTGTTGTCAGCTCAGGATTTTTTTTCTTAATCTCACAAACTTTTGAGTAAATTGCTTCTGCAACAAGTAACACATAAGGCTTTTCTTTAGATGGCATTATCTATTTTGATATTTCCTCATAGTAGCGTTAGCTAAAATCAAATTTGGGTCTAAAAATATTTTTGATGATTTAATTGTCTTAAATGGTTTATAGGCAAAAATGGCAATAGGAAGCTCTGTACAACCAAGAATAATTTTTTTACATTTTTTTTTAATTAAATAATTAATTGCTGGCTTAATAGCTTTACTCGCTAGTTTCACTTTTCCCATTTTTACAAGCCTGATAGCTTTGTTTACTGATTTACTTTGAATAGAATTGTTTGGAAACACTAGATTATAATCTTTATCAAAAAACTTATTATAAACACCTGTTTTTAAAGTTCCTTCTGTAGCAAGCAAACCAATTGAGGAATTTTTTCTACATTTTTTTTTAGCATGCAAAAAAACTTCCTTAGGCATATTTACTATCGGTAAGTTAATTCGTTTTTTTAAGTCATCATACCAATAATGAGCTGTGTTACAGGGTATGACTATAAATTTACAACTACTTTTTTTTAAAAGATTACAACCATAAATTAAACTTTTTAAAACAGATAAATATTTTTGTTTAGTTTTTTTATTACTTATTTTGTTTGATAGCTTGCCGGTATGGATACCAATCGACTCCGGTCTACCAGGAATATTTGATTTGTTATAAAGCATAAACAAAGGGTAATCTTGATCGATCTTACCTCTATATAAAATTGCCAGCTTATTACAAAAATCTAAACCTGCCTGGGTACCCATTCCACCTAAAATGCCAATCATAAATTATTTTCTTAATTTTGTTTGTAGAATAGTTCATTGGCTATAAAAATAAATTAATTCTTAATTAAAAAATTAATTAAATTTATAGCCAATTAATTTATGTGAAAATTATGCAGTTTTTAAGTTAACTGCTGAAGGACCTTTAGGACCATCTTCAACATCGAAAGTCAAAGCTTGACCCTCATCTAAACCGTTCATACCAGCATCTCTTACAGCTGAAACATGTACAAACACATCTTTTTCTTTGTCGTCACGTTCAATAAAACCAAAACCTTTAGTTGGATTGAACCATTTTACTTTTCCTTGTAGACTCATATTTTTCTTCTTACTTATTGTTATATTAATTTATTACTTATAATTAAGTAATGATGGCTTTGTTTATAAATAATTGGGTTTTGTCAACAAATTTAGTGCACAATTAGACTTTTTTTTATCATTAGTGGTCAATTAGCTTAGTTAAATAGATAGAATTAACATCTTCTTTATAATGGGCAAAGGGTTTGCATGGTGTAAAATTACATTTTTTAAATAATTTTCTTGCTGGATCAAAAAATTTTCCAGCACCAGTCTCTAAACTTATTCTTTTAATTTTTAATTTTTTAGCTTCATCAATGAGATGTTTGATGACTTTAATACCATTACCTTGATTTCTAAAATCATCATGTATTCTAATTGATTTAAATTCACCATGATCTTTGTCTAAGAACTTTAATGCTCCACAACCAAATATTTTATCATTTTCCCAAAGGCTCCAAAATTTAATTGATGAAACTTTTAACCCTGGAATATCAAGAACATGAGCACTACCCTCGGGAGATGCTGCCCTAAGTTCAATAAAATGTTTTGTAAGAAGTTTATTGACTTCCAGGTTATCAAAATTTCCCTCAATAGATTTTAGCATTTATATTAAAGTTGTTATGTGGCCCATTTTTCTTTTATCTTTTATCTCTTTTTTTTGATAATCAAAGAAAAATTCATTTTCATTTAATTTAAAATTTTCTCTATAGGGTTTGATTTGATTTCCTATTAGGTTCACCATTTTTGCATTAGATATTTTTTTGAGTGGAATTTTTTCTAACGAACAGACCGCTCTCACATGATTTTCAAATTGACTAATATTAAAAGCATTAATTGTAAGATGACCAGAGTTATGAACTCGAGGAGCTATTTCATTAACATATAAATTTTCATTTCTATCAATAAAAAATTCAACACAAAGCGTTCCTATATATTTCAATTCCTCTGCAATCCGGATTGACCAATCTTTGGATTCATCAAATATTTTTTTAGTGATTTCAGCTGGTATTATTGAATGTTTCAATATCTGATCTTCATGAGTATTTTCTATCGGCTCATATATTTCATAACTATTGTTTCCAAATCTGGTAATAATGACAGATATCTCTTTTTTAAGTTTTACTAATTTTTCTAGTATGTATCCTTTTGAAAAATCAATATTTAGGTTATTGATGTCTTCAATTTTTTTAATTGGGTATTGACCTTTGCCATCATAACCCATTGTAGTAGTTTTTAAAATCCCAGGTAAGAAATCTCCTAATGGCTCCATATCAGATTTATTTTCTATTAATGCGTATCTAGTAGTTCTTATATTGAGTTTGTTTACAAAATCTTTTTCTGCTATTCGATGTTGAATTAATCTATTTACCGATGGCTTTGGTAAAACTGGTTTTACCTTATTCATTTCATTAAGAGTTTCATAAGGTATATTTTCAAATTCATATGTAATTACATCAATTTCTTTTATGAACTCATGCATTTTGACTTTGTCATCGTATCTGCCATGAATAAATTTGTTACAAAAATTTTGTGCTGGAGCATCAACATCATCGCAGTAGATTATTGTATTGATATTCAACCTCTTGGCCGCGACAGCTAATAGGCTTCCTAGTTGACCACCACCAATTATACCCAAATTTTTTATTGACATCTTTTATTTTGGATTTTTTTTTACTGATCTAGTTTGTGATGTACGCCAATTATTTAATTTCTTTTTTACAGCAGGATTGCTGTTTGCAATTATAGCTGTAGCCAATAAAGCAGCATTGATGGCACCATCCTCTCCAATTGCAAGAGTTCCAACGGGTATTCCTTTTGGCATTTGTGCTATTGATAATAAACTATCAAGTCCTTTAAGCTTTTTACTTTCAACGGGAACACCTAAAACCGGAATTGAGGTTATAGCTGAAATCATACCAGGTAAATGCGCTGATCCACCAGCGCCAGCAATGATCACTCCAATATTATTTCTTGATGCGCTCTCTGCAAATTCATACATTCTTTTTGGAGTACGGTGGGCAGATATAATTTTAGTTTCAAATTGAACACCCATTTTTTTTAGTATATTTGCTGATAATTTCATCGTTTTAAAGTCTGATTGGCTTCCCATGACGATTGCAACCTTGAGATTTTTATTCTTTTTCATGATCAATTTGATGAATATTTATTTCAAAATTAGATTAAAATTTCAATAAAATAAATAGTATTTAAAAAACAACTTGGTATGCTTAGTCAAAATTAACCAAAATGAAATTTAAAATTGACAATCTTCAATATTGTAAATGGTCAAGAAAAGTTTTTGAGATTAATCGTGAGGCTGGTCTAGATGCAGTTCATGTTACAATAGTCTATCATGAAGATTTTGATGAACTTCAAAACGAAATAAGTAAGTGGCAAACTTTATTAAAAGAAAATTCAGATTTAATTTTTTTAGGCCAGAGTTTTAAGGATATTGAAAAAGCAAATAATGAGAATAAAACTGCAATTTTTTTTGGTTTTCAAAATTGCTCTCCAATAGAGGATGATATCAATTTAGTTGAAAAAGTTCATAGTCTTGGATGTAGATTTATGCAACTCACTTACAACAATCAATCATTGTTAGCGACGGGTTGTTATGAGAAAAACGATAGTGGGGTAACTAATTTTGGACGGGAAGTTATCCGAGAAATGAATAGAGTGGGTATTGTTGTAGATATGTCCCATTCAGCTGAAAAAAGTACTTTTGATGCAATTGAATTTAGCGAAAAACCAATAGCAATCACTCATGCGAATCCATCTTTTTGGCACGCCGCGAAAAGAAATAAATCTTCTGAGTTATTAAAAACTTTAAGTGATAGTGGTGGAATATTAGGTTTATCTTTATATCCACATCATCTTAAGGACAATACGAATTGTTCTCTAGAAAGTTTTTGTGAAATGGTAGCAAAAACAGCAGAAATAATGGATATTAATAATATTGGTATAGGATCAGATCTTTGTTTAAATCAACCAGATGAAGTTGTTGAATGGATGAGAAATGGAACCTGGTCAAAAAATAAAAATTATGGAGAAGGTTCTAAAAATAAACCAGGATTTCCTAAACAGCCTAATTGGTTTGAGGATGCAAGAGGTTTTAAAAACTTAGAGGCAGGTTTAAAGAAGATTGGTTTTTCAGAGACTGAGGCTAATGGAATACTAGGTAACAATTGGTATAACTTTTATAAAACTATCTAAATATGAATATAGAATTAAGAGATCCAAACATCATAATGAAGTTATCAAGACTTGGTTCCTTTCATCAATCAAGATTATCTTTTTTACGAAGTTTTTTAAGTGAATTTAAAGATTGGCAATATAATCGAGACTTGTTTGATTTGGACCAAGAGGGTTACGGCACAGCAGTATATTCATTTAAAAAAAAAGATAGAGTTTATTCTTTAATCTGTTATGCGAACAAAATTAATGATGATGAAAGATCAGATAGAGTAATAGCCACAAAGTGGGATGCAGCTTTTACATTACATGATGGAGTACCATTAAAAGAAGACATTGACAGATTGAGAAATGAAGTTCCAAAACAGGAAGTTGGTAGGTTGTCTTACAAAGAGCTAACATTATCTAGAGCAAATAAATCTGTTAGGGTATTTGATCATGTTGTTGAAAGTTTAAGCAATGGAAATCAACCTGATTTAGAGTTACTTGAAAAAGTTGGATATTTATACAGAACAACTGCAGTTTATGGATCAGGTAAGTTTGGTTTAGCAGATCGTTTCAGAATTAAAAATAGAGAGGAAATAAACGGACCATTCAGATTAGAGATGATGTTAGTTTATTTAGTTAGACAATTTACGTTTGATCAAGTTAATCATGTTGCAAAAAATAAAAATCCTCATTCAGCAGTCAAACTAGATACCAAAATTTGTAGAAATTTAGGTATAGGAAATTCTACAGGATTAGGAATGGCCCCGTTTATTGTTAATCATCCAACTTTATTAAATAATTGGATACTTAGTAGAGAAATTGCACTTAAAAAAATAAGAGAAATTAAAATTGTTAAAACACAGGATAGAGAATTATTTAAAGATTGTCTGAAAAGTTCTCTCAAAAATATTACTAGCTGGAATACAGAGAGTGAATATCAACTCAAAAAAATTAAACTATTGCTAAAAGATATCAAAAAATTCATCAGTTTCTTAGAAAAGAAATTTGATTTTCAAAAAAATTATCCATTTAATGAAATTTATCTCTGGCTAGAGAAAGAAACTTGTGAGGAGTGCATAGAATATGTTGTCTCAATAATGATGGAGCCATTTGGCAATATAGTTCAGCCATTGGTTGCGCAAATGAGCTCTGAGGAAGAAAAATACTTTAATATTCCAACTGAACGTAATGTCGGAGATTTGAAAAAGATTTTAGAAAATAAATATTCGGACATTTTAAAGATTAATTTTAATATAGAAGAGAGTAACCAGAAATTTTGGTTTATTTCAAAAAATAAAGAAGAACCAAGATTAGCTAATCGTTTTGAGGAAAATGGTGCAGATTTAGAGCAACCCTTGGCAATAGCTAGAGATATAAAAAAATTGTATGAAAGATTGTTACCTTTAAAAGATAATTTAAAAATTAATCAATTTTTAATTAATAACTCTGATTTAAGACATGTTGTTAGAAGAGCCTTTATTATTGAAAAATTTCCTTATTCAGAAATTCAAGATAATACGATTGGAGAAAATTTAGTGCCAATTGATATGTTGCGATTAAAGTTATCTTTTTTTGGGGCTTTAAAATTTGATCCAAGATCTGATAAGTGGTTGAGAATATGTATGTTTCAGGGTGCACCACTCCCAAATGAATTAAAAGATTATGATGAGCAATGGGTTTATAAAACCCACTCTTAAACTATGAAATCCTTAAGTGAGATAGAAACTACATCTAAGAGGGCAAGTCGAGCTGCTGGTTATTCATGGGGTATAGCAGAGGAAGTTGGGAAATCTATAAGATTATCTGAATTATTTGGTTTTCCAGCGATCAAACATCTTAATCAATACTATCAAGATAAAAAAAAAGAAAATTTTGAAGAGATAAAACTAATCAATAAGATTAATAAATCAAATGGATTATCTTTTTGTCCAATTATGTTAGGTGTTTATTTTATTGACCAAGTAAAAAATATCGAGACTTTAAAAAAGTGCTCAGTTGAAAATGTTGCTTATCCATTGCTGCTTTTATCTTTTTTAAGTAGAGCTTCAGAAATTATTGGAAAAAAATTATTAATTTCATTTGATGATTGTAAATTTTTATTGAATTTTAATGTGAGTATCTCATCTAATATTTGGGATAAAGAAATGCCAATGTTAGCAAAAAAAGTAGAAATAAGTTTTTTAAACAATGAAGATAACTTTTCAGATCAAGATTGGAAAAATCTCTACAAACTTGCAGAGGATACATTTGTAGAGGAAACTGATAGTTTAAAAAAGGGTGCAGCGGGAGCCGGTTTGACTGATAATGACTGAGGACAAAGAAATAGAAAAAAATCAAAAGGATTTAGATGATATTTGTGATGAATGTAAAGAACAGCATGAAAGTGTTACTCAAAACTTGATTCTAACTGGCTTTAAAATTTGTAAGTCTTGCAGAGTTTCTAAGACAATTTTTCCAATCTAAATATGATTGATCGGTAAGGCGTTCATTCGACTTATCACGAATGAAATAGATAAAAAGACAATTATTAAAAATGACATAAAGACTATTCCAAACGATTTTAAATTTGATTTAAGATTAAGAACTTGTCGCGTCGAAATAATTAATCCAGCAAAAATCCAAAATTGCGTAAGAAAAATTATAGGTATCATTAATTCTGGTGTAACAGCAAAAAATCTTAACAGACCAGGCGCATGAGCGAAACCAACTGCAGTTAATACTTTTTTAAATGGAACTTTACTATTTTTATCAGGAAATAGTTTTACCCCAATAACAAAGATTAGCACTGCCCAAACAAACCAAGTTAATATTGCAGTCACTCCTGACATCGCCACAGCTGTTTTGAAAACTGTATTTGCAGCAATCGCACCAGCTATTCCATCTAAAATCATAATAATGCCTGCAAAATAAACTGAGGCTTCACCAAAATTTTTACTATCGGAATAAAGTGTTTTATCTAGTTTAATAGATTTTAAAATAATACTTAGAAATTCACCAAACATTTATTTTTTTTTATTTTTTTGCTCTTTGTAAGATACGATTAATGGGAATATTATTAAAGCAATAGCTATAATAATGCAAATTACTATTAAGAAACCCTTTGTCATTTAAGATGATGGGGGAGTAAACTCCCCCAAAATCAGATTAACCTTTTGAAACTTCTCTTGTATTAGCGTTGAAAGATTCTTTAAATGGAATATCTACTATTACTGCATCCACAGGCTTACCTGGAGTATCAGAGTATTTTTCAGGTAAATGTACTTTATATTTAGTTCCAACCTTACCTTTTGGAAATCCATTTGCATTTAATGTCCCATCAAAAGGAACATATCCCATTGCAATGTTTGTTTTCTTTTCAGGATGCCACCATGGTGAAGTAATAAAACCAACTGGATCCCCACCACTCTCATTTGATATTAACCAAAAATCTGGTGCATAATCATCAATAGGTTTTCCACCCAACTCCAATCCAACTAATTGAAGTGCGTATGGTTTTTTACCATCCTTAAGTTCTTTACCCATTTTTTCTAGAGCCGCTTTACCAACGTAATCAGAAGTTTTGTTCCATTCACCTTTTCCTGATAAAGAAACCTGGTAACCTAAGTTACATTGATAAGGATTATGTTGTTGATCCATATCTTGACCCCAAGACAAAATACCAGCCTGGATTCTTCTGTGGTGAGCAGGTGCAATAACCATGAGCTGATGTTTTTTTCCAACCTCAAGCACAGCATTCCACATGTCATCAGCATATAAAGTTGCATCTCTTAAATAAATCTCATAACCAGCTTCTCCAGAAAAGCCCGATTGAGAAATAACACAACTTCGTCCAGCAACTTTAACTTCAGCTAAACCATAAAACGGCATATTTTCCAAATCAACTTGATCACCTAATAAATCTTTCATCAGAGCTTTTGATTTTGGACCCTGTATTTGAACAGGACAAGCATCGATTTCTTCAATGGTGCAATTAAATCTTCCATCCGCATTAACACCTTGTAAGTACAAACCAATATCAGAGTCTGATAATGAAAACCAAAACTCATCCTTTGAAATTCTCAAAAGAATTGGATCATTTAAAACTCCCCCATAAGCATTACATAAAATTACGTATCTCGCTCTCATCGGTGAAATTTTTGTTGCATCTCTTGTAATTACATAATCAACAAATTTTTCTGCATCCGGACCCTTGACTTGAATTTGTCTTTCAACTGCAACATTCCACATAGTTACATGATTAACAATTGCATCATATTCAACCATTGCACCACCGTCTTCTGGTTTTACATAACCTCTTGGATGATAAATACGATTATAAACTGTTGCTCTCCAACAACCCGCTTGCATAGATAAATGCCAATAAGGTGATTTTCTTACTCTTGTTGAGATTAACATTTCAACTTTTGTTGGTCCACTTTGCCTTAAGTTATATGGTACTTTTCGATCTGATTGATCAACAGAAGTAACATGCTTTAAATTAGTATAGTCAAACTCTTTAGACATAACTATTCTCCTTCAACCACTTGTTAGTTTCCTTCAAGCCGCCGAATGTATAAATGTGGAAAAAATCAGTATGCGATTTAATTTTCCCAATTAAATCATTTGGGTCTTTAGGTTTTAATAAATCTAACGCCTTACTAAAATTAGATTTAAGAAAATTTAAGGAATTTTTTGCTCCAACTATATTAGCAAACTTTATCAAGCTAGATATTTTTAGAGGCCCAGTAATTCCCACATGCACTGGTACGCTTTGTTTAGAAATAAAGTCAATAATAGGCTGAGGATCTAGTAACCATTGAGTTACAATATAATCAGCGTAAGGCTTTTTGTCTTTCATAGCTTTTTCTAAATCTGAATCGGATATATCAGGACTCCCCTCTGGGTGTCCAGCAATTCCTATCGTCATCTTCTCAAAATAACCAGTCTCCAAAAGTTGAAAAGAGCTATCGAATTTTCCCATCGGCTCTCTCCCTCCTCCTATAACTAAAACTTGTTTGACGCCACCATCTTTACATCTCGAAACATAATCTTTTAGCTGTTTTTCATCCTGCATAGATCTTGCAGGAAAATGCGGGACTGGATTGAAACCTTTCTTTACTAACTCAACTGCTTGGTGAGCTGTTTCTTTATAATCTCCCCCAGGTAGCATAGTGATATAAATATCTTTTACAGCTGGAACAGTATCCAGATCTGTCTGCGGCCCAATTTCTAAAGAAAAATTCATCTAATCATGATTATATTTTTTGAAAATGCTGTCAAAGAAATTAATCGTGTAATATAATCTCAATCTATTTAATGCCTTATAATCAAACAAAATAAATTAATGAAAATTATATTAATAATGGGTCTACCAGGCTCTGGAAAAACAACTTTAGCTAATGAGCTTGCACCATTATTAAATGCAAAAAGGCTTAACGCAGATGAAGTAAGAAAAGAGGCAAATGATTGGGATTTTTCTGAGGAAGGAAGAAAAAGACAGGCAAAAAGGATGGCTGATTTTGCTTTAAAACTTCGAAAAGATAATAATTATGTTGTTGCAGATTTTATCTGCCCAACACCAGAGGCCAGAAGCTTATTTCCCTCAGATTATGTTATTTGGGTCGATACTATTAAAGAAGGTAGGTTTGATGATACTAATAAGATGTTTGTCAAACCAGACAAGTATAACTTTCATGTTACTACACAAGATGCTAAAAATTGGGCACCAAAAATATATAAGGACATTAAAAAATGACATATCAGTGGGATAATAAAAAGCCAACAGCACAAATGTTAGGAAGATGGCAACCATTTCACGATGGTCATTACACTTTATTTAAAGAAATTATCAAAAAAACCGGACAAGTTTGTATTCAAATAAGAGATGTACAAGGAGTAGATGATAATCCTTTCGATTTTGACACTGTAAAAAAAAATATAGAAAATAGACTTAATCCAGAGTTTGAAGGTCGTTTTAAAATTATGTTAGTCCCTAATATTACAAATATTTGTTATGGTAGAGGGGTTGGTTACAAAATTGAAGAGATAGTGTTGTCAGAGGAAATACAAAAAATATCGGCAACTAAGATAAGAGCCAAAATGAGAGAAGAAGGCAAACTCAAATAGAATTTTTGATGAATATATTAGTGAAGAACTTATCCAGCGGTATATCTATAGTTCAAATTAATGATCCTAAAACATATAATTCATTATCTTTTAAAAATTTGAATGATCTAATTAAAGTTCTAAAAAAACTTGATCAAGATAAAAAAACAAAAGTAATTATCATAGAAGGTGCTGGAAAAGGTTTTAGTGCAGGTCATAACCTTAAAGAAGTAAAAAGTTTAAAGGTAAGAAACAAATATCAAAAGTTATTTAATCTGTGTTCTAAGTTAATGCTTCAAATAGTAGAGGGTAATAAACCTGTTATCGCCAAAGTGCATGGAGCAGCCTATGCTGCTGGTTGTCAGTTAGTTGCTAGTTGTGATCTAGCCTATAGTACTAAAGATGCATTATTTGCAACTCCTGGCGTAAATATTGGATTATTTTGTAGTACGCCAATGGTTGCTGTAAGTAGAAAAATATATAAAAAACCAATGATGAAAATGTTACTTACAGGCGAGCCAATTAAAGCAAATTTTGCAAAAGAAATTGGTTTAATAAATGATTGTTTTTCAAAATCTAAATTAAATAATGAGGTTTTAAAAATTGCAAAAAAGATTGCATCTAAATCAAATCTAACAATTAAAATTGGTAAACGAACATTTTATAAACAATTAGAGATGCCTCTTAGAAAAGCGTACGCTCATACAAGCAAAATGATGACAGTAAATATGATGGCTTTGGATGCCAAAGAAGGGATTTCAGCTTTTTTAGAAAAAAGAAAACCTAAATGGAAAAATAAATAATGAAAAAAAATATTTTACTTATTTTTTTTTTAATAATTGGAATAATTATTATTTATAACTTTAGAGGCCATAATCAAAATAAAGCAATTGAAGCATGTATTGCTGGGAGTAAAAAGTTAGATACCCCTATGACAGTTGAAGAAGCTAAAGAGTTCTGTAAGCAAAAAATCCAAAATAAACAATGAATGATATAAAAGAAATCCTTTCAAAATATAAAAAGATCGCAATGGTTGGAGTGAGCAATGATCCTACAAAAGCATCAACTATTGTCATGAAATATATGCAGAAATATGGTTTTAAAGTTTACCCTGTAAATCCTAAAGCTGAAGGTCAAAAAATTTTAGGAGAAGACGTGTGTGGTAAAATTACCGATATTAAAGATAAAGTTGATATAGTAAATGTATTTAGACCTTCAAAAGAAGCTTTAGATATTGCAAAAGATGCAGTTAATATTAAAGCAAAAGTTTTGTGGTTACAGCTTGGAATTAAAAATGAACAAGCAAAAAAATTAGTTATTAAAAACAAAATTGAATATATCGAGGACAGATGTACCAAAATGGAATATCAAAAACATTTCTTAAAAATACGTCAAGCCTTTCCTGTTCTACAAGACTAAAATCAATAATTTTTAGAAAATGATAAAAAAAATTCAAATAATATCAAATGCTCTTTTTATTTTTTTTATTTTTATAACAATAGCAAAGGCAGAATTACTAAAACCCAATAGTGATATCAAACCTGATAGAGTTATAGAAATTCAATTATCAGGACTTCAAAATAATGACCTTATTTATAAGGATAGTGGCATAGAGCAGACTTGGAACTTTGCTCATCCTAACAATAAAAAAGTTACTGGACCTTTAGATAAATTTAAAAGAATGATTAAAGGAGACTCTTATCAAATGATGATCAATCACTTAAGTCACACCATAACAAAGCTAGGAAGTGGTGAAAATTGGGCTCAATTTGAAGTGATCCTTTTAGATAAAGATAAAATTTATCATAAGTTTAACTGGCAAGTTGAAAAGTATGAAACAGATGGTCCACTAAAAGATTGCTGGCTAACAACCATGGTCTCCAGCCCAATCCCATTAGGGAGCTCCATATGATTAAAAATGACAATTTTGTTTCGTTATGAATAAAAATTTAGTAGGAATCGCTTAATGAAATCAAAAACTAAAGTTGTTGTAGTTGGTGGTGGTGTCGTTGGAGTAAGTGCTCTTTATCATTTAGCAAAAAAAGGCTGGTCTGATGTTGTTTTAGTTGAGAGAAAAGAACTTACATCTGGATCAACTTGGCATGCAGCAGGATTACTTCCGCTGTTTAATATGAGTTACTCAGTTGGTCAATTGCATAAGTATGCAGTCAATCTTTATAAAACATTAGAGGAAGAGACTGGAAAAAATGTTGGCTTTAGTGTTGTTTCAAATATTCGTTTAGCAAGCACCAAAGATAGAATGGATGAATATCATCAATATGCTGGTGTTGCCAAAACAATTGGTGTTGATGTAAAATTTTTAACACCACAACAAGTAAAAGAAATTTGGCCTTTATGTCATACCGATGATTTAATCGGAGCTATTCAACATCCTGAGGATGGATACATTCAGCCAGCTGATCTAACGCAAGCTTTAGCTGCAGGTGCAAGAAATAGAGGAGCGGAGATTTATAGAAATACTGCTGTTACAGCCATCCGACAAACAAAAAGTGGTTGGGTAGTTGAAACTGATAAAGGTTCAATTGAATGTGAGCATGTTATTTCTTGCTCAGGCAACTTTGCACGTCAAACAGGTGAAATGGTTGGATTAGATATTCCAGTAATACCTGTTGAACATCAATATATCGTGACAGAACCTCATCCAGAAATTCAAAAAAGAAAAAAAGCAGGATTACCTGAGATGGGTGTCTTAAGAGATAGTGATAGCAGATGGTATATGAGAGAAGAAGCAGGAGGATTAATTTTGGGTCCTTATGAAGATGGTGCTCCAGCTTGTTATGTTGAAGGACCCTCAAAAGATTCTGAATACGAATTGTTCCAAGAAGATTTAGATAGATTAGCACCTCATATTGAAGGTGCTATTCACAGAGTTCCTGCTTTTGGTGAGGTGGGAGTTAAAAAAGTTTACAATGGAGCAATTTGTTATACGCCTGATGGCAATCCGATAGTTGGTCCAGCTTGGGGATTGAAAAATTTTTGGATTAATGAGGGGCATAGTTTTGGTATTACAGCTGCTGGTGGTGCAGGTTGGCAACTAGCAGAGTGGATTGTTGATGGAGAACCAACAATTGATATGCTTGGTGTTGAACCTAGACGTTACGGAAATTACGCAACCAAATCTTATTTAAAAGCAAAAAACGAAGAAGCTTATAGTCATGTTTTTATTGTTCATTATCCTGATGAGGAAAGACCAGCTGCAAGACCATTGAGAACGTCTCCATGTTATGAGAGAATGAAAGACTTAGGTGCTGTGTTTGGTCAAAAGTTTGGTTGGGAGAGACCCAATTTTTTTGCAACAGATGGTATGGAGCAAAAAGATGATTGGTCATTTAGAAGATCAAAATGGTTTGATGCAATTAAGAAAGAGTGTCAGAATGTAAAAGAAAATGTTGGTCTATTGGATATGACGGCATTTGCAAAATGTCGAATTAAAGGTCCTAAAGCTGAGGAATTTTTAGATTATTTAGTTGCAAATAAACTTCCAAAAAAAATTGGTAGAATAAATCTATGTCATGCACTTAATACTAAAGGTGGAGTTCATTCAGAATTTACAATCATGAAAGAGGCCGAAAACAGCTATTACCTTGTTTCAGCAGGTGCAAATTTAAGACTAGATCATGATTGGATTCAAAAATGGATGCCAACTGATGGATCAGTGATATTTGAGGATTTAACCAATAGTACAGGGGTACTTGTTGTAGCTGGACCAAAAGCAAGACAATTAATGCAAAAAGTTTCTACAGATGATTTTTCAAATGAAAACTTTAAATGGTTAACAGCTAAAAATGTTAATGTTGGTTATGCTCCAGTAAATGCCATGCGAGTTAACTTTGTTGGAGAACTGGGTTGGGAATTACATCATCCAATTGAGTATCAAAATCATATTTTTGATAAATTAATAGAAGCTGGAAAAGATTTAGGACTGAAACCTTTTGGAATCAGAGCAATGAATAGTTTGAGAATTGAAAAATCTTATAAATTAGTTGGAACAGAATTATCAATAGAATATTCACCATATGAGTCAGGCTTAGATAGATTTGTCCATCCTAACAAAGGAAATTTCATAGGTTTAGAAGCATTAAACAAGTGGAGAGAAAAAGGTTTTGATAATAAATTAGTTACTCTCGAAGTTCATAATACAACTGACTCAGATGTATTAGGAAATAATCCAATTTATAAAGATGATAAAGTTGTTGGAAGAGCAACAGGTGGTGAATATGGATTTAGATTAGATAAGTCAATTGCATTGGCAATGGTAAAACCAGACTTAGCTAATGTAGGGGAAAAACTTAAGGTTGATATTTTAGGCAAGATGTATGAAGCTACAATATTGGATGAAAGTCCTTATGACGCTGAAAATAAATTATTGAGAGCTTAATGAAAATTTTAGTCGCAGTAAAAAGAGTAATCGATTACAACGTTCAAATTAGAGTTAAGGAAGACAATACAGGCGTTGTAACTGACAATGTTAAAATGTCTACTAATCCACCTGATGATAATGCTATCGAAGAAGCCGTAAAAATTAAAGAAGCTGGTAAAGCCACAGAAGTTATTGCAGTAAGTATCGGCGAAGAGAAAGCTCAAGAAACTGTTCGTAAAGCTTTAGCAGTTGGGGCAGATAGAGGAATACTTGTTAAAACCGAAGGTATAATTGAACCACTTGCAGTTTCAAAATTGTTACAAAAAATTGTTGAAAAAGAAAAACCAGATTTAGTTTTTATGGGTAAGCAAGCAATAGATGACGATTGCAATCAAACGGGTCAAATGTTAAGTGCACTTTTAAATTGGCCACAAGCAACTTTTGCATCAAAAATTGAAATCAAAGACGATAAATTAGAAGTTACCAGAGAAATAGATGAAGGTTTGGAAACAATTGAAATTAATGTTCCGGCAATAGTAACTTGTGACTTAAGATTAAACGAACCAAGGTATGCGTCATTACCAAATATAATGAAAGCAAAGAAAAAACCTATTGAGCAATTAAATGCGTCAGATTTAGGGGTAGATATAACTCCTCGAATCGAGCAAGTTAAAGTTGAAGAGCCACCAAAGAGAAAAGCTGGAATTAAAGTTTCAAGTGTTGCTGAGTTGGTTCAAAAATTAAAAAATGAAGCTAAGGTAATATAATGTCGGTTTTATTAATTGCAGAACACAATAATAAAGAGTTAAAACCATTTACGCTTAATGCGAGTACAGCAGCTTCTCAAATTGATAGTGACGTACATGCAGTAATTATTGGCAATAATTGTGATGAAGCTGCAAAAGCGCTTTCAGAATTACCATTAATCAAAAAAGTTATTCAAGTTGAAGCTGCTCATTATGAGAACTTTGTTGCTGAAAATTTTGCGCCCGTAATTGTAAAATTAGCTGAAAATTATTCACATATTATCAGTTCAGCGAATACTTTTGGCAAAAATTTAATGCCAAGAATTGCTGCTGCTTTAGATACATCTCAAATAAGTGATATTATCAAAGTTGTTGCACCTGATACCTTTTTAAGACCAATTTATGCAGGAAACGCTTTCGCAACTGTTAAAAGTAAGGATGCAAAAAAATGTGTAACCATTAGACCTACATCTTTTGATCCATGTGAAAGCTCAGGTGGATCAGCTCCTATAGAAAAAGCAGATCCCGGTGAAGAATTTGCAAAAACAAAATTTATCAAAAGAGAAGAAGTTAAATCAGACAGACCAGAACTTGGTACAGCGAGAGTTGTTGTTTCTGGTGGAAGAGGAATGCAGAGTGGTGATAATTTTAAATTAATTACTTCTTTAGCTGATAAATTAAATGCAGCTATCGGAGCCTCAAGAGCCGCAGTTGATGCAGGATATATAAGTAATGATCATCAGGTTGGTCAAACAGGAAAAGTTGTTGTTCCTGATTTGTATATCGCTGTTGGTATCTCAGGTGCTATTCAACATTTAGCTGGTATGAAGGAAAGTAAAGTGATCGTGGCGATCAATAAAGATGGTGAGGCGCCAATTTTTAGTGTCGCAGATTATGGACTTGAAGCTGATCTTTTTGAAGCAGTTCCTCAGTTCTTAGAGGAATTGAACAAATTAAACACTATACAAAAATAATATAATCTGTAAAAAATTGAGTATGTCCAGAGAGACAATGGAATATGATGTAGTTATTGTAGGCGGTGGTCCGTCAGGACTAGCCACAGCTATAAGATTAAAACAATTAAATTCAGAACTAAATGTTTGTTTGTTGGAGAAAGCATCTGAAATAGGTGCGCATATTTTAAGTGGAAACGTTTTTGAAACAAGAGCTTTAGATGAACTAATTCCTGGTTGGAAAGAGTTAGATACACCTATCAAAACTAAAGTTACTAAAGAAAAATTTTTATTTTTAGGAAAGAATAATTCATTAAGCTGGCCAACTTGGTTGCTTCCAGCAGTTCAAAAAAATCATAAAAATTATATTATAAGTCTTGCAAACTTGTGCCGATGGCTTGCAGAACAAGCCGAAGCACTAGGTGTTGAAATTTTTCCAGGATTTCCGGCAAGTGAAATATTATATAACGATGACGGCTCTGTTAAAGGAGTTGCAACTCAAGATATGGGTTTAGATAAAAAAGGAAATAAAAAAGATAGTTATGAGCCTGGTATTGATCTTATTGGTAAAGTAACTGTATTTGCAGAGGGTTGCAGAGGTCATTTGGGTAAACAATTAATTAACAAGTTTGAATTAGATAAAGGAAAAGATCCTCAACAATATGGAATTGGTTTTAAAGAAATTTGGGAAATAGATGAAAAAAATCATGAAGAAGGGATGGTCATGCATACAGCTGGTTGGCCATTAGATAAAAACACTTATGGTGGAAGTTTTATATATCACGCTGAGAACAAACAAGTTTTCTTAGGTTATGTCATTGGATTAGACTATAAAAATCCTCACTTATCTCCTTTTGATGAATTTCAAAGATTTAAAACTCATCCAGCAATTAGAAAAATTATTGAAGGTGGAAAAAGAATTTCTTATGGAGCGCGAGCTTTAATTGAAGGTGGTTTTCAAAGTTTACCGAAAATGTTTATGCCTGGAGCATTACTTGTTGGATGTGATGCGGGTACGCTTAATATGCCCAAGATAAAAGGTTCGCATACAGCCATGAAAAGTGGAATGATAGCTGCTGAAACTATTGATGAGCATTTTAAATTGAAAAAAGATTTGTCGATCTTTGAGGATAAGTTCAAAAATAGCTGGGTTTATGACGAACTTTATAAAGCCAGAAATGTCAAACCAAGTTTTAGCTGGGGTCTTATTTTGGGTATTATTTTTACTGGAATAGATCAAATTTTATTTAGAGGTAGAATGCCTTTTACCTTAAAACATAAACATGCTGATCACGAAACACTTAAGCCAGCAAATGAAATGCCTAAAATTGAATACCCTAAACCTGATAATATCATCACTTTTGATAAAACAAGCTCGGTTTATTTAACTGGTACAAATCACGCTGATAATCAACCGGTGCATTTGAAATTGAAAGATCCAAATTTGCCAATCAATTATACTCTAGAAAAATTTGACGAACCTGCTCAAAGATATTGTCCAGTTGGAGTTTATGAGGTTCAAAATGAAAACAATGTCCAAAAGTTTGTGATTAATTCTCAAAATTGTATTCATTGTAAAACTTGTGATATTAAAGAGCCATCACAAAATATTACTTGGGTTACTCCAGAAGGTGGTGGTGGACCTAAGTATGGTAATATGTAATTAAGATAAATCTATTGCAAATTTTTTTAAAGTCTCGATTGGTAAAATTTTAAGTGTGTTTTCATGAGTGCTCTTTAAAAATATTGGACAACCTTTACCAGCTTCTACTGCACGAGCATACCAAGTAGCACAAACACACCATCCATCTCCATCTTTTAAACCAGGAAATCCAAATTCAGGGTGTGGGGTAATTAAATCATTCCCAGCTTCTTTGCACCATTCTAAAAATTCTGTTGTAACTTTTGCACAAACTGTATGTGAACCATGATCATTTTCATCAGTATTACAACAGCCATCTCGATACCAACCTGTTAAAGGATCTAGAGAACATTCCTCTAATTTTTCTCCAAGAACATTTTTTTGAATTTTATCCATAGAAAACGTTGAATGTTTTTTTATCAATATCTAAATTAAATGAAAAAGATCTTCTTTCACCCTCTCTTTTAAAAGGATAAGCAGTATGCATTAAATAATTTGGAAATATAATCATATCACCAACCTTAGGATTGTGATTATGTAAACTATTACTTAAAAAAGATTTTGAACCATGGATAAAATCTATAGTCCCGTTTGTTTTAAGTCTTTTTGTACCTTTAGTAATATTTTTTGGTATCTTTAAATAGCCAACTCCTGAGATATTACCATTATGAAAATGCACAGGGTTATATTCATTCTTATATTGTCTTACCACCCAAAAACTTTTTAGATCCATTTTTTTTACGTCCTTATTGGTACATTGCTTGATATATTTTTTCACATTTAATTTAATGAATTTCAGAATATGTTTATTTACAAATTTATTTGATAATCTTATCTCTTGTTTTACTTGACCGACAAGTTCTTTAGAATAATCACTTTTCTTTGATCTAGATTTATTATTTACAATCAAATCCACTTCTTTATTTATTTTATTTATTATTTTTTTTGGAATTTTAGTTATAGCAATCTTAGGACCAAAAGGATTAAATACTCTCATAGTGATATTAAATTTTAGTTGGATTGGGTTGGCCCTTATAAACTTTTTCAGGGTCAAATTTTTTTTCTTTTTCTGTAAATTTCATCTGTACTTCTCGTCCATTTTCAATTGGTCCAAGTGGAATAGATCTATAAAAACAAGATCGATAACCAACATGACAGCTAGCGCCATCACCAATATCAACAGTTAACCAAATAGAATCTTGGTCATCATCAATTTTGATTTCAGTTACTTTTTGAACAAAACCACTTGTTTTACCTTTATGCCAGATAGCTTTTCTTGATCTGCTGTAATAATGAGCCTCTTTTGTTTCGATAGTTTTTTTTAACGCTTCAACATTCATATAACCATGCATTAAAATTTCTTTTGTTTGAGAACACATTGTAATAACAGGAATTAATCCATCGTTATCAAATTTAGGAGAAAGTAGATTCCCTTCTTCAATTTCCAGCACATTTTCTCTTTTTTTGAACATATTCGGTGATTATGTAGCACATATCTCGATATATTAAATATTTTAAAAATACGCATTTATAGGTATAAAACCCACCATGAAATTAGTTAAAGATATAGATAATAACCAAAATTCTAAAAAGATTTCTGATAAGGAAGCTGAAGAAGCTTTTAAAACTATTTTAGCTTGGATGGGTGAAGATCCAAGTAGAGAAGGATTATTAGAAACACCAAAAAGAGTGGTCAAAGCATTCAAAGAGTATTTCAAAGGTTATAAAGAAGATCCTATCCAAGTTTTAGATAAAACATTTGGTGATGTTGATGGGTATGATGACATGGTTATCCAAAAGAATATTTCTGTTCAAAGTCATTGTGAGCATCACATGGCACCAATTATAGGTAAAGCGCACGTAGCTTATATCCCTAATGAAAGAGTTGTTGGGTTAAGTAAATTGGCAAGAGTTGTTGAAGTTTTCTCAAAAAGACTTCAAACTCAGGAAAGATTAACTATGCAAATTGCGAATACACTAATGGGGGCATTGGATGCCAAAGGAGTAGCGGTGACAATAGACTCAACTCATCAGTGTATGACTATGAGAGGAATTAAAAAAGAACAAGCAACAACAGTTACAAATTATTATTTAGGTCAATTCAAAGAAGATCTAAGTTATCAAAATAGATATTTAAGGTTAATTAGCAATTCAAAAGATTAAAAGTGTCAGATCAATTTAAAGCATTAGTTTTAAATCAAGAAGGTGACAACTTTACAAGAGAAGTAAAATCAGTAGATAAAAGTTTTTTAAAACATGGTGATGTCACTATCAAAGTAGATTATTCAGATCTAAATTTTAAAGATGGAATGATTTTAAAAAATGGTGGAAGATTAGTAAAAGAATTTCCTCACATCCCTGGAATTGATTTTTCAGGAACTGTTGTTGACAGTGAAAATTCAAATTTTAAGTCAGGTGATCAAGTAATTTTGACTGGTTTTAGAGTTGGAGAAATCTTTTATGGTGGTTACTCGCAAATGGCAAAAGTCAATGGTGATTTTTTAGTTAAGAAACCGGATGACCTAACAAGTAAGCAAGCAATGATTTTAGGAACTGCAGGCTTTACTTCTTTGATGGCTGCATTTGCAATTAAAGCAAGAGAAGAAATATTACTTGGTGCAAAAGTAAATGATGTTTTAGTTACTGGAGCATCGGGGGGAGTTGGAAGTATTGCGGTAATGATACTGAATAAAATGGGATACAATGTAACAGCTGTTTCAGGCAAAGACTCAAAAGCAGATTATCTAAAATCGTTAGGTGCTAAAAATGTTATTAATCGTAGTGAATTTGATAAAGATCCTAAGCTTATAGATAAGGGTTTATGGGATGGAGTAGTTGATACTGTCGGGGGAAAAATTTTAGCAAATGCGATTGTTCAAACAAATTCAAATGGGATTATAGCAGTCTGTGGTAATGCTAGTACTAATGAGCTTAATACTAATGTTATTCCATTTATGTTACGGGGAATAAAACTTTGGGGAATGGACTCTGCTAATTGCAGTATCAAAAGAAGAGAATTCATTTGGGGTGAAGCAGCAAAACTAATTGATTTTAATTTAATAGAAAAATCAGTTCAAACAGTTAGCTTAGAGGAGTTAATTGAAACTTATCCTAAAATATTAAAGGGTGAAATTTCTGGGAGAGTTTTGGTTGATTTAAATAAATAATGGATTGGGACAAACTTAAGATTTTTCATGCAGTAGCGGAGGCAGGAAGTTTTACTAATGCCACTGTTAATTTAAACCTTAGTCAATCTGCAATTAGTAGACAAATTCAATCTTTAGAACAGGATCTAAAAGTTCAATTATTTGAAAGACATGCAAGAGGGCTCACACTTACAGAAAATGGAGAATATGTGTTTAAGACTGCTCATGAGGTTATTAGCAAATTAAAAGAAGTTGAAACCTCTCTAGGAGATCAAAAAAATAAACCTACTGGCAAATTAACAATCACAACAGTTAGAAGTTTCGGTACACATTGGTTAACACCAAGAATTGAAGAATTTATGCGTCTAAACCCTGAAGTAGAAATAGAGCTTATTTTTGAGGACAAAGAGTTAGATTTGAGTACTAGACAAGCTGATATTGGTATTTTTATGAGAAGACCAAAACAACTAAATTATATCCAAAAAAAGTTGATTGATCTTAAGTACTTTATATATGGTTCAAATAAGTACTTGGAGAAACATGGTATGCCTAAGACTATAGCTGATTTAAATAAGCATAAATTTATATCTTTTGGTAAAGGGGCTCCATCACCAGTTTATAATCCAGATTGGGCGCTTAAATTAGGAATGCATGATGGTAAAAAGCGAAAGACTATTATGAAGGTTAATAGCGTAATGGGACTGCTTTTAGCAGTAGAAGCTGGTGTTGGTTTAGCTGCATTACCAGAATATCTTGTTAGTAATTCAAGAAATATAATTAAAGTCCTTCCAAAATCAGAGGGACCAATCACGGAAGCACACTTTGTTTATCCTCAATCTCTAAAAAACACAGCTAGAGTGACAGCTTTTAGAAATTTCTTATTTAGCAAAATAGGCGACTGGAAGTCCCAATAGACTGCGACACTATTGCGATTGATAATCATTCTCAATGAGAATAGTTCTCATTCTCATTAAATTATGCGGAAGAACTAGGAATAACGGAGAATAAATGAGGAAGATATCAATTATTACGTTAATCTTTTCAGTAATTGCATCATCATTTGCAATTGCTAACGAGGTTAATGTTTTCAATGCAAGACATTATAAAGCAGACTCTGAGCTTTATTCTAAGTTTACAAATATGACTGGGATTAAAGTTAATTTGATAAACGGAAAATCGGGTGCTTTAGAAAAAAGAATCATTAGCGAAGGTGCAGACTCATCTGCTGACTTATACATCACTGCAGATGCAGGAAGATGTGGTGCAATGGATGCAAAAGGTGCACTTCAAGGTGGTTTAACATCTGCAGCTATTAAAGATGCTGTTCCAAAAAGCTTTAGAACAAATAAGTGGGTTGGAATCGCAAAAAGAGCAAGAATAATTTATTACTCACCAGAAAGAGTAACTGGTGCTGAATTATCGGGAATGACTTATGAAGGTTTAGCTGATCCAAAATGGAAAGGTAGATTAGTAATAAGAAAATCTAGCAACATTTATAATAAATCTCTTGTAGCGTCTTTAATTAAAAATAACGGGAAAGCTGCAACAGCAGCATGGGCTGAAGGAGTTGTTGCCAACATGGCAAGAACACCAACAGGTAATGATAGAGCACAAATAATGGCAGTCGCAGCTGGTGAGGCTGACATTGCGGTAGCTAATACTTACTACTTAGCTCTTATGTTATCTGGTAAAAAAGGTGCAGAGCAACAGGAAGCAGCAAAAAAAGTTAAAGCTTTCTTTCCTAATCAAAATGATAGAGGAACGCACATGAATGTTAGTTGTGCTGCTTTAGTAAAAGGTGCACCCAACAAAGCTAACGCTGTTAAACTTGTAGAGTTTTTATTAACTCCAGAGTCTCAAGAGCATTTTACAAACAATACTTTTGAGTTCCCAATGATTGATGGTGTTTCACCAAGTCCATTAGTAGTCAATAATTTAGGATTAGATTTCAAACAAGATATGAAAACTAAATTAGCTTCTTATGGAAAAAATCAAGCTGCTGCAGTTGAAGTAATGACAGCTGCTGGGTGGAAATAGCAAATGGAAGAACAAAAGAAATTTATTTCTGAAATTGATTTAAATAAATCTTCCAAAGCATGTTCCCCATGCAGTTTGGAGTGTGAAAAAATCAATAGAAGAGTAAATAACAGAAAGCTTTCAGAAATTAAAACTGAGGAGGTTCCGCATATCCTAAAAGTATTTGATTTTTGATTTTCTGGGTGTTCAAGCGCCTTAATTAAGTTGTCTCCTTATTAAGGCCTTGAACATAATACTTTCATGTTTATAAGGCGGATTATAAATTATGAGAATAAATTTTTGGTATATATCTTCTTTTGTAATTTCATTATTTGTAATCATTCCAATTTTAACTGTCTTTTCTAGTTTTTTTGATAATACCTCTAATTACTATCAAGTATTAAAAGATACTTTTTTATTGGAGTATATTTTCAATTCCCTGATCTTATTGGTGAGTGTTTTAATTTTAACTTTTATTATAGGGACAGGATCAGCTTACTTAGTTTCATTTTTTAATTTTCCGTTTAGTAATTTTTTTAAATGGGCACTTATTCTATCTTTTGCTGTACCCCCTTATATCTATGCGTATTCTTTAACAGCTTTTTTTGAAAATTATGGAACTGCCTATACTATTTTAAAAAATTTATTTGGTGAGGGTAATTACAACCAAAATATTCCTAAATTTGATGGTTTATTGGGTGTGGTATTATCAATTTCTTTTTCACTTTATGCCTACGTTTATATTTTAGCTAGAGCGTCATTTTTATATCAGTCACAAAACATAATTGATTTGGGAAAAAACCTGGGTTTTACAAAGTTTAAGGCATTTTACTCAATTATTCTCCCAGCAGCACGGCCTGCTATAGTTGCTGGCTTATCGCTAGTGGCTATGGAAACACTAGCTGAATTTGGTGCAGTAGATTTCTTCTCAATAAATACATTGACTACGGGTATCTATAATTCATGGATTGCTTTTGATGATTTAGCATTTGCAAATCAATTATCGTTCTTTTTATTGTTATTTATTTTTGCACTATTTATTTTAGAAAATTTATCGAGAAAAAACGCCAAATATCACTTCAATACTAAGGCAGGATTTAAACAAAAACAAAAAATACAACTTTCGGGTAAAAAAAGCGTTCTTAGCATTCTCTTTTTGTTTTTTAGTATTCTTTTTAAGCTTTTTATTTCCGCTTAGTCAGATGATGTATTGGACAATTAAATTTCCAGAAAATTTGTTTGATTTAAAAATCTTAGATTTATTAATGAATACTCTTTATTTAGTAATTTTATCAAGTCTGCTGTTGATAATATTTGGTTTAGTTTCCAATTATGGAAACAGAGTAAATAAAAATAAAACATTAAATATTTTATCCACATTATCTATTTCAGGTTATGCAATTCCTGGAGTTATTTTAGCTGTCGCATTCATAACCTTCATTGCATGGTTTGATAATAGTGTGATTAAAAATTTGGGTTTTGTTTCTATCAAAAAAGTTTTTATAGGATCAATCCTTGGATTAGTGCTTGTATATTTTATAAGATTTTATTCTCTTGCTTATAACGGAATAAAATCAGGCTATGAAAAAATTAATATTTCAGTCGATGAAAGCTCATATTTACTTGGTTACTCTAAAAGAAAAACTTTTATGAATATTCATATTCCTTTTTTGAGAAATTCTTTGTTGTTTGTTGGAATATTAGTCTCTTTAGAAATAATAAGAGAACTACCAATTACTCTCATTTTAAGACCCTTTAATTTTGAAACTTTTGCAACAACAGCTTATATTTCTGCATCAGAGGATTTACTTGAGGCTGCTGCGGTACCTTCACTATTTTTGATTTTGATTGCAACTTTCTTCATAATTGTTACATCTAAATATATTTTAAGAGATAATAATGACTAAAAATTTTTTTGAAGTTAACAACGTTGATTTTAATGTAGGTAACAAAACTAAAGTTAAAAACGTTTCTTTTGCAATTGAAAATCAAGGTGACGTAATATGTCTTTTAGGTCCCTCAGGAATAGGGAAAACTACAATCTTAAGAACGATTGCGGGCCTCGAAAAATTAAAAAAAGGATCAATCATATTAAATGGTAAAACTTTATCTTCTGAAAATATTAACTTAGAGCCAGAAGAAAGAAATGTTTCACTTGCTTTTCAAGACAACAGTCTATTCCCACATTACACTATTGAAAAAAATATTTCGCTCGGTTCTGAAAGAAATAAGGAAAAAAAAGAGAAAAAAATTAGTTTAAAGGAAATAGTAGATTTATTAGACATATTTCACATTCTTAATAAATACCCGCATGAAATAAGTGCCGGTGAAGCACAAAGAGCCTCATTAGCAAGATCATTAATAATGCAGCCAGACTTGTTGTTACTTGATGAGCCATTATCAAATGTAGATCAAAGTTTTAAAGAAGAAATCCAAGTAAGATTAAAAAAAATTTTAAATAAATTAAAGATCACAACAATCATTGTTACCCATGACTCTTATGAGGCATTTTATTTAGGGTCTAAATGCGGAATAATTTTAAATCAAGAACTGAAACAATTTGATGATCCTTACAAGGTTTATCATTTGCCAAATTCTATTGAAGTAGTAAATTTTTTAAATAGAGGAATTTTAGTTCCAGCAAAGGTGACTGGAAAAAATACTTTAGAAAACTGGGATTTAGGTACTATTGAAGGGAATTTTATAAAAGAGTATCCAGAAGGTGCCAATGTGCAACTATTACTTCAGCCAGAAGATTTAGAGCATGATGATACAAGTAATTTAAAACTTGAGGTAGTTGATCGAAAATTTAGAGGCACTAATTTTATTTATACTCTTAGAGCTCCAAGTAATACTTTAATTCCAGTATTTGTTCACTCACACCATATACACCAACATGAAGTGGATGAAAAATTTGGTATTAAAAGACCAATTCATATTGATCATATAGTTTGCTTCTAATAAAAACCTTTTAGAAAATGAAAAGTAACTTTAAAGTTTTTTTAAAGGGAATTATTGATGTAAGCCCACTTATGATACCAGTGGTTCCATTTGGTTTGATATTTGGCGTATTGGCTATTGATATTGGATTTACTCCAATTGAAACAATGGCAATGTCTCTAATTATTTTTGGTGGTGCTTCGCAAATAGTATTATTGCAATTATTTTCAGGAGGAGCTTCATCTTTAGTAATAATAAGTTCAGTTGGAGCTGTTAATTCAAGACATTTGCTTTATGGTGCGGTCGTATCTGAACATCTGTCAGATTTAAAATTAATCTGGAAAATTATTATTTCATACTTTTTAATTGATCAGGCATTTGCAATTTCAAATGAATATTTAAAAAAGAATAAAGAAAATAATAGATATTTTCATTTAGTGGGTGGGGGAGCTACTTGTTGGGTGATATGGCAATCAACAACATTTTTAGGAATTATACTTGGAGCAGCAATTCCTGAAAAACTTGGTCTAAGTTTTGCAGTTCCTTTAACTTTCTTGGCTTTATTAGTTAATGATTTTAGAAAATTTATAAATGTGATTGTGATAATTGTTTCAGGATTGGTTGCTACATTTGGATATAATTATATTCCTTTTAAAGCATACGTCATAGTTGCTGCTTTAGCAGGGTTATTCACTGCAATGATTTTAACAACGAAAAATAAAAAAGCATGAGCAACTGGGCATTAATTTTATATTGTGGACTGATTACGTATTTAACAAGATTTTCCATGATAGCTTTAATTAAAAAGGAAATGTTTAATGATAGAATTAGAGAGATATTGTCATTTGTGCCATCTGCAATATTTCCTGCAATAATTTTTCCAGCAATTTTTATTAATGACAAAGGCTTGTTCGAAATAGATGATAATCCAAAGATATTAGCTGCAATAATTGCTATGGTTATTGGTATTTTCTCTAGAAGTATAATTGCGACAATATTTTCAGGATTAGCTTCTTATTGGTTTTTAATATTTGTTGTATAAGCAATTATGAAAAAAATTATAACTTTTTGTTTTCTTTTATTTGCATTCAATGTCAACGCCATGGAAAAAGAAACAACTTTTAAAAAAGAATTATTTGATAAAGCACAATCTGAAGGCAAAGTTGTAGTAGTTAGCTCATGGATTAAGTATTGCATGTCATGTGCTAGTCAAATGAAAGTTTTGCAAAAAGCAAAAAATGATTTTAAAAATATTGAATATTTTTCATTCGATGTCACAAATAAAGAAATTGCTAATTTCTTTAATGTACAATATCAAACCACACTTTTAATTTTTAAAGATAATAAAGAAGTTTATCGAAGTCTTGGTGAAACTAGTAAAGCACTAATTTATAAAGCTTTAGAGTCCTCGATTTAATTTAAACACCTAGATTAATATTTTTAGATACGTTGTAATCAATCTGAGCAGGTTTTTTTAAATCAAGATTGTTCATGATTTCAATATATTCATCAACACTGCTTACTTGTAATCTTGGATTTTGTTTTTTTTCTTTTCCAATGGTGCTTACTTTTTCACCTTTATAATCATGAGCAGGGTACAAAAGAGTTTCCTCAGGCAATTTTAAAAGTTTATTAAAAATTGAATTATAAGCATCTTTTGAACTACCATTTTGAAAGTCTGTTCGACCAGTCCCGTTAATTAGAAGAGTGTCACCTGAAAAAAGATAATTATCCATTAAAAAGCTATAACTATCTGAAGTATGTCCAGGAGTATACATCGCTCTAATTTTCAGATTATCTAGATTAATATATTCATCATCTTTTACTTTAATTTCAACGGCATCTGCAGGAGTGTGTGCACCCATAATAGTAGAACATTTAGTAATATCTTTGAGCTTAGATGCTCCTGTTACATGATCAGCGTGAATATGAGTATCAATTACTTTTACTAATTTTAAATCTAATTTTTTAAGCAAATTTATATATTCACTAACATTTTCTATTACGGGATCTATAAGCAATGCTTCTCTACCTTCTCCGGATGAAACTAAATAAGTATATGTCGAAGATTTTGTATCGAATAATTGTTTGAAAATCATCTTAGTATAATAACATAATAGTACAAATTGACCCATTGTTAAAACATTTTAAAAAATTATTTTCTTAGATATGAAATTACTTAAAATTTTATTAATAACTTTATTTTTCAATACATTTGCCTACGCAGATAAAAACATGAAAATTGGCACAAAAGGTAAAGAGAGCGAGGTTTCAAGAACAATTAAAGTTGTAATGTATGACAATTATTATGAACCAAGTTCATTTCAGATTAAATCAGGTGAAACAATAAAATTTGAAGTTGAAAATGCAGGTATGCTTGTTCATGAATTTAATATTGCAAATAAAATGATGCACATGAAACATCAACCAGAAATGATGAAAATGGTTGAAAATGAAATTCTTTTAGCTGATTCCATTGATAAAGAAAAAATGAAAAAAATGGCAAAAACGGATAAAGCTATGGCCCATTCACATAGCAATAGTGTTTTACTTGAACCAAAACAAAAGGGAGAAATCATCTGGAAATTTGATAACGCAGTTAACATTGAAGTAGCTTGCAATGTTCCTGGTCATTATCAAGTTGGAATGATTGCTAAAGTTGATATAAATTAACTTAATGGACACAACTGCGAAGGCTAATTTTCATTGGTCATGCAAACACACTTGGAAAAGAAGTGCTAAAAACACCGCTTGGTGTTTATTGGGTTGTGCAATTGGTGACTTAGGTACAATTTTATTTTTTCAGCTATCAAAAATTCCATTTCCTGTTTTAGGAATTATGATTTTAGCTATCATTAATGGTTTGATTACAAGTATCATTTTGGAAACAATTATATTAATGAGACAAAGTTTTGATTTTTCCAAAGCTTTTAAAACTGCAATTGGAATGAGTTTTATATCAATGATAAGTATGGAAGTTGCTATGAACTTAACTGATTACTTTTTAACTGGTGGTGCTATATTAACATGGTGGGTTGTGCCAATTATGCTCTTAGCTGGTTTTTTAACTCCTTGGCCCTATAATTATTGGCGATTAAAAAAATTTAATATTGCGTGTCATTAAAGAATTGGGACAATAAGACTTGGCTTTCATCAACTAGTTATATTAAATCATTTAACAAATTCTTAATTAAAGAAACTAAACTCAATAAGAATTCTGAAATTTTAGATATTGGATGTGGAAGAGGTAAGATATTAGGAAATCTAACATCTAAGCTTAAGTTGGTTAATAAGCCAATAGGTATTGATATTGAGCAACACAAAGATCGAGATAAAAGAATTATTTTTAATAAAACTGACGCAATAAATTATTTCAAAAAGAATAGAAAAAAATTTGATTTAATTTTACTAAAACAAACAATTCATTTTTTATCACTTAAAGATATAAAAAAACTACTTTTACTATGTATGAGTTGCCTTAATTTTGATGGTCGGATAGCAATATTTACCTTGGCCACATCTAAAAATGAAATTCCAACTTTTTTAAAAATGAAAACAAAATTAAATAAATCGCTTAAAAGAGATGAAAGGATACTGAAATATGTAAATGGTTTATATCCCGGAAGTGTTTCGAAGACGTTTTCTTTCAAAGTAAAGATATCGAGAGAGAAATATGTGGAAATGATTAAAAATCGATACATTTCAACATTATTGAATTTAAGTAGTGCAGATATTTTAAAAGGAATAAACGAAATCAGCAGGAAATATAACAAAAGACTAAATTTTAAAGATAAATTAATTTGCCGAATTTTAAAAAAGTAAATTCAATTTACTTAAGGGGTCGCCCTTTTGCTCTCCAGCCAAAAGAGCTCCCTTAAGTCGCCTTGATGGCATTTAAGTCCGAATGGACTTTAAGTTTTTTGTTTTCGTTTTTATGAAATATAAAGCTACCCAGCTAAGTGTCAGGTGGCATTTGATTCATTAAAACTACCTCCTTAATTAGAAGTTAAATTTCAGCAAGGTTGTATTCAAGATATTTATTTGCAAATTAATTAAATATATTTCTTGAATACAACCTAACTATTTATTAGTCTTCCCACATCTTAAAAAAACTTCACTTAAAAATAGAAAATTTAAAATTGCATTGAGTTTTAATATCTATATTGTTTCATTATGAAATATGTAAAAGGATTAATTAACTTACTTGTAAGCTTAATTGTTTCTACGATAATTATTTACGCTATCAATATTGCAGCAGGTTTTGCTGGAGCTGATTACACATTTAGTCATGGGGAAACATTTGTAATTTGGATATTAATGGCAATATTGGTTAACAATTGCTTTAACAAATAATCTATATATTAAATTTTCTTTTCAAGTGTTTAAGTTTTCCCTCAGTGCTATCATAATCTATATAGCAACCTTGTAAAAATCGATTACCTTCATTAGCATTATATTCGGTTCTGCCGTGAAGAAGTCTATAGTTATCCATCATCAATAGATCACCAGGTTTTAATTTAAATTCAACTCTGAATTTTTCTGAGTTGTACATTTCCGATATTTTGTTTCTAGCTGCGTAATATAATTCTAATTTTTCCTTATCCATTAAGGGCACAAAATCTAATCGAGGACTAAATCTGACTTGTTTAAGTCTTCCGTTTTCATCAAGTTGGATCATTTCTGCCCAGTCTTCTAAAACAACATTATCATCGACAAATTGAAATCTAACTTTGATTTCGGTCAAAATTTGGAAAAAAGTTGGATGCTCTTTTTTTAATTCTTCCGTTACAGCAAGACCATCAACTAATGTTGATAAGCCACCACCAACTTCATTTTCAATGCAATGCAGCAATTGTATACAGGGCACTGGTTTTCTATAAGGATTGTCAGTATGTGGTGCTAAAGGCAATGAAGTATAGGCAAGATCATTTGGATTTGGTTTTGATTTAACATTAAAAAACTCGCCAAAGTTAGTTCGTCTAATACTCCCAATTGAATTAGCAAAATTGACAATAAAGTTATCTTGGGTAGGAACATTTTCAAATATAACAAATCCATATTTATAAAAGTCTAGTAAAGACTCATACATTATTTTTTCCCCAAAAAAGTTTTTATTAAACTTATAAATATTGTTATTTTGAAAGTCTGATTTCCATGAAATTTTATTGATAAAGTATAATTCATTATCTTTCTCAAATTCTTTAAGTATATTTTTGATAACTAGTTTTGCGTATGCACCATCTTTAAAACTTACCTCAAGAAATTTATCCGAAATAATCACTTTTGAAATTTCTGAGCTATTTTTAAGCATTGTTGGATCAAATAATCTTTGTTGAGTTTTTTGATCTAAAAAGTTCTCGCTATTCACCCGTTCTCTTAGCCAAAAAGGGTGAATTTCTTTTTTTGCACCCTGTTTTTCAAAAAACACTTTGTTATCGGTTAATTCTATTTTCATACAATAATAAGAGAATTATTTAAAATTTTACTTTAATCAATATAAATTAAATAGTAATAGTCCCATGTGTCAAAATTAAATTCATCAGATTTTAAAAGGTATTCTAAATTTGTTGATGGTTTAGCTAGAAAACTTACTAAGTTTTATTACTCTAAGCTCAATAGAACTTTTAAAGTCTCTAACAAATTAAGAGGCAAAGGATTCGATCCTGTTACAACCTCAGATAAAGCTTTTGAAAAATTTATCAGGAAAGAGATAGGAAAAAGGTTTCCTAATCACCAAGTCATAGGTGAGGAATTTGGCAAAAAGAAAACCAAAAGTGATTTTACCTGGGTAATTGATCCAATAGATGGAACCAGATCTTATGTAATTGGTAATCCTACTTGGAGTAACTTAATTTCTTTGAATTATAAAGGGAACCCTGTAATTGGACTGGCAAACTACCCTGTTCTTAAAAAATATTATTATAACGCGTCAGATAAAGTTGCATATGTTGTGGATCAAAGAAAAAAAAGAAAAATAAAAGTTAATAAAAAAATCTTATTCAAAAATATAAAGATGTCTGCAGCTTTTCATGGCATGTTATCTTTAAATAAACAAAAAAAAATCCCCAAAATTTTAAAACTAATGCAATTTCCTTGTGCAGATGCTCTTAGCTACTCACATCTTGCAGAAGGGAAAGTAGATGTGGTTATTCAATGTGGAAATAAAATTTGGGATATTCATCCTTTAATACCAATTATAAAAGCAGCCGGTGGAGTTGTTAGTACATGGAAAAATACAGATGCGGTTAAAGGTGGAAATATTGTTGCTTCAGTTAGTAACAATATTCACAATAAAATTTTAAAAATGCTTAGACCAATAACTAAGTAGTTTTACCAAGAGTATTCAAAAGAATTACACCAATAATAATAAAAGCTATCCCAATAATACCATAGAGATTTGGTATTTGATTATATTTAAACACGCCAAATAAAGTTACTGCAGTAATTGTTAGTCCTCCGTACGTAGCATAGGTGAAACCTACAGGAATAATATTCATTGCTTTTGATAAACAAAAAATACAAGCAACTATTGATATTGCACAAAAAATTGTTGGGCCAATATTGGTAAATCCATTAGTAGATTTTAAAAAACCATTTGAAGTAATGCCTAAGATAATTGCCAGTAGAAGAAATATATATCCAGATAAATTAGTCATAAATTTAATTTGTTTTACCAAGAAGATTAACTATTAACACTCCTGAAATAATTAAAATTAAACCAACAATAGTGTAAACGTCTGGCATTTGATTAAATTTATATACTCCAACAATTGTTGTGGCGATAATACATAGACCTGCAAATGAGGCGTAAGTAATACCCACAGGAATAGTTTTCATAACAATTGATAATGTAAACATACAAGCAACTATTGTTATTGCTGTTAATAAGCTTGGTAGTAATAATGTAAAACCATTAGCTCCTTTAGCAAAACCATTTGCTGCAGTCCCCAAAATTACTGCAAGTATAAGAACTATGTAGGCAATTATATTACTCACAATATAAAGAGTATTATTATTTGGTAATTTTATCTACAAATTTTTCTACTATTGGAGCTACAATCGTTGTGGCAACTAATGCAACAGGTAAGCTTACTGACCAAGCTTTAAAAAATCTCTTATAATAAAGTTCATCATAACCTGTATTGATATATGTAATTATAAGTGTCATGATCAAGCTCATGCCAAGACCCATAAAAAATATGAATATTAATTTTGAATATTTTTTTGGAAACATAGAAAATTATAAATCAAAAATTAAGAAATAAAAATAAATTACCCATAAAAAACAAGCTGCCATCGTTACAAAAATTATTGTTACTCCAGTTGCTGTCTCATTTTTGTATTTTTTATTTACCTCTTTTCGCCATTTTTTCGGATAAAGTGGGATAGTCAAAGCGTAGATGATTAAAAAAATATCAAGTGCAGTTATAGCTATACAAATAAAGAGTAATTGACTCACCTATTTTGGCATTGGAGTGGCGCCAGTCTCTAAACTTATAATTTTTCCATCTTTGTATTTATAAACTGCCATTACTGCCTCAACATTTCCGTCATTGAATGTAACTATTGAATGGTGAACTCCAATTTCGTCATTTTCATAGACTACTCTGGCTTTATCTTGGTTAATATCACCGCTCATTGCCCACTTTATAACATCAGCTTTACCTATGGTGTTTCCTGATTTGTGCATTGTGAATTTAAAGTCATCATGCAAAAGTTCATTCATGGTTGACTCATCTTTTTTATCAATTGCATTGGTATATTTCTCTAACATCGACATTTTATACTCCTTTGTTGTTAAATATAAATTTTGTCACTAAAACCATAGATCATCACAGCACTAAGTATAGTCAAAACTAATGGAGCATAAATTCCCTCATCTGATGTTTTGTCTGTGTGTCCAAGTTTATTAATTTTTGTATTATAAAAGCCAACAATAAATGCAGATAAGTTTTGCAAAAAGATCAAGTTAAAGAATGCCCATGTTGTCTCTAAACCATTAGGTCTTATAAAACCAACATAAATAGCCATAACTACTGAACCAAGAAATATTGATCCAAAAAATCTAACCATTCCTGCACCAGTATCATCGATACCATATTTATCTAAGAAGGACTTTGTCTGTAAAACGCATCTAAAACCATAATAAGCAAACCCTATAAAATGAATTATAAAAACTGCTAAATAAAATATTCCATTAAATTTTTCTATCATTTTATCTCCTAGTCGTTAAAGACCATTCTCATTTCATCTTGTATTGTACCTTCTTTAAAAACACCCTTCATTTTTTTTTGAAGTTCTATAAATTTAGGATCTGCAGACATGTTTTGATCATTTTCAAATGCTTTGTCTGTAAACTGTTCTCCTACAAGAGTTTCTCTAACTGTTCTTGGATTTCCACCAATTTGAAAAGAAAAATAAACTTCATGATCAGGATAATGTTTTTTTCTTACTTCAGCTAAACCTTTGGAAATTTCCATTGCCTCACCAAGCTTGTCATCATAAACTCCGATGGTTCTTGTGTAAATTGCTTTCATTATTTATCCCTATTTTGCGTTATAATCCATTACCTGGTCAGTGCACTCAGTAAATTTGTGAGGTTCAAAGAAGTCATTCATTTGACCTAGTTGATTTATTATATCTTCCTCACTATTTCCTTTCCACCAGCAAAACATTTGCATCGTATCAGCTGGTGTATTCCAAGTCATTTGACACGCAGCTTTATCACTAGTCATTGATTTAATAATATCCTCCATTTTCATTGAGGCTACTGTTTCGCTAAATTTATCTTTCATTTCTTTAGATTTGAAAGTGTGAGTTACCATATAGTTTTTCATTTTTTTCCTTTCTATTTAACTTTTAAAAAGAGCAAGAGCTTCTTTTAAAAGTTTTTCAGACTCAGCGTGATCACCACTATTGTGGGCAGCCATACCCTGATCTTTAAGTTCTTGAGCTTTTTTAATTTTTTCATCAATATTTTTAGCTAACATCGGACATGAACCTGCATAGGCTGAGCTAACAAATAAGACCAAACAAAGCGTTAAAATTATTTTTTTCATTTTTTCTCCTTATAAATTTACTTCAGATAATTCATATAATTTAGCGCTCTCTACACATTCTGCATAAATAGCCTTCGCCGTAGGATTGTTTCCAGTTACAAATTCTTTCATTCCAGCTTCATTATGAACATTCACTTTAAATAACATCCCACTTTTATCTGGAATCATGGCTCCAACAGTTTTTTCTGGATAGGCAACACTTTTTCTAACACCCATCCCTTCATCTGATTGCATCCATCCCATGAAAGTTTCTAATTTACCCTCTTTAAGTTTAAGGAATACTAACATTTCTTTTTCCATTTTTTCTCCTTTTAAATTAATACAAAGTCTGAACTACTTTTTTAACTCTTTCAGCTCCATTCGGAACTAAAGCTTCAACAAATGTATGACATTTTTCAGTTTTAGCTTGGTCGTATTTGGAGCCATAATGTTTATCAACTGCTTTATTTACTCCTTCATCCCATTCTTTTTCTGGAATTCCAATTTCAAGAGCATACGTTTTTAAAACTTTTACTGTTGAAATAGATTTTTCTTTCATGCCATATTCAAATTTTTCACCAGATGGTAAAAAGTAATTTGCCATATAAATTCCAATACAATCCCAGGCTTTAGATTTGTCATCTTTACTCATACCTGCATGTGCAGAAGTAAAAATTAAAAGAGATAGTATTATTGCTATATATTTCTTCATGACCCCTCGATGTTAATTAATATTATTCTAAAAATGTAACTGTTTTGTTACATGGCTGATATGCGATATTATAGCCAGCTGGGTATTGGAAGGTTTTTTTCCTTTAAAAAAGATTTATTAAACATCTTTGAGTTGTATTTATCAGACTTATCACAAAGAATAGTTACAATAGTTTTTCCGGGGCCAAGTTCTTTTCCAAGTCTAATTGCACCTGCAATATTTACACCACAACTGGTTCCTAAACTTAAACCCTCATTTTGAATTAAATCATAAAGTATTGGTAATGACTCTTCATCACTAATTGAATAAGCACCATCAATTTTTGCCTCAGCAAAATTTTTAGTTACTCGACTTGAACCAATTCCTTCAGTAATTGATCCTCCTTCAGCTTTTAATTCACCATTTGTAATATAATTATAAAGAGCAGAACCTGTCGGATCAGATAAATAAATCTTAACATCTTTATTTTTTTCTTTTAAAAATTTACTTACACCACCAATAGTTCCACCTGTTCCAGAAGCACAAACAAAACCATCAATCTTACCATCAGTTTGTTCCCAGATTTCTGGTCCTGTGGTTTCATAGTGACCTTTTGCATTAGCAGTGTTATCAAATTGATTTGCCCAAACTACACCATTGTTATTAGTACTTTTTAATTCTTCAGCAAGACGACCTGCAACCTTTACATAATTGCCATCATCTTTATATGGTTTGGGTGGTACCAACCTAAGATCTGCACCAATGTTTTTTAAAGTATCTTTTTTTTCTTGTGTTTGATTATCATTCATCACAATAATTGTTTTATAACCTAAAGAATTTCCTAAAAGACATAAACCAATTCCAGTATTACCAGCAGTTCCTTCAACTACAATTCCACCCTCTGAAATTAATTTCTTTTCCTGTGCGTCTTTAATTAAAGCAAGAGCAGCTCTATCTTTAACTGATCCACCTGGATTAAGATATTCTGCTTTACCAAAAATATGACATCCTGTGATTTCAGAAGCTGCTTTTAATTTAATTAAAGGAGTATTTCCAATCGACTCAAGAAAGTTATTTTTAATTTGTGTCATTGTCTTTATCTTTATCAGTAACCGCATAAGGTTGAAATCCTTTTGTGGCATCCCCAACTCTTGTGGCTGGAATTCCAACCATGATGGATTTCTCAGAAACATTTTTTGTAACCACTGCATTTGCACCTATTAAAGAATTTTTTCCAATAACAACTGGTCCTAAAATTTGAGCACCAGATCCAACAACTACGTTATCTTCTAATGTTGGGTGTCTCTTAACATTTCTTTGATCATTTGCATTAATACTTGGAGCAATCCCACCAAGTGTAACGTTGTGATAGATCGTGACGTTATCTCCTATCTCGGAGGTTTCACCAATTACAACACCCATGCCATGATCGATAAATAAATTTTTTCCTATTTTTGCTTTTGGATGAATCTCTATACCAGTTAAGAATCTTGAAAATTGAGAAATGATTCTTGCAACTAAATCAAATTTTGCGATTGCAAAAAAATTTGCAATTTTATGAAAAAAAATAGCCTTTACTCCTGGGTAGGTAAGAATCAAACTCACCTTTGATTTTGCCGCAGGGTCTCTGTCTATTATAGATTGTAAAAAATCATTCATTATTATTTGTCAACTTGATTTAAAAAATTAATGCTTATATAGTTATTTTGTTAAGTATTTAAAGGAGAAATTATGTACAAAAACACAAACTGCTTTCATTTAGCAATACCATGCGGTGATTTAGAGACAGCAAAAAAATTTTACAGCGAAACATTAGGCTGCAGATTAGACAATTCTGCTCAAGAGTGGGCTGATGTTGATTTTTGGGGAAATGAATTAACACTTCATGCAAGTGAACATAAATTAGATAATGAAAGACACGATGTTGATATGGGTAATGTTTCAGTGCCTCACTTTGGTGTTCATTTATCTAGAAAAGATTTTGATACTTTAAAACAAAGATTAAAAGATAAAGGTGCAAAATACTATGATGAGCCTTACTTAAGATTTAAAGGCACAAAGTATGAGCAAGAAACTTTCTTTGTTAAAGACCCCAACGAAAACATTTTAGAAATTAAAACATTAACGGCAAATCCTGAATAATTTTTATTAAATTATTTTCAATCGTGTTTTAATGAGTAATAGAAGAAATCTATTAAAGATTGTTGGTGTATCCTGTTTATCATGGATTTTGTATCCATATAAATTTGTACTTTCAGAAACCAAAAAAATAATCAATCAGAACCTTACCAGTAAACAAAAAGAAATTATGTTTAACGAAGGTACTGAAAGACCATTTACTAGTGAATTACTGCAAGAGAAAAGAAAAGGCTTTTATCATTGTGCAAATTGTGGAAACAAATTATTTTCCTCAGAGGCTAAATTTGATAGTGGCACTGGTTGGCCATCATTCAGTGAAGCTTTACCAGGAGCTTTTAAAACAAAAGTAGATTATTCATTTGGTATGAAAAGGATCGAATATCATTGCGCTAAGTGTGGTGTTCATCATGGACACGTTTTTGACGATGGGCCAAGCTCAACTGGTAAAAGATTTTGTAATAATGGGCTATGTTTATTATTTATCCCTGAAACTTGATAATTATTTTTATTTTCTAAAGATTTAAAGTAAGTTCGAAAAATTCGAATATATAATTTATGGAGTTTACTTTATTAGGTTTTTTAACAGGATTAAGTTTAATATTAGCAATTGGTGCTCAAAATATTTTTGTCATAGAACAA